>CALAML010000144.1 GCA_937925845.1 uncultured Acidimicrobiales bacterium | reverse complement strand
CATGGACCGCACCCTTGGTGGCGCAGTAGGCGGCCAACTTGGGATCGGCGATATAGCCGTCGTAAGAACCGAAGTTGATGATCGAGGCGTGAGGCGAGCGCCGCAGCAGCGAGAGTGCCGCCCTCGATGTGAGGAAGGTGCCGGTGACGTTGATGGCAAAGATTCGATTCCACTCGTCGAGGGTGGTCTCCTCAATGGTCTTTTCGATCTCGATGCCAGCAGCATTCACCACGATGTCGAGTTGACCGGCCGTTGCCGCGATGGTGCCGATGCCGGCCGACACCTCGGCTTCGTCGGTCACATCAAACCGGAGGAACTCACCGGCAGCCGGGGCGGCATCCGAACCGGAGGCGCCGATCGAACCGTCGTCGCTCAGGTCGGCGGCAAACACCCGTGCCCCTTCTCTCACGAACCGCTCACACACGGCCCGACCAGCGCCACCCCTACCGCCGGTAACCAGCGCCACCCGACCGGTCAGCGTTCCCGAGGTTGTCGCCGGAGTTGCTTCGGTCACTGGACGTCTCCGGTTTGGTTGCTGTTGCTTCCCCTATCGGACTGGGCGTAGGCGTCGAGCACCAGGCCATGGAAGTGGTGCAGGGCGTGTTCGGACAGCCCCGAACCGCCAGGATCGTTCACGATGCGACCCTGGGTGAAGGCGGGAGTACTCATGCCCCGCTGCACGCTCTCCACGAGGTTGATGTCCTCCACCTGCAACACCTCATCGAGATAGCGCATCGACTCGATCTCGGCTTCGTTCGGTTCGGCCGTCTCCAGGTAGAAGTCGTAGGTCTCGTGGGTGAGGTCAGGGCCGACCGGGATGATCTTCAACACGATGAGACTGGCCCGGCCCGGGTAACGCATCAACGCGGTGTTGGGCCACAACCACCACACCGCATGATCGGTGACCGTGGCGCCACTCACGTCGTAGGCCGAGTTGGCATCCTTGCCGGCCTCAGCCATGTGACTCGAATAGATGCCGTGGGTGGTTACCCGATAGGTGTCCATGTCGACCAGCGACACAAAATCCTTATGGGCGACGTGGCAGTGGTAACACTCAAGAAAGTTGTCGACCACGTTCTTCCAGTTCGATCGGATCTCGTAGTTCAGGCGGCGGGCGAAGGTGAGATCGGCCACATCCGGCGCCCAGTGAGCGATCTCGGCAGCGAGGTCGCCCGACTGCTCCGCCAGCGGCGGCGCAGCCATGTCGAGGTTCACAAACACCAACCCGCCCAACTCTTCGACCTGGACCGGTTGCAGGCAGATGCTCCCGGTGTCGAAGTCGGTGAGGTGCCTGGTGTGGCGGGCCGAGGTGAGGCGGCCATCAAGGTCGTAGGTCCAGGCATGGTATGGGCACACCAGACTTCGAGTGGTGCCCTCCCCCTCGACCAGATGGTGAGCCCGGTGCTGGCAGACGTTATAGAACGCCTTCAGCTCACCCGCGCCAGTGCGCAGGGCCACGATCGGCATCCCGGCCACCGTCTCGGCCAGGTAGGAACCCGGATGCCGCAGCTTCTCGCCGTGACAGATCCACTGCCAGCTGCGACCGATAATCTGGCGCTGGTCAACGTCGAAAAACCGTGACTCCGTGTAGGCCTCGGCGGACAACGAATACGAACGCGATGGATCAGGGTCCCAGCCATTTCCGATCGACGACGGTGCCGCGTTCGACTCCACGGTCGAGACGATAGTGGTTGGCGGGTTCGCTGGCGGGCTAACCGGGTCCGGTTGGGGTCTGACCCCGAATAGACCCGGTTGCGGGGCTGGCTAGCCGGCCGCCATCTTCTCTTCGAACATCACCTTGCGGATGATGTCGCTGGCGGGCTAACCGGGTCCGGTTGGGGTCTGACCCCGAACAGACCCGGTTGCGGGGCTGGCTAGCCGGCCGCCATCTTCTCTTCGAACATCACCTTGCGGATGATGTCGCTGGCGGTCAAACGGCCGATCGGGCCGGTTGAATACAGCGACTGTGAGATGTTGCCATCGGGGTTCAACAGCCACCCGGTGCCGTGCAGAAACGGACGGTCGCCCGCCTGATAGGGCGCACCGGTGTCAGCCGAAACAGCTAGCGCGTCCAGCTCGCCCCAGATCGGGAACCCGACGTACAAACCTTCCCGGAGCTTGGCCACCGACTCAACCGAATCGACCGAGGCCGCGGCCACCTTGATCCCAAGCTCCATCAACGGGAGCCCGTGCGTTGCGAAGTCAACCAACTGTTGACGACAGTAGGGTCACCAGTCGCCACGGTAGAGCAGAACCGCGGCCCAACTCCCGGCAACCGAGGCCACCAGATCGCCGGCTTCGCCATCGTGGCGGACGCCCATAATCGGCGGCAGCGGAGAACCGTTTTCGAGGATGTGCATGCCCGGAACCTAGCAGGCTGGTCTTACCGAAGACTCTGTACCCAGGACGCCCAAACACCCAGACACCCGAACGTCGAAACACTTAGACACTTAGACACTTAGACACTTAGCCCTCAGCTATGAGTGGCTGAGATCGGCGGGGTCCGCGGCGCTGGTGGGCTCCGGATCGTCTCCGGTGTAATCGCGCAGCCGGGCTTCGCGAACCCGATCCTCGGGCCGATCGATCCCGAGCAGATGCCGAAGGTCGGCCAGTGGCATCGGCTTGTGAAACAGATAACCCTGGGCCAGCTTGGCGCCCAACTGCTCGGCCAGGTTGGCCTCGGTGCGGTGTTCGATGCCTTCGAGAATCACATCCAACCCCAACGCCCGCGACAGCTGGAGAATCGACGACGTCACGGCCAGGGTCACATCGTCGGAGGTGAGGCCGGCAACAAAGGACCGGTCCACCTTCACCACGTTGATCGGCAGATCCCGTAGATGGGAAAGCGACGAGAAACCGGTGCCGAAATCGTCGAGACCAATCTTGACTCCAAGCGAATGCAGTTCCCGGATGGCGGGCAGTGCCGACTCGGTGTCGATCACGGTCGACTCGGTAATCTCCAGCAGCACCAGTCGCGGATCGAAGCCAGCGTCGTCGATGGCTTCGGTGACGTACTGGGCGAAATCGCGAGCGGCGACCTCCGCAGAGGACACGTTCACCGAGATCAGCAACTCGCGACCGTGGGCTGCGATCTCCGCTCCCGCCTTCAGCGCTTCGACCATCACGTAGTCACCGAGCTGAGGCATCAGCCCGGCGGCTTCGGCCACGTCAAGGAAACGGCCAGGAAGCACCAGATCGCCAAGAGAGTTTCGCCACCGCACCAGTGCCTCCACTCCAACCACACCGCCGCCGGGTAAGCCGACGATCGGCTGGTAGTGGACCTCAAACTGGTTGTGCTCAAGGGCGAAGCGAAGTTCGCTCTCCACGTTGAAGCGGCGCTTCACCGAGGCCCGAAGATCCGAGTCGTACACCACGGATCGGCCCCGCCCGAGTTCCTTGGCCTTGTAGGCCGCGGTGTCGGCCTCGCCAAGAAGCTGTTCCGAAGTGCGGCTGGAACCCTGCTCCGCCAAAGCGATGCCGAGACTAAGCGATGCATGCACCGGTCGACCCAACACCGTGAACGGCGCGGCCATGGCGTCCAGGATGGCCATCGCGGTCAGCTCGGCCCGCTCGATGTCGGAGTCGCCGAGCAGCACCACAAATTCGTCGCCGCCAAGGCGACCCACGTGGGCGTCTCCGGCGCTGTCGGCGGCGCACAGCACATCGAGCCGTTTGGCGATCTCGGTCAGCAAGAGATCTCCAGCGAAGTGGCCGAGGCTGTCGTTCACGACCTTGAAGTGATCGAGGTCGCAGAACAGCACCGCAGGAATCGTCTCCGACTTCAAGTACTGGTCCAACAGCTCCACCAGTGCGGCCCGGTTGGCCAACCCGGTCAGCTCATCGGTGAAGGCCCGCCGATGGAGTTCGGCGGCGGCGCGGTCCTCCTCAGTAATGTCGCGGCCGACACCAAAACAGCGGCCCACGCTGTTGTCGAATTGTAAGGCCCACTGCACCAACCGATAGCTGCCGTCGGCGGTGCGCATGCGAAACGCGGGCTCGGAGCGGCCCTGGGTTCTCAGGTCCTCCTCGACCCGGACCCGAGTCTCGAGGTCATCTGAAGGCAGCAGTGTCCATGAATCGAGACCAAAGACGGCGTCGTGGTCGTAACCCAGCATCTGCTCCCACGCCGCGTTCGACTCGATGACGCGACCGGCCTGGTCGTAGACCACAAAGAGGGCATCGCTCGATGCAAAGAACTTACGCAGCAGGTGATCGCCGGCGTCTTCCCGGTCGGCGGTGGCCAACAGCACCGAAGCGTCGTTGTTGAGCGGGCGGACCCGCCATCGGCTGGACCCGTCGACGCCAAAGACCAGCCCCGGCGCCACTTCCTGTGATGCGGGCTGAACCAACTGGTCGTTGTCGCCAACCTCGATCCAGCGGTTGGCGTGCATCACGATTCCCTCGGAATCGACCAGCGCGGCCGGCACCGGCATCACCTGAAGCATCGCGGCCCATGCCTCGAGGGTGGGATCGTTTGTCATCGGCTCATCACTGCTAGAAGTTTCGGCGACGGCGGGAAGGGGCTTAACGGGTAAAGACCCTGTCCTAACGCCGGTACGACCCCACACTTCCTGGGCAAATCTCGCCAAAGCTGTCCCCCTGCGGAAGGTGCTGAAGCGTGTTACCGCTATGGACACCGACCTTGCCGAGGACCCACCGTCTCCCGCCCCGCCGGCCCCTTCGCCGAAAACCAGCGCCAGCCGAGCCCCGGCGATGGCCAAAAAGGCGGCTGGCCTTACCGGGCTCCTCGCCCTGATGGGAGCGGGATGCCCGCCAGTCGACCCCGACCCGAACGACCCCGACCCCGACGATCCAGACCCGGACGATCCAGACCCCGACCCGGACAATCCGCCTCCAACCGACGGTAGCGGCCCGGCCAACCGGGCCGAGGCGGTGCGCTTTCTCACCCAGGCAACCTTTGGCCCCAGCGAAACGGCCCTCGGGGAGCTGATGGATATCGGCTCCTACAACGAGTGGATCACCCAGCAGTTCGCCAAAACCCCGTCGCTGACCCAGCCCTACGTGATGGCCAACTCGAACGGCAGCCTGCAATCGACCCGCCACTTCATCTGGTGGGAAAACGCCATCAGGGGCGAAGACCAACTACGGCAACGACTGGCCTTCGCCTGGAGCCAGGTCTTTGTGGTGTCGGATCGCGACTACCAACTCAGCAACTCGCAGTACGGCGTGTGCAACTTTTACGACATGCTCGCCACCGAGAGCACCGGCAACTTCCGCACCATGCTCGAACGGGTCACCCTGCACCCGGTGATGGGTGTGTACCTCTCCATGGTGCGCAACGAAAAGGCCAACGTGGCCCTCAACATTCGCCCCGACGAAAACTACGCCCGCGAGGTGATGCAACTCTTCACCATCGGCCTCCAACGCCTGGCCCCCAACGGTGAAGTACAGATGAGCGGCGGCGAGCCGATCGAAACCTACGACCAGCGCACCGTCGAAGAGTTTGCCCGGGTCTTCACCGGCTGGAACTACTCCGATTCCCGCAGTTACGGCGACACCAACTTTCGCAGCACCGAAACGCCGATGACCCCGTGGGAAGAATTCCACGACACCGGCGCCAAGGACCTGCTCAACGGCGCCCGTATCCCGGCCGGCGGCACCACCCGCTCCGACCTCAAGCGGGCCCTCGACAACATCTTCAACCACCCCAACGTCGGCCCGTTTCTGGCCCGACTGCTCATCCAGCGACTCGTGACCTCCAACCCCACTCCGGCCTACGTCGGTCGGGTGGCTCAGGTGTTCAACAACGACGGCACCGGCACCCGCGGCAACCTGGCCGCGGTAAGCCGAGCCATCCTCACCGACGCCGAAGCCCGCACCGGCCATCAGACGCTGCCGGCTCGATTCGGCAAAATCAAAGAGCCCATCATGCGCCTCACCCAGGTGTGGCGAGCTTTCGATGCGGTGCCGGGCCCAACCGGCAACGGCATCTACAAGGCCTCAACCAAGCCGATGGACCAAATCGAGTCGGTGGTAGCCCAGGCGCCGATGCGATCCCAATCGGTCTTTAACTTCTACTCCCCCGACAACCCGCTCGAAGCCGGGAGCCCACTCAAAGCGCCGGAGCTGTCGATCCTCACAGAGATCTCGGTGGCGGCAACCAACAACATGTTGTTCCTCCAGATCTACAACTACAACAGCCAAAACCCCGACGACGACAACGAGGCGACGATCGACATCGAAGCCGAGATCGCCATGGCCGCCGACCCGGAACGACTGGTGAACCATCTCAGCCGATTGCTGCTCACCAGCCCGCTTCCGGCCCCGGCCCGCATCGCCCTTATCGGACACCTGCAAACCCATCCCAACACGCCCGAGGGGTTACTCAACCGCACCACCGATGCCATCTACGGCATCGTCGGCTCCCCCTTCCACCTGGTTCAGAAGTAGGTCTCCCCATGTTTGATCGAACCCCACGTACCAACCGCTCCCGAACCCGGGCCGCCACCGGCCCCGCCCCGAGCCGCCGCACCTTCCTCAAAGGGCTCGGCGCCGCTGGCGCCGCCGGTGTGTCCATGGCCCACCTCCCGCTCGACGCAGAGGTTGCTGGCGCCCAGGGCGACGGCCGAAGCCTGGTCTGTATCTTCCTGTTCGGCGGCGCCGACAGCTTCAACATGGTGGTACCCAACGACCATGCGGTGGCGGGCCAGAACTACAACACCTACAGCACCACCCGGGGCGAATTCGCGGTGCCTCGGGCCTCACTGCTACCGATCCACGACGGCGCCTTCGGCCTGAACCCCGGCCTGCCGGGACTGGCCAGCGTGGCTGCCGCCGGACAGCTTGCCGTGGTGAACAACGTCGGCCCGCTGATCCGGCCCACCACTCGTGAAGACTTCCTCGGCTCGGTGCCGATGCCGCAGTTCCTCTTTGGCCACGGCCAACAACAGAAGCTGTGGCAAACCGCTCGACCCAACGTAAGCATCGACGATGGCTGGGGTGGATCAATCGCGGCAGCCAACACCGCCGGAACCCTCTCCCCCGCCTTCTCGATCTTTGGCTCCACCCCCTGGCTGGCCTCCCCCAGCCTCAACTACGCCCGACTCTCAGCCACCGTCGGCATCGAGCGGCTGCTCGGCTACGACGCTTCGCTGCGGAGCTGGATTGACAGCTTCGAAGGACTCCAAACCTCGATGGAAGCGGGTTTGACCGCTGCCGATGCCTCACCTAATCCCTTCGATCAAGCCGCTTCCACATCACTTCGACGTTCGGTGATGGTCACCGAGGAACTCGAAGACATCCTCGACAACACCGACGTGGGCATGGAGAACATCAACCCCCGCAGCCTCGCCGGTCGCCTCGAAGTGGTGGCCCAACTCATCGCCAACCGGGGCCGACTCGGCCAGCAGCGGCAAGTGTTCTTTGTAGGCCTCGGGGGATGGGACACCCACGGCGAGCAGGCCGACCGTTTCCCGGAACTCCTCGCCGAGTTCGACGAAGGCGTCACCGCCTTCCAGGGGGCTATCGACAGGCTGCGGGTGGCCGATTCGGTTACCACCTTCACCGCCAGCGACTTCGGCCGCACCCTCACCAGCAACGGCGACGGCACCGACCACGGCTGGGGCGGCAACGCCTTCGTGTGGGGCGGCGCGGTGAACTCCGGCAGCTACGGCACCTTCCCGAACCTAACAACGACCAACAACCCCGACGACACCACCGATGAGCGCGGCAACTTCGCCGGACGGATGATCCCCACCACCTCGGTGGCCCAGTACGGCGCCACCCTGGCTCGCTGGATGGGTCTCGGGGAAGGCCAACTCGACCTGGCCTTCCCCGAACTCCGCAACTTCGCCACCCGTGACCTGGGGTTCATGAGCTGAGGCTCGGGCTCATAGAAAGGTATGAGCTGAGCTGAACTCATGACGCGGCCCCAGGTCACGGGTCGCAGCCAAAATAGTTCTAAACATTGCTCAATTCGCTAAAAGGGTGTCGGGTTTCAGTCGTTGCCACGGCATGAGCCACGATGCCGACCGACCCCAACCGAGTGAAGTTGCCCCCGATAGTGATGGGCGAACCGCAGACGCACCAAGCAGTGGTGGTGGTGGTGGTGGTGGTTCTTACAGCGATGACTTTGTTGGTCTCTTTTACGAGGATCCGGCGAAGGCGGCTGGTGTTGCGGGGCCAGAAGCTCCGTCGAATGGACGGACCAAAGCAATCGTTGCCGCAGGGGCGATGGCCCTGGCAGTCGCAGGAGTCGCCTTCGGCGGGCTCCTCGGTGGCGGTGGTGATAGCGGCGAAGGCGGCTTGACCGAAACGGCTGCTGCCTCCGGCTCCGGCGAAGCGCCAGCCGAAGGTTCGACCACGGTGCCGGAACAGCTTGCAGCTACAGGCGAAGCCGCCGATGCTCAGGCAGCTGAAGAAGACGAAATGGAAGATGGTGCGGCAACGCCCGCACTTGGCCGTACCGATGACTCGGCCATGATCGTTATCGAAGGCGACACGATCGTGCTTGAAGGGACCATGGCTTCTCAGGAGGCCATCGACGCGTTTGTCGCTTCCCTCGACGGGGTGACCCAGCCGATCGACAACCGGATTCGGGTCGAGGCTGGAGCCGGCACCGGCGCCAATCGTGTGGTGATCGCCAACGATGTCTTCTTCGAATTCGGGTCGTCAGAACTTGGCGAGGTCGATCAAGCCACGCTCAACTCGGTGATTAGCTTTTGTCTGGCCCGCCCCGACCTCATCCTGACCGTGGTTGGCCACACCGACTCCATCGGCAGCGCAGAAGCCAACCAAGCGTTGTCGTTGGCTCGAGCCGAAGAGGTCATGGCCCTTCTGATTGCCGAAGGCGTACCCGCTGAGCTCCTGCGAGTTCGCGGGGACGGCGAGACAACGCCCAGGGCCACCAACGACACCGAAGAAGGCCGCGCCGAGAACCGTCGAATTGAGTTCGAGTTCAGCCCGAGCTGAGACCTGAGACCCGAGATCCGCCTCGTCAGGAGCTGGGTTCAGCCTCGTCACGAGCTGGGCTCAGTTTCCTCAACACCCGGCTGGTGCAGCTACCACTGGGTGAAGGGGCCGGTGATCTCGAAGGTTTCGCCCGGGTTGCGCTGGGAGCTTACGTACATACGGGTGTTGCTGGGGTCGAAGGCGATGCCGGTGACTTCGGAGTCGGGTCGGTTCACAAACTGCACCACCGCCTGACTCACTCCCAGCGCCGAGATCAGCACCACCTGCATGTCGCCGCCGTCCTCGGCCACGAAGATTGAGCCGTTGGTGTTGGCGGTGAGGTTGTCGAGACCATGGGCGATGCCGTTCACCCCGTTCACCGGTACGTCGTCGTCATAGAGCACCGACAACACGTTGGTGACCGGGTTGTACCGCCAAATGCGATTGTCGCCCTTGGTGGCGAAGTACACCGAACCGTTGGCGAACACGATGCCCTCGCCACCGTTGAAGTGCCTGGTGGCCGGCTGCTGGAAGCGGGTCTCCACGCTGGCGCCCGACGGGTCGTTGATCGGCGCCCACCCGATGGTGCGTCCGGCGATCCACCACTGTCCGCTGTCGGACGACCGTGGCCGCGACCTCAGCGCTGGAAGCGGAAGTCCGTTTCGATCTGGCCGGCCAGCTCAGCAGTGCTGGTAATCACCCCAGCCACAAAATCGTGCACCCCTTCGTCGAACAGAGACTCGAGGTTGCGGCCCTCCAGCGACTCGCTCAACTCCGTGGCCAACTTGTGACTCGGCTGAGACTGGCCGTGGCTCTCCACCAGATACGACAGGTTGTCGGTGACCTTGGCAAAGCTGAAGGCCAGCGACCGGGGCATCCTTCGATTCAGGATCAGCATCTCCACGATGCCCGCCGGAGTGATCGGCCCCGGATGAACCCGCCGATACGGACCCAGGGCAGAAACCGACCGCAGGATCGACTCCCACTGGATCGCCTGATCATCGTCAAAACCCCGGGCCCGGGCCGGAGCCGCACCCAACACCTCGGCGTCGTCACGCGACTCGACGTCGTTGCCGCTCGGCACCAACACCCAGTACTTCACATCGAGGATGCGGGCGGTGTTGTCGGCCCGCTCGATGAAGGTTCCGAGCCGGGCGAAGTCGTACACCTCGTTGCGCACCATGGTTCCGTGCAACATGCCCTGCACCAGCGCCGACTGGGTTCGGATCAACTCCAACAGATCGGGCAGATCCCGATCGGTCACCGGTGAGGCCAAGGCGGCGTTGATGGCCAACCAGGCTTCGTTGGTGGCCTCCCACACCTCGCGGGTGAGGGCGGTGCGAACGATCCGGGCGTTGTGGCGGGCCGAGCCCATCATCGACAGCACGCTCGACCGGTTGTTGATGTCACGAAGCAGATAGTCCACTGCCAGCGTGTCCTCAACCGGGCCGTGGGCCCGCGAATAGGCTTTAAACGACCCGGCGGTGGCCAGGACCGAGGCCCACTCGTCGTTGCGGGTGGTCGAAGTGCGGGTCATGGCGATGCGATGACCGGCCTCGATCAACCGAGCCATGTTCTCGCTGCGCTCGAGGTAGCGGAACATCCAAAACACGCCCTGCGCGGTGGTGCCGAGCATCACTCAAGCACCCAGGTGTCTTTGGTGCCGCCACCCTGGCTGGAGTTAACCACCAACGAACCCTCGGTGAGCGCCACCCGGGTGAGGCCGCCCGGCGTGATGTGGATTCCCTCCGGCGACAACAACACATAGGGCCGCAGATCCACATGGCGGGGCGCCAACCCCGACTCGGCCAGCACCGGCACTGTAGACAGCGCCAACGTCGGCTGCGCGATATACGCACCCGGGTTGGCCATCAGCTTGTGCCGGAAGCGCTGCAGCTCAGCTCGCGACGATGCCGGCCCCACCAACATTCCGTAGCCGCCCGACCCGTGGACCTCCTTCACCACCAACTCATCAAGATGGTCCAACATGAAGGCCAGATCGTCGGCCTCACTCCCCCGGTAGGTGGTGACGTTGTTTAACAGGGCCGGTTCGCCGGTGTAGAACTCGATGATCTCGGGCATATAGGAATAGAGCGCCTTGTCATCGGCGATCCCGGTGCCGGGGGCGTTGGCCACCGTGAGGCGACCGGCCCGATACACCTCCATCAACCCGGCCACGCCGAGCTGGGAATCGGGCCGGAAGGCCAGCGGATCAAGAAAGTCGTCATCGACCCGGCGATACAACACGTCGATGGGCCGATGGCCGCTGATGGTTCGCATCGACAGGTGGCCATCAACCACCTGAAGATCACGGCTCTCGACCAGCTCGACGCCCATCTGATCGGCGAGGAAGGAATGCTCGTAATAGGCGGAGTTGAAAGTGCCCGGCGTCAGTACGGCAATCGTCGGCCAACCGTCGCGGTCGGCGCTGCCCTCGGGGGCGCTGGCGGCCAACGAACGCCGCAGGAAATGGGGAAAGTCAGTGACCGGCTGAACCCGGATGGAGGAGAACAACTCCGGGAACATCTGCATCATGGTCTCGCGGTTCTCCAACATGTACGACACCCCCGACGGGGTCCGCACGTTGTCTTCAAGCACATAGAACTCATCGGGACCGGTGCACACCAGGTCGACGCCGGTGATGTGGGTGAAGATCGAACCCGGAGGTTGCAAACCCTGCATCTGCGGCAGATAGGCCTCGTTGTTTAACACCAGATCCGTGGGCACCACCCCGGCCCGAAGAATCTCCTGCTCGCCGTAGACGTCGGCCACAAAGCTGTTGACGGCCCGCACCCGCTGCTCGATCCCGCGCGACAACTTGGCCCAGGTATCCCGAGCCAACAGCCGGGGCACAATATCGAACGGAATCAGCCGCTCGGTCGCCGCCGAATCGTCATAGACGTTAAAGGTGATGCCGATCCGACGAAACAACTCCTCGGCCCGGGCCGCCTTGTCGGCCAGGCGCGCCGGCTCCTCCCGCAAAAACCACTCCAGGTACTGGGCATAGGCCGGCCGAGCCAGGCCGGGTCCGGCAAACATCTCGTCGAAGGTCGCCGGGGCCAGCGACGAGCCCGCCTCTTCGATATTGCTGGCGGTGTTTTGATTGCTGTTGGTGGTGCTGGCCGCCCTGGCAACCGCGGTTTCAGGAGACACCGATCACCCCCTGGTCGCGAGCGATCACATCAACCGCCACCTCGAGGCTGGTGCGGGTGGAGTCGGAGAAGATGACCCCCCGCAACGGCGACACTTCGGAGTAGTCACGACCCCGAGCCGTAGTCACATAGCGGCGACCGGCGATCTGATTGTTGGTGGGGTCGACCCCGATCCAACGATCGCCGCCGAGATACACCCCAACCCAAGCATGGGTCCGGTCGGCGCCGGTCAAGCGAGGCTGGCCCGGCGGCGGATCGGTTTCGAGATAGCCGCTCACGTAGCAGGCCGGCAGCCCGATCGAACGCAAGGCCCCCACCATCAGATGAGTGAAGTCCTGACACACGCCGCGGCGCAGCGCCAGCACCTCGCTAACCGGGGTATCAACCTCGGTGGCGTCGGGGTCGAAGGCAAATTCGTTGAAGATGCGCCCGCACAAATCCATCACGCCCACCTCAAGCGATGCCCCCGCGGGAAACGAGGGCTCAGCAAAAGCCGCCAACTCGGCTGAACGAACCACCCGCGGCGAATCCAACGAAAACTCCACCGCAGCCAGATCGGCCGGGTTGGCATCGGCGGTGAACCCCTCCCATCCATCGCCGCTACCGGCAGGGAACTCGGTTGGTCGACCGCTGCTGTCGACCACGCTGGCCGCCTCCAGACTCAAGGTGGTGTGGGGCTCACGAATGGCCACGCTCACCGCGGCATTACCGAAGTAATCCACCCGCTGGCGCACGTGATCGGGATCGGGCTCGATCACCACCGACCGCTCCAACACCTTCTGGCCATCCAGATCGGTGGGGAGCACGTGGAGCTCGGCAAAGCTCTCGGTGACCGCGGCGTTGTAGTGATAGGTGGTGCGATGGCGAATCTCGAAAATCAAACCGGTCCCACCTCCTCAGAGTCCAGATCCCGCACCAGGCTCTCGTTCCCGAACCCGACCGGCGCATGCTGCTGCTGGGGCAGCTGGCGGGTGAAGTAGGTGGCGGCCAACTCTTCGGCGGCCCGGTTCAACAGATCGGCGAGGCGGTCCAGACTCTGATCCAAACCAACCCGGGTGCCGGTGGAGTCGGGTGCGGCAAGGGTCACGGTGGACAAACCTTCGATAACGCCGGAGATCTCGGCCAACAGCGCCGACAGCTTCTGGCTCGAGTCCTCGACGATTCCCTCCCGCGGCTCATGACCCGACTCGATGACCGTGGCCGCCTCCACCAACCGCTCCACCTGGAAGGCCAACGAGCGCGGGTTGGCGGCATCAAGCAACATCAGGTCGAGCCCGGTCGACACCCGAGCCCTCGACCGGTAGCGCCGGCGATAGGTGATGATCGACTCGCTGGCCATCAGCACCGACTCCAAAATCACGCTCTCGGCCGCCACCCCGCGCTCGGTGCCCAGAGTGGCCCGAACCAGAGCCAGCAACTTCAGGCTGCGCTCGATCCGGCGACCCACCTCGGTGAAGTACCAGCCATCATCACGCACCATCGATTCGTGAGTGAGACCGGCGAGGGCCAACAGGCCCTCCAGCAGATCATCCAACACCCGCACGATCGTCTCTTCCTCGGTGTCTTCACCGAGCTCGGCGATGCGGGTCTCCAACGCTCCCACCACCAACCAGGTGTCGACCGACATCTTGTCTCGCAACACGTCGATGCTGCGGAACATCTGGTCGACCGCATGGGCGATGGTGCCGGGCCGATCAGCATCGACCACCAACGACCGCAGCTCCTCAAAGGGATCGGCGATCCGCGCCTCGGTCTCGGCATCGTCACCGATGAAGCCGGGAGCGGTTTCGGTCACCAGGCTGAGGGCGCCCAGCAACACCGCCAGCGCCGCCGGTCCCGGCCCCGCAGCGGCCGCGTCGAACTCGTTGCGGCGACCGTTGATGGTGCGATGCAAACGAATGGCGGCCTCGGCCCGCTCGGCAAAACGACCCAGCCAGTAGAGGTTCTCGGCAGCTCGGGCCGGCAACATCGGATTCACCCGAGCCGGCAAACCGGCGCCGTCGATCCAGAAGTGGGTCTCGGGCTCAGGCTCGTCGCTGATCACCCAAATGTCCTTGGCGATGGCACCGGTGCGGGTGGTGATGGCGGCCTGGGTGCGATGGCGCTGATCAACCGACCCGTCGGCCAACGCACCAGCGGCATCATCGGCGGCCGCGGCCCGAGCCAACCCGCCGTCCATCACCAGATAGTCGTCGGTTTGGGCAACGGCATAGGCCCGCACCACCGTTGGTCGCGGCACCAAACCGGAATCGCTAAACACCGGCGTGGTCGGCGGATGGACCCGCTCCTGGCCCACCCACTGATGGGGCGCAGCCTCGATGCGGCGGCGCAGATCATCGAGCTGGCCGGTGGAAGCCATGGCGGTATCGAGCGAATGCTCCAGGGTCTCTCGCGACAGCGGCCGCACCACCACCTCCCCCAGGTTGGCCAGCACGTGCGACAGCCCGGCCGCGTCACCACACCACCAGGCCGGAACCGACGGCAACTCCAGATCGGCCCCCAACAGCTGGCGACAAAGCTCGGCCCACCGTGGCGCCAAACCGGCACTCTCCACCAACCCGGAACCGAGCGGGTTCACGATGCTGACGGCCCCGGCCCGAGCAGCATCGACCAGCCCCGGCACCCCGAGGGTGGAGTTGGCCCGCAACTCCAGCGGATCACAAAACGAAGTGTCGAGACGACGCAGAATCACATCGACCGGTTCGGTGCGGTCGCCGATCGTGCGTAACCACACCCGCCCCTGACGCACGGTGAGGTCGGCCCCTTCCACCAACGGAAAGCCAAGATCGGCGGCGATCGACGCGTGCTCAAAGGCGGTCTCCGATCGCGGCCCCGGCGAGAGCACCACAATCGACGGGTTCTCGATGCCGCTCGGAGCAACCCGCCGGAGCGCAGCCCGGATGGCCCGCACAAACGGCACCAACCGCAGCACCTCGGTGCGCCGGAACAAGCTGGGGAAGACCCGGGACAGCACCCGGCGATTCTCCAACGCGTACCACGCCCCCGACGGCGCCTCGGCCCGCTGACCCAGCACCGACCAGCCGCCATCGAGGCTGCGGGTGAGATCCGCGCCCATCGTGACCAACTGATGATCACCCGGCAGCCGGATGCCATCGGCGGCCCGGTTGAACTGCGGGTCGGCGAACACCAGCGCCGGCGGAATCAACCCCTGGCGCAGCAGTCGCCGCTCCCCCAACAGATCGGTCAAGACCAGGTTGGCCAACTCGGCCCGTTGAGCCACCCCGCGCTCCACCGCGGCCCAGTCCTCCGCCGGCACCACCAACGGCAGCGCGTCGAGCTTCCACGGACGGTACGGCCGCTCGGTATCGGAGGTGACGTTGTAGGTAACACCGTCCTGTTCCAACAACACCGCCAACTCGTCGCGGCGATTGCCGATCTCGGCCAGCCCGAGCCGCTCGAACTCCTCGATCACGTTCAGCCAGGGCGGACGCAGCGTGGCGTTGTCGGTCACCAACTCGTCGCGAACCATCGAATGCTGGCGGTAGCCGCCAACAACCGGGCTGGTGTTCACATCGGGGGAGGAACTCACGTCAGGTCGGTTCGAATTCTCACTTGTCGGACGGGCGCGGCGCGACAGGTTCACCCGCTACTGCCAATCGGCAGATCGGGCTCGGATTAGAGGGTCGCTCAGGAATCGGAGAGCGTGACCGCGGACCGGTTCAGGCGCCCTCTGCGACCTTGGTCGACATCCGCTCCCGAAGCTGGGCTGCCCGCACGTCGCGGCCGAGGCGGCTGTGGGCGTCGGCCAGAGCCTCCAGACGGAGATCATCGGTCTCGTCGAGGTCGCTTCGCACCCCCTTGCCACGGGTTTGGCGCAGCAGCCGCAACACCAGAGAAGGATCGATAGCGCCCAGCAGGTCCACATCGAGATCGTGGCGCCCGCGCTGCACCCGCGCCAGGACATGCTTGCGCATGATCTCTTCCGCAAGGGCGGGCCGACCGTGGCGAGCCGCCAGCGCCGCCAGCTGCTGCCATTCCCAAAACCCCAGCTGCAGGTCGATCCGGGCCAGAGCAACAACCGCCCGCTCCAATTCGAGATACTTCGCCCGGCTGTAGATGTTGAGGACCCGGTTGATGATTACCGCGACATCGACCTCGGAGCGGTCGATCCGCTCGATGATCTCGTCGCAGTCGACCTTGCCGTTGCGGACCCGGATCATGAACTCAGAGTCGTGACGCATGAAGTCGAGGCGACCCAACAGATCCCTCGGTCCGTCGTCGTACCAATCCGAGGCCACCACCGGCGTCACGTCACCACCGATCCCCACCCGGGCGCCGGTCAAGTCGGCGAGGGTCGACACCATCTCGCGGACCACGTCGAGGAAGCCCCACTCCGGATCATGGGCATAGGCGTGGTAGCCGAGGATTTCGAACGACTCGTTCAGCGCGATCAGACATCGACAGACCATCCGGCCCTCGTGATCGCGGCCCACGATCACCAACTTGTTGATGTCGACCGCGTTTACCACCGCCGACCAGAAGTTGAAGTCGCCCGGCGACAGGCAGGTGCCGAAGGGCTGACCCATCGACAAGGCAACAAACGGGTCCCGCTCGATTCGGACCGTGATCGGAGGGCTGGCGGCGGTCAGCACCCGCTCGACCTCGGCGGTCAGCCAGGGCTCGGTATCGAGGCCGGCGGCGGTCATCCGATCAAGAAACCGGCGGTTGGACTCGTGGGCCACCACATCAAAGGGTTCACCACCGAAGTGACCCCGACAGACGGCCAGACCCAGTGAACGGTAGGGCTCCTTCAGAGCCAGGATCGCGGCTGCGATCCGGCTGTCGGCTTCGGCCAGAGTGGGGCCGGTGTCGGCTGACAGACCAAGGGCGGGGTGGAGCGACTCGGCCAGAACATCGCTGAGGGCGCGCTGGGCCGCCTGCAAGCGAGCCGACTGCACCCGCCGGGCGAGACGCCGGGACAACTTGGCCGAGAGCTTGGCGTCGGGCGCCGTACGATCCACCAAGGCGGCGCGCCGTTGGGCCAGATGCGCCGGTCCACCGGCGGCAATCTGTTCGTCGATTGCCGCCACCTGCTGGGCCACCGCCTCGGGGTCGGGAAAGCTCTTGGCGAGGACCGCTTCGGCCGCGCTTACCGCTCGCTCGCGACCGCCCAGGCGTTGAATCCCCTCCAAGGCGGCGTGGAACCGAGGCGGATAACGCTCGCACCAGTCGTAGTCCGAATCCGATGACATCGCCTGGCTCGGCGGCGGTAGCGGCAGATCCCGCCCCAACTCGCACAGGAGTGCGGCGGGCTCAAGAGTGGTGGCGGGGCCAAATTCCTGTTTCAACTCCAGCAGCTCGTACAGACCAAGGCCCCACTCCCGAGCCAACCAGTCCAGAATCGTCCCAAAGTGTTTCCGGATGTGATCGCGATCCCACAACAGCTCTTCCAGCAGGTCCCAGGCGTCAACAAAGAGGTCTGGGGTGGCGCTATGGATAAACAGAGCGATCAGCGTGGCCGGGGCTTCGAGGCTCGCATCCGTATCCCGGGCCGCGAAACGATCGGCAGCAGCCACCACCTCCCCGATCGATCGCGCCCCCCGGCCAAAGAGGCTCAGGATGAACCTCGGCTTGGCATCGGGGCACGCCAGACTCACCGCCCGCAGGGCCGTTACCCGCTGGGGCGCATCCACCAACAGCAGAGCCCGCTCGTTGGCGAAGTAGTGAGACCGCGACATCCGATCGGTCCATCCGGTCACCCCCTGATTCAGCGCCGCCAACCAAGCCTTCGACACCGCCGGCTCGTCGACCACGTCGGGGTACAGCCGCATCTCAAGCCAGCGGTCGAGCAGCCGAACCTCGATCGGCCAACTGCCGGCGGCTCCAGGATCCGATACTGAAGCGGCGGCTTCGATCAACCGCAGCAATCGGTTGAACTCGGCCGGGGCCAATTCGCTGGCCTGCTGCAGCATTTTCACCACGGCTTCGACCCGCGGCATCGCCTGGTGATCGTCGACCAGCGATTCGATTTCGGAAGCCAGCTCTCTCGCCTCTTTGACCCACGCGGTGTTGGTCGTGATCGCGGCGGCACCGCCAAAACGGATCTCTCGGGCGGCAAAGCGAACCGCAGCCGTGGCCTCGTCGATGGCGGCCAATAACCGATTGTGGGCGGCAACTTTGTCGGAGACATCGTCGGCTGCGACATGGTCGTTGGCAACACCGTCGTTGGCAAGACCGCTGTTGGCAAGACCGCTATTGGCCTCTCGGCTTCGAACCGCCAACGCCCGACCCAGCGCCGCCTCTCCCAACCGCACCTGATGAGAAAATTCCCGGTCGCTGCTTGAGCTCAGGCCCCGCAGATAGGTTGCCGTCAGCTCCGGCAGATCCCCAGGTGGCGATGGATCGAGCACCGAGGAATCGAATTTCTTGCCGTTGCAGATGTGGCGCAGGGCCAACGCCAATTTCTGGCCCAACCGCACCGGTTGTTGAGGACCGGGAGTGGACGGATGGGCCAGCAGCAGCCCGAGATAGTCCGGGAAGCGGGCCCGGGGAGTCCGGGCCAGGATGGTGAGCAGGTCGTGCCGGAGTTGGATGTGGCCGTTGGTATGGGCGGCCAGAGCGTCGCGGTTGGCCTCGATCGCGGCCAACGTCTTGCGAAGATGCCGCGGCTGCCACACATGCATCCAGCCGGCGAGGCGCACAAACGGGGCCAGTCCGGCGTCGGCAACGAGGCGATCGACCAACTTCCGAGTGTGGATACCGATGCCCAGGTCACCGCTGATGTCGGCTGGCAACGGCACCCCGTCGTGAACCAACGCCTGCATATGCCCCAACAACGCCCGAACGCCCAACTCCCACAGCTCCGGGTCGTCGACCACCTCGGCCAAGAACTGGCGATGGCGCCCGGTCAGGTTGATGACCGTCCGGTAGGAAGCGGCCACCAACTCCTGGTTCGGCTCGATCACCCCCGAGCTGTCCGGCCGGGGCAAACCCGAGCCTTCCGGCACCGTGCCATCAAGAATCAACCAGCGACGACCCCCATCGACCGGCACGCCCCGGGTCCAGCCCAACCCGTTGGTCAGCGCCAACCGGGCGCGCCGCAACCGTTGCTGGCGGGCCTTCTGCTTGGCGGTGCGTTCGCTCATGATCGGGGTGGGCTCGAGATCAGGTTCGGGTTCGGTCGAAGGGTGCTACCTTTTTGCCCATACCCAAGGTAGTGAACCTGGTTCCGGCTTTGGCCGGGTTTAGCTTTCGGAGGATCATGGCGATAGCGCACACCGCCCGCAGACGACTCGGATTTGTTGTTGGTCTGCTGGCGTTCATCTTTCTCGCCGCGGCCTGTGAAACCAGCCATCCCCGCGGCCCAGACCCCACCCAGGCCAGTACCGAAGCCGAGACCGGCCCCTTTGCCATCGCTACC
>CALAML010000143.1 GCA_937925845.1 uncultured Acidimicrobiales bacterium | reverse complement strand
ACCGGTCAACCAACGTTGTAACGTGGCCATTCGTGAGAGCTTGCCGGTGTCGATACCTGGAGTGCCAAAGCCGATGACCGTTGCCTATACCGACGGCGCCTGCAAGGGAAACCCCGGTCCGGGAGGATGGGCCTGGGCCATTCCTGGCGGGGGCTTCGCCTCCGGCGCGGAGAACCCCTCCACCAACCAACGCATGGAGATCCAGGCCGCGGCCGAGGCGGTCAAGGCTATCGAAGGACCGCTCGAGATCGTCAGCGACTCCACCTACGTCGTCAACTGCTTCAACGACAAGTGGTATCTCGGCTGGCTGAAACGTGACTGGAAGAACAAGGCCAAGAAGCCGGTGGCCAACCGGGACCTTTGGGAGCCGTTCATTGAAGATGTGGTCACGAGAGGCGATGTCACCTTCCGGTGGGTCAAGGGCCACAGCGGCGACCCGATGAACGACCTGGTCGACGCCCTGGCGGTGGAAGCGGCAGAAAAGCAGGCCGGCCGTTCCGGCGACGAACCACCAACCGACGTGGGGGCCAGCGACACCAACGGCCGAGCGGGCAAGACCGCAGCCAAGAAGGCAAAAACCAGCGAGAGCCAACGGTCGGGTCATGGCGCCACCGGTGCCGACGCCGGCCGTGATCATCGGCTGCCGACCAGCCGGTTGCTCACCGTGCTTGGCCATCGGCCACCCGAAATGGGCGGCTACGACAGCCCCAACCTCGAGGTGGTGAAAGCCAAGCTCGTGGAGATCATCGCCGCCAAACTCGAAATGGTTCCCGAGCTGGCGGTGGTGTCCGGCCTGCGCCTCGGGGCCGAGACGCTGGCGGCGGAGGCGGCACTGATCGCCGGAGCGCCCCTGGTAGCCGTGCTGCCTTACCCCGAACCCGACCAGAAATGGCCCAAGGCGTCCCGGGCCCGATTCGCCGAGCTCTGCGACGAAGCCGAAACGGTACTGACCCTTGAACGCCGAAGCCCAGACACCCCGCAGAAGGCCGGCGCCGCGTTGCGGCGACGGGATGCCTGGTTGATGGCCAACGTCGACGAGGCGGTGCTGGTGTGGAACGGCGACCCGGTGCTGGCCAAGCTCCATCGCGACCTTGAGAACCGGCTGGGCGACGACGTGTGGGTTCTGGACCCAGGCACCTGACCAGGTCGCGTGCCGGTGGGGGCGGAGGGAATGTTGGCCGCCCGAGTCTGGTTGGCTTGAGCCGAAGCGGTACACCCGGCTTCAACACCCTCTCACCCATGCCAAGCCCTAAGGAGCACCCATGGCCACCGCAACGTTTAACGGCACTGTGATCGCTGAAAGCGACGAAACCGTCGTCGTCGAAGGCAACCACTACTTCCCAGCCGATTCGGTCAAGACCGAGTTCCTCAGCGGCACCGACCACAACACCCGCTGTGGCTGGAAGGGTACGGCCAACTACTACTCGATCGAGGTCGACGGCCAACGAGCCGAAAACGCAGCCTGGTACTACCCGGAACCGCTGGAAAAGGCAGAGAACATCAAGAACTACGTAGCCTTCTACAACGTGGTCGACGTCCAGGCGTAGGGGGGTTCGAATCCCACCCTCCCCGCTAAATCGAGGTCTGCGGTTGACGTTCGAACTGGTATTGGAATGCGGCTTGGACTAGTCGTTGTCGACGATGCTGCCCGAACCAAGTCGTCGGCAACTCCTAGCAAAATGAAATGGTCCTAGCGGGACACAACTAGAACCCAAACCGGCGTCCAGCCGCCATCAATGGGTAAGTAGGCCGAGTACCGATTGTCTCCCACAGAGCTCACCGCCCTGCTCCTAGCGACCGCTACGAGGAGGCTGAACCAACGCTCGGTGTCTCGAGTTCGCGAGCAACGACTCGGACAACCATGCCTTCGGCAGCTGGATTAGCCAGCTCGGACTGCACGCGGTCCCGGACGTCAAGAACGACGTCAACCATTCGGTAAAACTCGGCGGTATCGGCGTCGTTCATAACCCACGCCGACTGCCAGACCAACACCGCTGGCAAAACGGAAACGAACTCGCCATAAAGCCAACCTGCCACGCCGTCCAGATCGGCCCCGATGACAGGCGGGTCCGTAGACAGTGCCGCGGCTAGTCCGGAAACGAATGACCCCCAGTCAGCCACCGATTCACCGTCGAGTTCCACCACCCGTCGCCCAGCACCCGCCTGATCCGCCTTAGCAGCCCATTCCGCCGAAACGAACAGATCGTCTAGATCATCCAGGTAGTGCGCAAACTCTGGCTCAGGCACCTCAACGTATCGGTGAAAATGGTCGAGCTGAGTGGATACTGCTTTGAACTCCCGATGTCCGTCCTTGGTCAACTCTGCAAAAAGCCAAGGATTAAGATTGTCGGGCGGCTCCACAAGAACACGCCCACCGATGCGGCCAACCAACGTTTGGGCAAACGCGATCCGATCGACCTCGTCAGGCAGCTGCTCGACAGCCCAGTGGCTCGTCATTTCCCCTCGACACATCCTGCTAAACCCGAAGGGCCCAGCGGGATACTCAAGCCTGAGGTGCGGATTGCTCGCGTACAACACGAACTCAACGCCCAGGCTTGCCGCCACCTCGCCAGCGAGCTCCTCGGTCGACAGCCCGCTATCGCAGGCAAACTCGACCCAACCCCCACTCACAAGAGGCCATCCAAATCTCCCGCACCTGCAAGCCCAGCATCCACGCGCAGTTGCTGGACCCTCACCACCATCTCAGCAGTCAAATGCGGCCGAGTCGGCTGCAGGATAATCTCAACTGCGCGGCTCGTCGGGCTGATTGAGTTGAGGTCAGCCAATATTTCATATTCACCTCGACTTAACTTGTGAAAGCCAGAACCATCGACTGGGAAGGTCGTACCCTTGGATGGCCCGTCTGTGTGGAAGCTATACGTCCGACCGTTTACGGTCCAAAGGTTGCCATCGCGGACACCTTGCCCTGCGTTGAGAGCCTGTATGTCTCCCGGCATGTCGACTGTCGGCATGGCCACAGTATTCACATCCTTCTTAGCCACTGATTGGTCGACCAACTCGATTCGGTGCCGTTTCGCCGTCGGCGCCTTCAACGTGAAGGGCGGCAGAACAATGTCGAGATCGATGTCGGGGTTGCGGTCTCGGATGAGGGCGCGAACCTTTCCGGCAAGATTGACGGCGAGCGTTCCCACCAGTGCGTCGATGATGAGGGAGCAGCCGATGTTGCCGGCCCAGCCCCATGGGTCGCTGCGCATCTGTTCGTAGCCGATCGCCACTTTGATCGCGTTCTTGACGGTCTGTGATGCGTCGGTCATCAGGTCGTCAACGACCTGGCGGATCTCGGCTACCTGAGCCTCCACCCAGGCGACAGGGTTCTGGATGAACTCCTTAAGCTCGCCGGCGATCTGGGCGAGTACCTCGAGAATGGCCAAACCGGCCCCGACGCAACCGGTGATTAGGGCTTTGAAGTTGTCCCATGCACTGCCCGGCGCGTTCCACCCTTCACCGTAAAGCTGCCGCAGGTAACACGGCTCCGCCACCCATTCCGCATCCGGCGTGTCATCATTCGGCACCACGAAGGCGTTGAACTCCAACCGGTAGGTCGCATCTCCGGTCTGTTGATCCACCGCGAGCGCCTGATAGTGGCCGCCCAACTCTTCATACAGGACTGCATCGGCAGCCGATCCGAACTCGAGATCAGGAACCATGTCCGCATCCGGATACTCCAGGTGCAGCGCATGGTCATCGGTGAGCACCCGCTCGAGCGCCTCACCAGAAAATGTCCGAGTCGACGCGGCTTCATCCCACTCGTCTTCGTCCAACGTTGCGGTGTTGAACGTCAACAAGTCACCTGTCGGTACCTGGACCTGAAAGCCGCCACCCACATCCGAGTGATTTACACCGCCCCCGTAGATCCTGACCGTGCCCTCGACTTCTACGTGATAGCCGTTGGGTACCCACACATACACCAACAACCTGTTGTCACCCACATAGGCGCCATGACGATCATCATGATCAGGCTGACTGATATCAAAGATGCGCCAGCCACCCCACAACGGCACCCCTGGATAAAGCCGACCACAAATGTTTGTTTCCTGCGCCGGTGTCAACCCAAGATTGTCCCGACCCGGTGACGCCACTCGAGCATCAGCCGGAATCTCATTCGAAATCTCCGGTGGCTGCGGCAACACCACCGAACTCGGCGAATTCTCACCACCCCCACCGTCACCTTCTTCGCCGTCGGGATCGGTCGGATCCGACGGACCAGACGGCTCTACCTCGACTGCATCGATCTGCTCGATGGCGGACGCCTGGTCTTCGGCGCCTACGAAACCTGAGTCATTGCCGGCGCCGCCGTCGAGGACGTCAACTGCGCCATCTGACACGACGCCATCGCCACCGCTCTCAATACGGTCGTCGCCCGCCTCGCCCCGAATCGTGTCCGCACCCGGACCGCCATCAAGGGTGTCGTTACCGTCGCCACCCAAGATGACATCGTCACCACCGCCACCAAAGATGGTGTCGTTCTGAGGGCCGCCGCCAATCCGCGAATTCCCAGGGCCATCAAGGATGCGGTCGCCGCCAGGACCGGCGAACACCAGATTGTTTCCGACCGACGCGGTTAGGTCGATGTAGTCGTAGCCAAAGCCCGCATGAACCGTGGCCCGGCCGCCCTCAACATGGATCCGATCATGACCCGGCCCGGCACACACCAAATCGTTACCGCCACCAGTCCAAATCTCGTCATCGCCGAACGTGGCAAAAATGACGTCATCGCCCGGCGTGCCCCGGACAACCTTGAACTCGCCCGCCGGGCTTGGCGCCCCGGCAACGATCGTCGCCGGCACACCAGCGCAATACTTCGCTGGAACCTGCGCAGCCACCGCCCCCGGCGCAGCAACCAACACACTCGCAACCAGCGAGACAACCAACCCCGAAACCAACCCACGAAACATCATGGGGGGGGGACGTTACAACCCAAAACACCCCCGAAGCAAACATTGTTCAACAATCCGCCTCGAACGCCACCTCAAGAACTCAGACAACCAAAGAGCCCAGCCTCGAAAAAGACGAAGGGTTCGCAAGTACAGCCATGCAAGCGAGACTCAGTCTCGGTTCGAACATCGTCCCGTTAACCCCGCTAAATCGAGGTCTGCGGTTGACGTTCGAACTGGTATTGGAATGCGGCTTGGACCAATCGTTGTCGACGATGCTGCCCGAGCCAAGTCGTCGGCAACTCCTAGCAAAATGAATGGTCCTAACGGGACACAACTAGAACCCTTTGCCAGTACTTACTCGCCAAGCTTAGGACTTGGGCCGCTGCAATCGTCGGCTTGGCTTGCTCACCAGTCCACGATCTCGACTGCGACACCATCAACCATAGCTCTGCTCATGCACCCTGCATGGGCGCCGAACATCTGCCTCCTTAACGGAAGCTCATCTGGAACAGTGACCTCAACTTCGATGTAGGGACCATCGCAAACCTGGTTGTCACAGAAGGCACAGACCATATTCCTGTCGACCTTGCGACTGCTCACAAGTCCTCCAATGGCGACCATCGCCCATCCTCGATTCTGGCATCTAACCCATCGCCCGAAAGGTTGTCCAGCACTGTCACCACCTCGTCTGTCACTAATGGACCTCGGAGTACAACGGCAGAGTAGGTTTGATTCCCATTCGGATGAACGTAGACGCGTCGACCATCTGTCTGGACGTAGATATCGCCATTTCGCACAACGTAGTCGATATCCACATCACGAGTGGCTCCCCTGAACAGACCATGGATGCATCCCTCGGTCGGGTCCACTGAATCGCTGTTGTGGACCAGAAGGTTTGCCTGTCCGGTGTGGACCGTAAACGTGTGGTCGGTGTCGACGGTGAGTTCCCAGACGAGGGTGCCATGGGTGTTCCAAAGATCAAGATTGGCGACTTGAGCGACACCGTCTGGAGTGAGCAATGTGTCGCCCACTTGAAGGCGTTCGGCTTCAACCCACTCACCTCTGCCGTCAACCCAAAACATATGATGGTCAGTCGCTGACACAGCCGAACCGTCGGCCAGAGTGATGGTAGCCATCATGTCGGTATCGAGATGTCCCCACTGGTCCAGCACAGTGCGCTCCGACCAACCTTTGGAGTCGGTGTTGTACGCGAGCACCGAGTCACCAGGTTCGATTTGGTCAATCGGCTTGTGGCTCCCATCAGCCATCAACACTTCGGTGCCGGTCGGGAAGCTGTTCAACGCAGAACAACCGATCGGCCGATTCAGGTCAATCTCTGGATTGCGGTCTCGTATGAGGGTGTAGACCTTGTCGAAGATTTTGGCGGCGAGGGTGCCGAGCATGGCGTCGATGATGAGGGAGCAGCCGATGTTGCCAGCCCACCCCCACGGGTCGCTGCGCATCTGGTCGTAGCCGATCGCGGCTTTGATCGCGTTCTTGACGGTCTGTGATGCGTCGGTCATCAGGTCGTCAACGACCTGGCGGATCTCGGCTACCCGAGCCTCCACCCAGGCGACAGGGTTCTGGATGAACTCCCCGATCTCGGCGGCGATCTGCGGAAGCAACGCCAAGAAACTCAAACCAGCCCCGACACAACCCGTGATTAGGGCTTTGAAGTTGTCCCATGCACTGCCCGGCGCGTTCCACCCTTCACCGTAAAGCTGCCGCAGGTAACACGGCTCCGCCACCCATTCCGCAT
>CALAML010000142.1 GCA_937925845.1 uncultured Acidimicrobiales bacterium | reverse complement strand
ACGGTGAACCAGTGGCGGCGGCACTCGATTTCACTAGCTGTTATTTGGATCTACCCCGAACCGAGCTCCGGACCGTTTGGCTCTCCAGGCCACACCAGACCAAGGTAGACCTATGGGGACCCACCCAAAGCCACGCTTGGCCCATCTCGCAGCGGCGTTTACGGTCGTGACCATGCTGGCCCAGTTGCTTCTACCAATCGGCCCGACGTCGCTCGTGGCAAACCTGCCGCACCCGATCCGATCCCTCGCCGCCGGCACCCCGGCCGGGGCCATCGTCGGCGGCACGAACCTCGACATCGCTCGTGCTCCCTGGACGGTTTCCCTCTTTCGTCGAGACGCCCCGCGGGGTCACTTCTGCACGGCAACCATTCTCAGCCCCACCGCTGTGGTCACTGCAGCCCACTGTGTGAAATCCGGCGAAATCCAACCCGGCCAACTCTTTGTGCGGGCCGGTGTAACCAGTCGGCACAACCCGGCCGGCCAGAACATCGGGGTCCGAAGCATCACCCGCCACCCTGGCTTCAGCGACGCCCGTCCCGGCGTGAGAGCTCCCGACATCGCCGTGCTCCATCTGCGCCGACGGCTCACGTTCAACGACCAGGTTCGACCGATCGCCATCGCCACCCCCACCCAGGTCGCAGCGACCCGCCGAGCGGTGGTGAGCGGCTGGGGCTCGATCGACCCGTTCACCACCCGATACGCCCACCGGTTGAAGCGGGCCGCGGTGAAGCTGCTGACCGACAACACCTGCATCGGACATGGTGTCAACGGAGCCCGATTCCGCGCCTCGAACCTACAGCTGAACCGTCGCGTCTAACGATGCAGTTTCTCGCCCAGGGTGAGCGCGTGCACCGGTGACAGCGGAGCCCCACTGGCCATCGCCGATACCAACGGCCGTCCAAAACTGGCCGGCCTCGTGACCCGCGGTGTCGACTGCAGTGGGCGCCACCCGGCGGTCTACGTCGATGTGGTTGCGCTACGGCGGTGGATACGCAGCCAGCTCGGTGGATCGGTGCCAACCACCGATACCACGAAGAACTAGCCAGAGAAGAACAGCGATCCGATTTTCTTCCGCACCAGAAATCCGCACTGAAGTGGGGTGGCGAAGGTGTCGATACAGGTAGCGAAAGTACTGTCCGGCCGAAGGCTTGGGAATGATCAACCAAGACGAACGACGGGTGATCGCGGTGGTCACCGACGCCTTTGCGCCGTTCCATCGAGAGGTACTGTCCGCTCTCGAGCCCCACATCTCTGCCGCTGGGTTCGGGACTCTGGCCATCGCGGGGCGAGATATTCAGCAGGATCATCTCAGTCACGAGTCGGGCGGAGCAGTGAGCGCCGAGGTCGACGCGGAAACCGGCCAGAGTATTCATCAGCTGAACGTGGCCGGAGCGGTGATCGTGTGCGGTGCCACGCCCCCTGACATGAGCGCGGTCGAGATTCAGGACTACGCCACCCGCCTCACCGCGGGGCCGGTCGTTAGCCTCGGTATCGACCTTCCCGGGCTCGCCAGCGTCGTGATCGGATGGGACGACCCGATTGCCGAACTGATGCACCACATGACCGCCGATCCCCGCCGACGTCGCTTCGGTTTCATCCGGGGGTATCCCGGCGATCCCCACTCCGTAATCCGCGAAGCCGGATTCCGCGCCGGACTTGCCGCGGCTGGCCTCAAGGCCGACGACACATTGTTTGTGAATGGCAACTACTCGGTATCGGATTCCTACACCGCGGTGTGTGACCTGCTGGCTGACGGGACAAACATCGACGGACTCGTTGCCGCCAACGACGATATGGCCATCGGAGCGCTGGCGGCCCTTTCCGCCTCTGGGCTGCGGGTCCCGAACGATGTCATCGTGGCCGGCTTTGATGATTCGCTCGCCGCCTTCACGAGCGAGCCGCCGCTCACCAGCGTCCGACTCGACACCCGCCGGCTGTGTCGAGCGACCGCCAACCTGGTTCTGCACGCCATCCACAGTGGTGAGTTGCCTCCACCCGACCTGTGCCAGGAAATCGACAGCGCGCTGGTAGTCCGGGCCTCGTCGAAACCCGAGTTTGTTGAGCGCAGCGATCAACGAGACACCCAGGGCGACCTTGCCGAGCATCTCCGCCAACGCTTCCTGAGTCGGTGGGAGCCCGAACGAGCACCCATTGGCCTCGACGTTGATGCGCTGGCTCGGGCCGCAGCGGAGACGCTGCTCACCGGCGACGACGTTTTGATCTCCGTTGGTACCGAACCGTTTCGAGAGGTTCTCCGGACCGCCAACCCGGCCGACCTGGCCTGGCTACGCCATGCGATCTGGGTAATGCAGGGTGCGGGGATGGAACTCGACGTCGACGAGGTGCCGGTGGCCGGACTTCTCGCCATGGCCCGAGCTCTATCGATCTTGGACATCGAGCTCCGAGCCGTAGAGAAGAACAACTCGATCCGAGTACGCGCCCGACAGGAGCAACAGGATCGTCTCTTGATCCGGCTGGCCAGCTGTTCCGACGCGGACACGCTGTGGTCGGTCCTGCGAACCGGACTGCGTGAGCTCGGCATGACGAACGCATGGGTGGTAGCGAGCGAGTTCAGCGACGACGCAGTCGCGCCCCAGACTCTTCGCTTGCTCTTTGCCCTCGACGAAGCTCCGTCGCCGGTGATCGAACGCTTCTTGGGCTCAAGTGTGTTGCCCGACCGCTTCGGTGAGCTGCTCGAACGGGAAACCCATGTACTGGTTCCGTTGCGGGCCGGCGCTCACGACATCGGGTATCTCGTAGTCGAACCCTCTGACAGCTATCTGCTGGAGATTGAGGCCGTTGCCTCGGCGGTAGCCCAGGTGCTGCGGCACGTGAAGCAGGTGTCGGACCTGAAGCATCAGGCATCGGCTCTTCGGGAAGCCAACCGGGCCCTCGACCACCTGGCTCGTCAGGACTCGCTCACCGGTCTGCCGAACCGCAAAGCCTTTCACGAAGCGCTACAACGCGAGATCGACCTCGTCGGCCTTCGAGATGAAGAACACCTTGAGCTCTTCTTTCTGGACCTCGACGGATTTAAAGAGATCAACGACACTCTTGGACACGAAGCTGGCGACCACTTCCTTAGGGTTGTCGCCGATCGGCTCAGCGCCCTCACCTACGGAACCGAAACTGTGTGCCGTCTCGGCGGTGACGAGTTTACGGTTATCGTCCGCCACGCCGCCGGCTCCGATCGTCCCGGTACGCTCGCCGACCAGATCCTTGAGGTCGTCCGGGAGCCGTGTGAGATCCGGGGCCGCAACGTTGCGGTATCAGCCAGTTTGGGTGTCGCCCGCTTGGGCGGGGAAGTCACCAGTGCCCAGGAGTTACTGCGCAATGCGGATGCGGCGATGTACGCCGCCAAGACCGCAGGCCGAGGCGGGGTCGTCCGCACCGACGACGAGCTTCTTTTGGGAATGGACCGCTCGACAGCCTGGACCGAATAACCTGCGAGGGTGCGGTCTCTTTCGGCCGTGCTTCGACAGTGTGTGCTCCCAAGGAGAACGGCGACAGATGGCCGGTGGTCTAGTCGGGTTGTTTGACGATATTGCAGCGTTGGCCAAGTTGGCTGCCGCATCGATCGATGACGTTGGCGCGGCGGCCGCCAAGGCCAGCTCCAAGGCCGCTGGTGTGGTGATCGACGACACCGCAGTAACCCCGGCCTATGTGCAGGGGTTGGCTGCCGATCGAGAACTGCCGATTATCAGAAGAATCGCCAAGGGTTCGCTGATCAACAAGCTGTTTATCATCACCCCGATCGCACTCCTGCTTTCAACCATTGCCCCGTGGCTCGTTGAAATCATCCTGATGATGGGCGGCACCTACCTCTGTTTTGAAGGCGCCGAGAAGATCTACCACAAGATCAAGGGTGACGATCACGGGGCCAAAGATGATGTGCCTGCGGTGGTCAAAGGGCCGGAGGCCGAGGAAGCCACCATCAAGAACGCGGTACGCACCGACTTCATCCTGTCGGCCGAGATCATGGTGATCACCCTCAAGACGCTCATCGATAAGGCCGAACCCGACCCGCTGGTCATGCAGGCAATCATCATGGTGGTGGTGGCCATCCTGATCACCGTTGGCGTGTACGGAGCGGTTGGCCTGATTGTCAAGATGGACGACATCGGTCTGAAGCTTGCATCGCGAGATGATGCAGGATCACAGAAGCTCGGCCGAAGCCTGGTATCGGCTATGCCAGTGCTGTTGAAGTGGCTCACCATCATCGGCACCGCAGCCATGCTCTGGGTCGGCGGACACATCCTCATTGTTGGCTTCCACGAGTTTGGCTTCGACCTGCCCTATGACATCGTGCACAACCTCGAAGGGGTAGTCGAGGATGTTCCCGGCATCGGTGGATTCCTGGCCTGGCTGGTGAACACCGCACTTTCGGCCGTTGTTGGGCTGATCGTCGGCAGCATCGTCACCGCCATCGTGCTCAAGTTCTTCCACAAGTCCGATGAACACGACAGTCACGGCACTCACGGAGTCGAGCCCGCTCACTAGCAGGGTCGTTGCCGTTCGTCGCTTCTCCGGCGCCAACGCCCCCAAGTTTCCCCAACAGCCACCCTGGTCACAGGCTCCTCACCGACCTCGTCCGAAGACAGACGTCTGCATGCGCCTCTTGGTGGCCTCTTTGCAACGCATTTTGGGAGATTTGTTGTCCTGATCTTTAGGACTGTTGCGTGCTTATCAACGGCAACGAAAGAGAATCAAAACACCAGAAAAGCGAGGAAGGATAGCTATTTGATCTCTCGTTAACTGTCCCTACGCCTGGTACACGGCCGGGCGGCGGAATGCCCAATGGCGGGCAAAGGTAGGGAACTATGAGAACAAAGAAGAATGTGATCGCGCTTCTCGCGGCACTGTTGGTGGGGGCGCTTACCGTTTCTGTCGGCGGCGCTCCGGTGGGAGCTGACCGCTCCGGACACTCAGGAGGCGGAGAGGCCACCTATGAAATCACGGTCACCAACAACACGAGTGGCCAGTACCTGACTCCGCCCAACTGGGCTGCCCATCAGCGGGGCGCTCACGTGTTCCAGCTTGGCGCCGCTCCGAGTCCGGGCGTGGTCGCAGTAGCCGAAAGGGGTGAGGTGCCGGTGCTGGCCGCCGAACTCACCCAGGCGATCGACAATGCCGGTATCGGCATCAGCGGCGTAATCGATGCCGAAGCAGGCCCGATCCCTCCAGGCGAGTCCCGCACCGCCACCTTCACCACCGACCAGAGCCGGATCAGCCTGGTGTCGATGATCATCTGCACCAACGACGGCTTCGGCGGCATTGACTCCGATCGACTTCCCGGCCGTGACGGTGAAACCCGTTACTACAACCTGGCCGACTTCGATGCTGGCGCCGAACTCAACACCGAACTCCGCGCCGACGTCGTGCCCGCCCCGTTCTGTGGCGATGGCGAAGGCAACGGCGGCGAACAGCCCGAAATTGATGGGTTCAACCGCATCAATCGTCACCCCACCCTCCAGGGTGTGGGCGACCTTCCCGCCTCGTTTGACTGGCCCCGTGGCTCGGTTGGCAATGTCTCGATCACCCGTATCGCGGCCCCGACCAACTATGGCGTGACCGTCACCAACATCACCCAGGGCCAGTACTTCACCCCGCCGAACTTTGCTGCTCACAACCGCAGCGCTGATGTCTTCACCGTTGGCCATCCGGCCAGCCCCGGTGTTGAAGCCGTTGCTGAACTCGGCGGCGTGCCGGTTCTGGCTGCTGAGCTCGCAGCCAACATCGATGCCAATGGTCTTGGCGTGTCGGGCGTTGGCGGAGATGCACCGCTTCCTCCGGGAGCCTCGACCTCGTTTGACTTCACCACCACCGAGAGCCGACTGAGCATCGTGTCGATGATCATTTGCACCAACGACGGCTTTGCTGGGCTCGACGCTCGCGTCCTGCCCCGCCACGAGGGCCAGAGCCGTACCTACTACCTCCGGGCTTACGACGCCGGCACCGAACTCAACACCGAACTTCGTGCCGACGTTGTGCCGGCGCCGTTCTGTGGCGAGGGTGGTGGCAACGATGCCGATCAGCCTGAAATTGACGGCCGCGGCTTCATCGGCCCGCACCCGACCCTTCTCGGTGTCGGTGACCTGCCAGCCAAGTTTGACTGGAAGGGTCCGGTTCTTGCCGTGACCGTCACCAACAACGGCTGACACTCGCTCTCCTGATTCGGGCCCTCTCCAGTGAGCCCGGATCGCTTAAGGAGACGGTGGAGGCGCCTCCCCGGGTGAACGGCGGCGCCTTCGCAGACTCCGGGCCCGTCGATATCGCTTCTGTTGATATCGACGGGCCCGGCGCCGTTTTTGTGCTGCAGGTAACCTGGGTTGGTGGCACAAACGACGGCGGAAGCAGCATTCGATCGACGGCGGGTAGGGTCGTTCCCGCTTTGGGTGCTGACTGCAGCGCTGGTGATCGCGGTGGCATCGGCCTGTAGCGATGGGGGCGGAGGTACTGAAGTCGGTCTGGTTTCCTCCGGCGACGAGGTCTCCGGAGTGGCGGAGCAGCCGATCGGTGACGAGGCTGCCTCGGCCACCCAGGCTGGCAGTGGGCTGACCACAGCCGACTACGGGCCGAGCGAGCCATCGGACCCTGCTAATCCAGCCGATCCAACTGACCCGCCCGACCCGGTCGAACCCGTCGACCCGCCAGCTCTAGCGGGCACCATCGAGGCCCTGACCTACAACGTCGCCGGTCTACCTGATGCCCTCTCGGGTTCGAACCCCGAGGTCAACACCACGCTGATCGGGGAGAGGCTGAACCGGTTCGACCTGGTGTTGTTGCAGGAGTCTTGGCAGACCCCCAAGCCCAACCCAAACGCGCCGCTGCGGACCTACCACGAGGACCTCGAAGCCACCTCGACCCTGCCGTTTCGGTCGATCCCGCTGGCAGCACCGCTCGGCAGTGATCCCGACCGGCCACAGGCGCTGCTCTCCGATGGGCTGAACCGCTTCTCGACGCTCGCTTTCGAGCCCACCTTGCGCCAGCGCTGGTCCGGCTGCGGTGATGCCGCCGCCGACTGCCTTGCCCTCAAAGGCTTCAGCATGGCCCGAACCACCGTGGCCCCCGGAGTCACCGTCGATGTCTACAACCTCCATATGGAGGCCGGAGGGGCCGACTTTGCTCTGCGCGGTGAGAACGTCGCCGAGCTGTTGGCGTTTGTCACGGCGAACTCGGTCGGCGAGGCGGTAGTGGTAGGTGGCGACTTCAACCTGCACCTCGACGAAGAGCCCGATGCCACCCAATTTGCGGACCTCTTGGCGGGGGCCGAGCTCACCGATGTTTGCACTGAGCTCGGCTGCGATCAGCCGAATCGGATCGACAAATTTCTCTACCGCTCCTCTTCCAGGGTGACCATCTCCCCAACAAGTTGGCAGAACCTCACGGCCGACTTCGAGCGCGACGATGGAAGCCCTTTGTCGGACCACGACCCGGTTGCGGTCACGTTCGACTGGACGATCGCCGCTAGCGAATAGCTCGCCAGTTTCACCATTCTCTGTTGCAACGGGTGTCTAACACCCGTTGCATGTCAGCCGAAGGCTAAGCGGGCCGCGGCGAGGTCCTCGAGCGAGGTTCCCACCGACTTAAAGACCGTGATCTGGTTCTGGTCGGTGCGCCCGGCGTGCGAGCCGGAAACCAACTCGGCGAGATCGGCCTCGATGTCCGTTGGAGCAAAGCGACCGGCGGCGATCGGCTGAGCCAGATCACCGGCCAGAACGGCGTCGTCGCGAGTGTCGACAAACACTGCACTCCGCTCGATCACGTCATCGTCGGATTCGCGCATCGTGGCGTTAAACGAACCAATCAGGTCGACATGGGTGCCCGCGGTCAGAGACCGCCCGTGAACCAGGGGTTCGGTGGCGCCGGTCGAACACGAGATGACGTCAGCCTCAGCCACCCCGGCATCGAGGTCGTCACAGACCCGGGCGTTGACGCCGGCCTTCACCAGGGTCTCGACCACGGCCGTCGCGGGCTCGGGCCTTCGGCCCCACACCTCGACCAGTTCGTAGTCCCGGACGGCGCCGTGGGCCAACGCTGCCAGCGATCCGACTGCGCCGGTCCCAACCACCAGCAGCCGACGGGCATCGGGTCGAGCCAGGTACTTTGCGGCCAACGCGGATGCGGCCGCAGTGCGTCGAGCGGTGAGTTCGTTGGCTTCGCACGCGCCCAGCATCGATCCGTTGTGGGCATCAAAGAGCAGAAAGCCCGATTGCACGGTCGGTAGATCGAGTGTGCCGTTGTCGGGATACACCGTCACCACCTTCACCCCGATCACCTCGCCGGTGATCCAACCTGGTTTCATCAACAACGCACCGTCGGCGGCTCCCTCCACCGGCACCGCGTGCAGCGTTCGCATCGGTGCGGTGGCCGCCGGGTCGACCATCACCTCGGCGATGGCATCGATCAGCGAACCCCAATCCAACAGCTCGGCGACCTCGACATCAGTCAGGAACTTCACACGCTGATCCTACCGATCCCCTCCGGTCGCCGGTGGGAGCTGGCCTCCGACCGAC
>CALAML010000141.1 GCA_937925845.1 uncultured Acidimicrobiales bacterium | reverse complement strand
TCCGGTGACCTGTCCGACTCCGGCGCCGAGTAGGGCCCGGGCCAGCTGTCCTTCGCCGGTGCCGATGTCGAGGGCTCGGCGGCGGTCGGCTAGCCATTCGCAGGCGAGGGGAAGAATCAGTTCCTCGTATTCGGGGTCGGCACCGTCGGTGTAGCCGTCCTGCCACCACTGGGCATGACGTTCCCAGGCACTCCACGGCCCGTCTTCGTCATGCTCACCCATGGCTTGCTCACCCATCACTACCGACGTTCCGGCATATGGATTTTGTTCCAGACCGCTTCGGCAACGGCGTCGGGCAGCCAGGTGAGTTCGAGCAGGGTTTCGATCGGGGCCGCTTTGACCGCGTTGACTCCGCCGAGCTCCTTGAGCAGCCGCTTCTTGCGGGTCGGTCCCAGGCCGGAGATGCCATCGAGCACCGACACGGTCATACGTTTGTTTCGGAGCTGGCGATGATAGGTGATGGCGAACCGGTGCGACTCGTCGCGGATCCGCTGCAGCATAAACAGGGCCTCGCTTTGGCGGGGCAGAATCACCGGTTTGGATTGACCGGGAAGGAAGACTTCTTCGAATTGTTTGGCCAGAGATGCGGTTGGGATTTGGTCGGCAAGGCCCAGGTTCTCCAGCACTCGGGTGGCCACGCTGAGTTGGCCTTTGCCGCCATCGACCAGAAGCAGCTGCGGCGGGTAGGCGAACTTTCCGCGTTCCTCCACCGGCTTGTCCCGGTCGGCCAGATAGCTGCTGAGGCGTCGGGTCAGCACCTCTTCCATTGCGGCAAAGTCGTCGTTGCCGTCGACGGTTTTGATCTTGAATCGTCGATACTCTCGCTTGTTGGGCAAGCCGTCTTCGAGCACCACCATCGAACCGACATAGTCGGTGCCCTGGATGTGGCTCATGTCGTAACACTCGATGCGCAGTGGGGCCTGCGGCAGCGAGAGGTAGTCCTGCAGCTCGTTGAGGGCTCGGGATCGGCTGTTGTGATCCGAGGCTCGCCGCAGCCGGTGTCGGGTGAACTCCTCTTTGGCGTTCTGGGTGACCGTTTCCTGGAGGGTGCGCTTGTCGCCACGTTGCGGCACCCGAAGCTCCACCTTGGAACCCCGTTGTTCGGTGAGCCATCGCTGGTAAAGATCGATGTCGTCGGGCAGCTCGGGCACCAGCACCGATTTCGGAAAGCCGCTGGCGGGCTCTTCGCAATAGAGCACTTCCAGAATCTGCTCGGTGAGTTCGCCCGGGGTGAGTGCCATCACCTTGTCAAGCACAAACCCGGTGCGGCCGACGACCCTCCCCCGCCGCACGTAGAAGACCTGCACTGCAGCTTCGAGTTCGTCATCGGCCAAACCGATCACGTCGATGTTCTCGCTGACGTCGCCCACCATCTGCTGTTTCTCGATGGCCTTACGCACCGCCTCAAGCCGGTCGCGGTGGCGCGCCGCCAGCTCAAACTCGTGTTGATCGGCGGCATCGCGCATCTGGGTTTCGAGCCGGCTGACGATCTCGTCGGTCTTACCGTCGAGGAAGTCGATCAGTTCGTCGACCAGCACCTGGTAGGCCTCGGGGGTGATCTCGCCGACACAGGGTCCGGAGCACTTCTCGATGTGGAAGAGCAGGCAGGGTTTGCCGAGCCGTTCGTGACGGCCGAGCTTGTTGTCGGAACAGGTGCGCACGGGGAACGTTCGCAGCAGTAGGTCGAGTGTGTCGCGGATGGCGTAGGCGTGGGCGAAGGGTCCGAAATAGCGCACGCCTTTGCGTTTGGAGCCTCGCATCACCATTGGCCGGGGCCACTCGTGTTCCACGGTGACAGCCAGGAACGGGTAGCTCTTGTCGTCGATCAGTCGCACGTTAAAGCGGGGCTTGTGCTGTTTAATCAGGCTGTACTCAAGCATCAACGCTTCGACGTCGTTGCGCACCTGAATCCATTCGACCGTCGCCGCGGTCGCAACCATCTGGGCCGTGCGCGGATGAAGACCAGCCGGGTTCTGGAAATAACTCCCGACCCTTGAGCGCAGGGACTTGGCCTTGCCGACGTAGATCACGCGGCCGTCGGCGTCCTTGAACTGATAGGAACCCGGGGTATCGGGGATGGTTCCCGCTGGAGGGCGACTGACCACGAAGCCAAGGCTACTGGCCCGCCTTTGGCGCCGCGGCGCCGGAGGTGGAGAGTCTCAGTTTCCCACTTTTCGTTGGATGAACCAGACTGTTGTTCGTGCTGACCGGTGTTCACGACGCGGCGCTCAGCTTGATTACGGCTTGCGCCAGCGAATCTTCCCCGATACCTCGTCGTTTGGCGCGCGCCGGTTTATGCGGGCTGGTGAAACTTTTTGGTGACGAGGGAACCGAAAGGGGTGGAGATGCGTATGCCATCTGATGACAAAACCCCTCGGTCACCATTGCAGCGGCGGAACCCCTTGAGTCCCGCCGTTATTGCCGACCCCAAAACGGCGCCGCCATCAGAACGGCTACGCCGTGGCGACGGCCCGGGCGCGGCTGATGAGAAGGACTCCACCGCAGACACGACACACGCGACAGGTGCGACAGAGAGACCGAAGGAAGCACAGGAGATCGGCCCGCTCGCGAAGAACCCGGAACCAGATGAGACCGAACCGGGACCGGAATCGGAACTGGTTGATCGGGGTCGAGCCCGTCGCCAGGCTGCTCGCCAGCGTCGGGACAGTGCGAGCCGAGACAGTGCGAACCAAGACGGGGCGAACCAAGACGGGGCGAGCCGAGACAGTGCCGACAAGTCGGCGGGCTCGGATGATTCCGAGAGTGCCCCCACGGTGGTCGCCACTCGATACCAGAACTTCAGCGACTTCTATTCTGATCATGCGGATCCGATCTATCGGGCGCTGACCGTCACGCTTGGCGATCCGGTGCTGGCCGCCGATGCGACCAGCGAGGCCATGACCCGGGCCTGCCAGCGCTGGGCGAGTGTTCGCGATGGGTCCAACCCACCGGGTTGGGTCTATCGGGTTGGTTTGAACTGGTCGCGTTCTCGCTGGCGCAAGCTCCGCCGTGAACGGCCACTCGATCACCGGCTCGAGGTTGAGCTGCCCGACCTTGATACCACCGCCACGGTGGTGCAGGAGGCGGTGGCACGGCTGCCCCTCAACCAGAGGTCGGTGGTGGTGCTGCGGTTCTATCTGCAGTGGACCCCAACCGAGATCGCGGCATCACTGGACATAGCGGTCGGAACGGTGAAGAGCCGACTGCATCGTGGGCTGGCCGCGATGCGCGAAGACCTCGCCGACCTGGAGCTTGACGGGCTGGACGATCTCGCAGATCTGTCGGACGACGATGACGTGCCCGACAACAACCACGGGTCGAGCCAAGCCAGCGACGAGATTGACCTGACAAGCGGAAAGAGCGGGCGAAACGCGATCGAGACGGACGCCGAGGCGGCCGACGTTGACCTGCGTTCTCGCCAGCGCTCGATCGGGCGAGCCCGGTCACGGAAGGAACGGCGATGAGCAAGAGCACCAACGATCTTACCGATGCCCTGTCTTCGGTCGGAGATGCCGCTCCGTCGCTGCTGCCTCCTGCCAGCTTCATCGAACGCCGGGTGCGTCGACGCCGGACCGTTCGTGGGGTTGCCGGCGGAGCAGCATCGTTCCTTCTGGTCGCTGGCATCTTTGCCGTGGCCAATGGGGGTGGGGACGGCGATGGCGGCAACGAGGTGGCTGGTGAAGTCACCACCGCCGAGGAAGAGATCATCCCGTCCGAAACGGCCAGCACCGCGGTGGGGGCCAACATTGACAACACCGACGTTGACGACGCTTCCGCCGATCCCGACAACAGCCTTGGTGAACGCGTCGCCGAAAGCGGGGCTGCGTCTGAGGAACCCGAAATCGGTGAAGCGATCACCGCGGACCGAACCAAGAGCAGCGATGAGCCGGATAACGACCCCTCCGCCATCACGACGCCCCTGACCGACCCGGCAGCCGGTGATGCGGAACTGCCCAGCGATTCGATCGACACCGACCTAACCACGACCTTCACCACGGCCGCTCCGGAGACGACAACCACCGCAGCCGCGGTGCCCAGCACAACAACGAGTGCTGCCCCAGCGACGACAACAACGGTTGCTCGTTCAAGCGAGGTGGCCCTGGGCGCCACCCCCGCGCCGGAGGTTCCGGTGCCGAACGTGAGCCGCACCAACGACGCCGCACCGGTGACTACCGTCGCTCCGGCGGCAGAAGGGACCGCGGCACCGCTGCTGCCTCGAATTCCGACCCAGACCATTCCTCGAGATGTGGACAATCGGTTGCCCTTTGATGCTCCGGCCCCCGGTAGCGACGGCGGAGATGAGGCCCCAACGGATCAGATACCGGCCACACCAGCCCGGCCGCCAACTCCGACCACCGCGGAGCCAGCGCCGGTTCGAACTCCAGTCACAGGACCAAGCACCACCGAACCCCCGACTGACGATGACGGATCCGATGAAGAGACCGCCTCGCTGCGGGGTCAGGTCACCCGGCGTTCGGGGAACTGTATGCCGGTGATCGATGGTCCCCGAAACAGCTGCCTGGAGGCACCGGCGGCCGGGGTTGAGGTGCTGATCTTCGCCTCGACAGCACGAACCGCCGCCCGCACTGCCAGGGGTGTGCCGGCCGGGGCCAATCCTGTTGCCAGCATCACCACCGACGCCAATGGCCGCTTTCAGGCCGTGCTTCCGATTGGCACCTACAGCATCTTTGTGCCCGACCCGCAGGGCGAGGCACTGGCCTGCAACCTAAGCGACAACGGCGCCGCCTGTCCGGTCGATGTGACCGCCAGCGGCTCGGTATACAACCCGGTAATCGACGCCGCCGTCTACTAAGAGGCTCCGCAGGATCAGCCTCCCCCTCAGCTCTCAAGCCCGTCTCCCTCCTCGGTTCCAGCAAGGGTGGTGCGAGACGGACCTGAGTGGCCGGGGGGCGATGCGTCGTTGATTCAATCCGACGACCCGGGCTGCGTCAAGCTCGCTGTCGCCGCTGTTTTCTCCTGTGGCCGATGTTAAAAAGACCCGATGCTTATGCCGCCGAATTCACGACTGCGGGCCTCAGTCTCCTAAGCCTCCCGGCGAGAACCAGCGCCCCTAGTGTCCTAAAGAAGCGGTGCGAGGAAGCGTCCGGTGTGGCTCTCACTGGTCTTGGCCACCAGCTCGGGCGGACCCTCAACCACAACCGTGCCACCGCCATCGCCGCCTTCGGGGCCGAGGTCGATCAGCCAGTCCGAGGTCTTGATGACGTCAAGGTTGTGTTCGATCACCAGCACCGAGTTGCCGTTGTCGACTAGGCGGCTCAGCACGGTGAGAAGCCTTCGAATGTCTTCGAAGTGCAGGCCGGTGGTGGGTTCATCGAGGATGTACATCGTGTGGCCGGTGGAGCGCTTGGCCAACTCGCTGGCTAGCTTGACCCGTTGGGCTTCGCCACCGGAGAGGGTGGTGGCCGGCTGGCCGAGTCGGACATAACCGAGGCCGACGTCGCAGAGGGTCTGCATGTGACGCGCGATCGGTGGCTGGTTGGCGAAGAACTCAAGCGCTTCTTCACACGGCATGTTCAACACGTCGGAGATGTTTTTGCCTTTGAAGCGAATCTCGAGGGTGTCGCGGTTGTAGCGGGCGCCCTTGCAGATCTCACAGGGCACATACACGTCGGGCAGGAAGTGCATCTCGATCTTGATGGTGCCGTCGCCGGAGCAGGCTTCGCAACGGCCGCCTTTGACGTTGAAGGAGAATCGCCCAGGTAGGTAGCCGCGGACCTTGGCTTCGTTGGTTTGAGTGAAGAGCTTGCGAATGTGGTCGAACACGCCGGTGTAGGTGGCTGGGTTCGAGCGGGGGGTGCGGCCGATCGGTGATTGGTCGATGTTGATGACCTTGTCGATGTTGTCGCCGCCGTCGACGCCGGTGTGGCGGCCGGGCGGAACTTTCGACGAGTAGATCTTCTGCATCAACGACCGCAACAGGATCTCGTTGACCAGGGTGGACTTGCCGGAGCCGGAGACGCCGGTGACGGTGACAAAGCAGCCGAGGGGGAACTCGACGTCGAGGTTCTTCAGGTTGTTTTCGCGGGCGCCGCGGACGGTAATCCAGTCTTCGGACGGCGTGCGTCGCAGCTCGGGAACGGCGATGGATCGGGCACCGGAGAGGTACTGGCCGGTCATCGATTTCTTGTTCTTGAGCAGCGCTTTCACTGAGCCGGAGTGAACGATGTGGCCGCCATGTTCACCGGCGCCTGGCCCGATGTCGACCACATGGTCGGCCACCATCACCGTCTCTTCGTCGTGTTCGACCACCAGCACGGTGTTGCCGATGTCGCGAAGGCGGATCAGGGTTTCGATCAGCCGTTTGTTGTCTCGCTGATGGAGCCCGATCGATGGCTCATCGAGCACGTAGAGCACCCCGACCAGGCCGCTACCGATCTGGCTGGCGAGGCGGATGCGCTGGGCTTCACCACCGGCGAGGGTGGCCGCCGATCGGCCGAGGTTCAGATAGTGAAGACCAACGTCGACCAGGAATCCCATCCGGGCGTTGACTTCCTTGACGACCCGTTCGGCGATGGTCATATCGCGATCGCTGAGCTGGAGACCGGCCAACGCCTCAGCCGCTTCACCGATGGGCATGGCGCAAAACTCGGCGATCGAGTGACCGTCGATGGTGACCGCCAACGACAGCGGGTTGAGGCGGGCCCCGTCGCACACGGCGCAGTTGACCTGGCGCATGTAGCCCTCGATCTGTTCCCGCTGGGAGTCGGATTCGCTGTCTTCGTGCCGGCGGCTGAGGTGGGGCACCGCCCCTTCGAAGGTGGCGTTGTAGGTGCGCTGGCGGCCGTAGCGATTCTTGTAGCGCACCACCACTTTCCCAGCGCCTTTGCCGTGTAACAGCAGGCTCTGCTGCTTCTTGGTGAGCTTGGCGAACGGCTTGTCCATGTCGATCTTGTGCTCGGCGGCAACCGCCTCCACCAGCCGGCCGTAGTAGCGGCTGCGGCCACCAGCCCATGGAGCGATGGCCCCCTCGCTGAGGGAAAGGTCGGGATCGGGCACCACCAGCTCGGCGTCGACTTCGAAGACCCGGCCTAGTCCGTCGCAGGAGGTGCAGGCACCGTATGGCGAGTTGAACGAGAAGTTGCGGGGTGCCAGTTCTTCGAATGACTTGCCGTCGCTGGGCCGCGACAGGTGTTGGCTGAAGACGATGGTTTCCGGTTCGGCTGGCTGGCCGGTGGCTTCATCGATGGTGTCAGCTTTCGGCACGATCTGAATCTCGGCCATGCCTTCGGCGAGGGTGAGCGCGGTCTCCATCGACTCGGTCAGCCGACGCTCGATCCCGGCTCGGAGCACCAGGCGGTCGACCACAACTTGGATCGTGTGTTGTTCGTAGCGCTCGAGGTCGAGTTCGACCTCGCCGATATCGCTGAGCTCTATCGGCTCACCATCGACGATGGCGCGGGCAAAGCCCTGGGCTGCGAGGTCGGCCAGCAGGGTGTCGTAGGTTCCTTTGCGGCCCCGCACCACCGGGGCCAGCACCTGGAAACGGGTGCCTTCGGGTAGTTCGAGTACCCGATCCACGATCTGCTGGGGAGTTTGGCGGACCAGTTCTTCGCCGGTCTCAGGATCGTGGGGTACACCGATGCGGGCAAAGAGCAGCCGAAGATAGTCATAGACCTCGGTGATGGTGCCCACGGTGCTTCGCGGGTTACGTGAGGCACTCTTTTGGTCGATCGAGATCGCCGGCGACAACCCTTCGATGAAGTCAACGTCGGGCTTGTCCATCTGCCCCAGGAACTGCCGGGCGTAGGCCGAGAGCGACTCGACATAGCGCCGTTGGCCTTCGGCATAGATGGTGTCGAACGCCAGTGAGGACTTACCCGAACCGGAGAGGCCGGTGAAGACGATGAGCTTCTCTCGTGGGAGTTCGACCGAAACGTCTTTGAGGTTGTGCTCGCGGGCACCACGAATGATCAGTTTGTCGCTCACCAACGGGAGTCTAGCGGGGTCTCCGTTCTCGAACACATGTTTGGAATTGGACACCTCTGCGGGTGGGACCCGGGCCACAGCTCACCCACACCACATGAGCAAACCCTCCCGCCCGCGCCCAGGAATCGGGCCCCATGGACAAGGATAAGAAACCGGCCTATAGAGCTATTTGAATAAATCTTGATACTTTTAAGTACTTCCAACGTCCTAACGTAACTTTGAATCCATGTCGGAGACGTCCGCCCAGCGGCTCCGACACGACAGAAAAGGGCAAACCCGTGCGTCAGAACCCGCCTGTTCAGACCAAACCCCCCGGCACGACCACCTCCTCCAAAGCTACGATCACCGGCGGCCTGCCCTCTGATGGGGCCCGTTCCCGGAAACGGCCGCTGTCGATGCTGGCGCTGTTGCTCGCCGTGGTGGGCTTCTTCTCCGCAGCCAGCGCCATCAACGCCACCGGCGCCAGCGCTCAGACCGGCCCCAACGACCATGTGGTTGCCCCCAACGGCGACGACACCGGGCCCGGCACCGATGCCCGACCGTGGCAGACACTCACCCACGCCATGCGGCAACTGCAGCCCGGCGACACGCTCTATGTGCGAGCTGGCATCTACCGCAACCAGATGGCCTTTGTGAACACCCGCGGCACCCCCAGCAACTGGATTCGGGTGCGCAACTACCCCGGCGAACGACCCAGCATTGTCGGCCAGGACGGCGTGAGCGCCGAAGGCCATAAGATCTGGGGCGCCATCCACCTGGTGGAACCAGCCGCCTACCTCGACTTCCGAGGCTTCAACATCCGCGGCTGGGGCGACACGGTCGACGTCGCCGGAGTACAGACCTGGCGGGCCCACCACATCAACATCGGCAACAGCCAGATCCATTGGTTCGGTGGCGGCGGCATCAACGCCACCGAGTCCGAGTACATCCGGGTGATCGGTAACAACATCCATCACAACGCTCACACCAGTTGGCGTGCCACCAGCGGCGTATCGCTCTACAAGGCCGCCGAACTGGGTGGGCCAGCCCGCTATTACACCAACGAGATCCGCAACAACTTCATCTGGGCCAACGAGAACAGGCGGACCGGTCCCGATGGACTCTTCACTGACGGCAATTGCATTGTGATCGACCGGTTCAACGAAACCGCCGCCTCCATTGCTGCCAGAGACACCCCCGGCTACGACACGACCGAACCGGACCGCTTCGACGAACCCGACTACTACGAAGGCCGCACCGCTATCACCAACAATATCTGTGCGGGCAACGGCGGCCGCGGGATCCACATCTTCCGCACCGACAACGTCGACGTCATTCACAACACGCTCTACCACAACGCCCACACGCCGGGCCTGACCGGCGAAGGTGAGCTCTCCACCTTTGTTGCCGACAACGTGCGGTTCATCAACAACGTGGCTCAACCCCTCCCCGGCAAGCGGGCCACGCTGCCGTGGGTGTCGACCAACATCTCCTTCGACCGCAACGTCTATGTGGTGCCCGGTGGGGCCCAGCCCTGGCAGATCTCGAACGCCATCGGCGACCAGGTCGTAAACAGCGGCGGATTTATTCGACCCGCCGTAGACGCTCGGGCAAACTTCCGCCTTCAAGCCACCAGCCCGGTGATCAACACCGGTCGCTCCACCACGGTGCGCTGGGACCGCGGCTTCCGGCTTCGAACCGGCACCGTGGAAGCCGGCGCCTACGACTACCGAGCAGCGAACTAATCTCACGCTCAAGGTGCAAGCAGGTGCAACGGGTGTCTGGACACCCGTTGCACGTTGCTGACGGTCTGAGCTGACACTCTGAGCTGACGGTCGGGAATTTTCCTGAACGAACCACGTGAAATAGAATGACAACTGACTTGGCTGTTGCTTACGCCCGCCGCTGGCCCCACCAGCGGTTCCTGAGACAAGCCGGCGGAACCCCCAAAAGGAAAAAGGTGCGAGCGTGATGCGTGTGTCGACCAAGGCCTCCGAGCGAATGAGCGGACTTCTGGTCCGAGCGATGATGACGTTGGCCCTGGCTGTCGCCGCGCTGGTGCTTTCGGCACCCGCCGCCGATGCCCAGCGGGGACCAAACGATCATGTGGTGTCCCCATCGGGTAGCGACGCCGGTCCAGGTACTGATGCCCGACCATGGAAGACGCTGACTTACGCCATGCGTCAGCTTCAGCCTGGCGACACCCTCTTCATCAAGAACGGCACCTACCGCAACCAGATGACCTTTGTGAACACCCGAGGCACCCCCAGCAGGTGGATCCGGGTTCGCAACTACCCCGGCCACTCCCCCGTTATCGAGGGCCGCGACGGTGTGAGCGCCGAAGGCCACAAGGTGTGGGGCGCCATCCATTTGGTGGAGCCGGCGGGCTATCTCACATTCCAGAACCTGCACCTTCGTGGTTCGGGCTCCACGGTTGATGTGGCTGGTATCCAGACGTGGCGGGTGTCGAACATCGGCTTCTGGAACAACAACATCCACAACTTCGGCGGCGGCGGTATCAACGCCACCTTCTCGGAGAACCTGCGGGTGGTGAACAACAAGATCTACAACAACGCCTTCACCTCGTGGCGGGCAACCAGCGGCATCTCGATCTATGAGCCGACCGACCTCGACGGGGTGAACCGGGGCTACACCATCGAGATCCGGAACAACTATGTATTCGGAAACGAGCAGAAGGTCACCGGACCCAGCGGCCAGTTCACCGACGGCAACTGCATCGTGCTCGACCGCTACAACGATGTGGGCTACACCGGCCGCAGCGCGGTGATCAACAACGTGTGTGCCAACAACGGTGGCCGCGGTGTTCACGTGTTCCGTACCGACAACGTCGACGTGATGCACAACACCCTGTGGCACAACGCTCGCACCCCGGGCCTGACCGGTGAGGGTGAGCTCTCGACCTTCCAGGCCAAGAACGTGCGCTTCATCAACAACCTGGTTCAGCCGCTGCCGGGCAAGCGTGGTGCGTTGCCGTGGCTGTCGTCGAACCTCACGTGGAACAACAATGTGTACGTGATGCCCTTCGGTCATCAGCCGTACCAGATCTCCCAGGGTTCGGGCGACTCGGTGATTCAGTGGGCCCACTACTTCCGGCCGGTGCCCGACTTCAACGGCAACTTCGCTCTGCGCTGGTCCAGCCCAGCCAAGGGCAAGGGCCGCGCCACCGCCGTCGGCTGGGACAAGCTCTTCCGGCCCCGCCTCGGCGGAGTAGACCCCGGCGCCTACGACATCCGCTAACCAGGATTCCCCGAACCAAGATTTGTGACGCTCCGCGCCGCAAAAGCGCGGTGCTAGCCGTCACAGATCTTGGGCTTATTCTTGAATCTTGCGAATCGGTCGCCGAAATCTGGTGCTTGGTACTCTGGCCCGGTGACCACCGATGCTGCTCCGACCGCTTCTACAACCTCCGGCCCGGTGTTTGGCCGGGAGCGCAGCGGGGTGCTCTCCTTCGGCGGGATTCCCTTTGCCGCGCCGCCGGTTGGTGACCGGCGCTTTGCTCCGCCGCAACCGGTGGAGCCGTGGACCGAACCTCGCGATGCGTCGCGCTTTGCCAAGGGATCGCCGCAGCGACCCGGCGAGGGGTTAACCAGCGCCGTCGCCCTGCCGTGGGATGAGGCCGAGTGCCTGAACCTCAACGTGCAGACGCCGGGCCTCGATGGGTCTGGGCCGGTGATGGTGTGGATCCACGGGGGCGACTTCCATCACGGCATGGGCGCCATCCCCTGGTACAACGGGTCCCGTTTCGCCGCCAACGGCGATGTGGTGGTGGTGTCGATCAACTATCGGCTCGGGGCTTTCGGTTTCACCGCTCTGGATCATCTCAATAACGATCCGAGCCTGACCGGTTCCGGAGCCGCCGGCATCCTCGATCAGGTGGCCGCCCTCGAGTGGGTCCGCGACAACATCGCCAACTTTGGTGGTGATCCGGCTCGGGTCACCGTGGCCGGCGAGTCGGCCGGCGCCTTCAGCGTGGGCACGTTGATGACGCTGCCTGCAGCCCAGCCGCTGTTTGCCCAGGCCATTCTGCAGAGCGGTGCCGGCCATGCGGTGCACACCGCAACCCAGGGTGTTGGGGTCGCGGCGTGGCTGATGGAAGAAGCGGGCATCGCCGTTGATGCCGATGGGCCGGCAGCGCTGCGGGCGTTGAGTGCCGATCAGCTGTTGGATGCTCAGGAGGCGGTGTACGCCCGGCCCGGCCATCTGCTGGAGTTGGTGAACTCGCCGTTCTATCCGGTCGTCGACGACACGGTGATTCCCCGTCGCCCCATCGACGCCATCGCTTCCGGGGCCGGTGCCGATAAGCCGGTGCTGATCGGCACCAACGCCGATGAGATGACGCTGTGGGGCACCCATATGGTCAGCGACGATCGGCTGGAGAAGGTGGTGGGCCGGATTCATCCCGATGCGGCAACCACCATTGAGCGCTACCGCGATGCCGGGAGGGCGAGCACCGCTGGCGAGGTGGCGGTGGCCATCGGCAGCGACGCCATGTTCGGGGTCCCGGCTCTGCGCATGGCTGATGCTCGGGCCAAACATGATGCCAGCACCTTCCTGTATCGATTCAGCTGGAAGTCCCGGGCTTTCGATGGCGGCCTGGGTGCGTGCCATGCCCTAGAAATCCCGTTTGTGTTCGACAACCTGCATCAGCCGGGTGTGAAGGAGTTCATCGGCGAGGGGCCATCGCCTCAGCCGGTGGCCGACGCCATGCATAGTGCCTGGACGTCCTTCATCCACGACGGTGTGCCGGAGGTGGCCGACGGGCCGACCTGGCCAACCTATGACCCCGCCAATCGAGACCTGATCGACTTTGGCGACACCACCACCGTCGGCGCCGATCCGGTGGCCGCCACCCTCGACTGTTGGGACGGGGTTCGGTAGCAAGTCCAGAACAAAAAGTTTGTAGTTTTCCGGGTCAGACCCCGAAAACTACAAACTTTGCCGTGGCCTTGTCTGCTGCCGCTCACCTACCACTAGCTACGGGACGCTAGGCGAGGAGTTGCTGGCAGAGAGTTCGGGTTTTGTCGTCGAGGGGGAAGTAGCTCTCGATGCGGAGTTCTTCGAGGGTGACGTTCTGGGGTGAGACAAACTCGGTGATGGTGGTGAGGAAGTTGAGCGACAGCTCGCCGGCTCGGAACTCCACACCGAGCATCGGCTCGTCCACCTGTGTGAGGTCGGGTTGACGCCAGTCGGCGGGCACACCGGGGGCGTTGATCAGG
>CALAML010000140.1 GCA_937925845.1 uncultured Acidimicrobiales bacterium | reverse complement strand
GGTCGAGTTCAGCGAAGGCAACTACCGGGTGACGGCTCTCTCCACTTGGCCCGATGGACGAACCCTTGAGAGCGAACCAACCACAGTGCAGGTCGGGCCCTGCCCCGTCGGTGGCTGCCCCCGTGCCCGTCTCGGCCGCATCGAAGTCTCGACCTCCAATCGAAACTTCGACCTCAGCATCGTGACCGACGCCCTCGACCAGGGTGGCTCCGGTCGCTGGACCCTTCTGCGGGTCGGCGACAGCCGCTGGTACGACGCCGAAGCAGGCAACTTCAAGCGGCGATGGACCCTGAACGATCTCGCACGAACCGGTGACCGTCGGGTCGGACCGGCGGTGGGCACCCCGCGCCGGCTTGCGGTGGGCAACTATTTCCTTGGGCTTCGGCTCTTCAATGGCGCAGATGAAGAAGGCGATATTCGCTGGATCAGCTTCCGGGTTCGATAACCGGTAGGGCCGCGGCGCGGGGGCCGTACCGAGACATGACCCGACCTCAGCCGGTCACACTCAAGCCCGGTCAACACGCAAGCTCAAGCTCCCGGGCCTACATCGTCCAGGGGTTGGGGCTTTCGGAATCGATTCCGTAACGCTCCATGGCTTCGGCCACCACCGAACCGTCAACATCGCCATCGCGCGCCATTGTGGCGAGCGTGGCTACCACCAGGTGACCGGTGTCGATCTCGAAGTGCTTCCGAAGCGCCTCTCGGGTATCGCTGCGACCCATGCCGTCGGTGCCGAGGCTCTCGAACCGCCGGGGTGAGTACGGCGCCACCTGATCGGCGACCGCTTTCATGAAGTCGGTGATGGCCACAACCGGACCGGCACCGTCGGCGAGGCGAGCGGTGAAGAGGGGCACCTTGGGCTCGTCGGCGGGATGGAGTCGGTTCCAACGCTCGGCGGCCATGGCTTCCTCACGCAGCTTCTTCCAGGAGGTCACACTCCACAGCTCGGCGGCCACACCGAAGTGTTCGGCCAGTTCGGCCTGAGCCTCGCGAGCGGCGGTATGGGCCGATCCGGAGAACAGGATGGTCGCCGGCTTCGACGGACCATCGGGAGCTTCGGCGAAGCGGTACATGCCCTCAACGATGCGATCCTCGATGCCCTCAACCTCGGGAAGCACCGGCATCTCGTAATTCTCGTTGTAGATGGTGACGTAGTAGAAGACGTCGGGATCCTCGCCCGAGCCATCGACCGACGTCGGCCCGTACATGCGGTAGAGGCCATGGCGTACGATCACGCCCAGCTCGTAGGCAAAGGCCGGATCGTAGGCTTCGCAGAACGGAACGGTAGAGGCCAACAGCTGGCTGTGGCCGTCCTGATGCTGGAGCCCCTCACCCATCAGGGTGGTACGACCAGCGGTGGCGCCCATCAGGAACCCACGAGCCCGAGAATCGGCAGCACCCCAAATGGCGTCGCCGACCCGCTGGAAACCGAACATCGAGTAGAAGGTGTAGAACGGCACCATCGGCACGCCGGTATGGGCATAGCTGGTGCCGGCGGCGATAAAGCTGGCCAGCGAACCGGCCTCGGTGATGCCTTCCTCAAGGATCTGACCGTCGGTGCCCTCGGTGTAGCTCAGCAGCAGTTCGTGGTCGACCGGCTCGTACTTCTGGCCCATCCCGGCGTAGATCTTGAACTCACGGAACAAGCTGTCCATGCCGAAGGTACGGGCCTCATCGGGAACGATCGGCACCACCCGCGGGCCAAACTCCTCTTCACGAAGCAGGTCCCGCAACAAACCGGTGAAAGCCATGGTGGTCGACACTTCGCGACCGCCACTGCCGGCGAAGACGGTTTCGAACGGCTTGTCGCTCGGCATGGTCAGCGGCCGACGCAGCTCGGTGGTGCGTTGGGGCACAAACCCGTCGAGCGCCTTACGACGATCGATCATGTAGCTGTACTCGACCGAATCCTCGGCCGGCCGGAAGTAAGGAGCGATGCCGTCGGCCAGCGACTCCTCCGGAATTTCGTCATGGAGGTGCAGTCGGTCCCGCAGACCCTTCAACTGCTCCTGGGTCATCTTCTTGATCTGGTGGGTGGCGTTACGAGCCTCAAACCCCGGACCCAACGTCCAACCCTTCACTGTCTTGGCGAGAATGACCGTCGGTCGACCTTCAACCTCCATCGCCGACTTGTAGGCCGAGTACAGCTTGGCGTAGTCGTGACCGCCGCGGGGCAGGTTGCGGAGTTCATCATCGCTCAGGTGTTCGACCATCCGCCGCAGTCGCGGATCGGGGCCAAAGAAGTGCTCACGGATATAGGCACCGTCCTCCACCGCATAGCGCTGGAACTCACCATCGACTGTGGTGTTCATCTTGTTCAACAGCACGCCGTCGACATCTCGTTGGAGCAGCTCGTCCCAGCGGGAACCCCAGATCACCTTGATCACGTTCCAGCCGGCACCGCGGAAGACGCCCTCGAGTTCCTGGATGATCTTTCCGTTGCCCCACACCGGCCCATCGAGGCGCTGCAGGTTGCAGTTGATGACCCAGATCAAGTTGTCGAGGTTGTTGCGGCCCGCCATCGAGATTGAGCCCAGGCTCTCCGGCTCATCACACTCGCCGTCGCCGAGGAAACACCACACCTTCGACGCCTCGGTCTGATCGAGGTTGCGGTTGTAGAGGTACTTCAAGAACCGGGCGTGATAGATCGAGTTGATCGGGCCGAGGCCCATCGACACGGTCGGGTACTCCCAGAACTCCGGCATCAGCCGCGGATGGGGGTAACTCGACAGGCCCTCGCCGCCGATCTCGCGGCGGAAGTTGTCGAGCTGGGTCTCGGTGAGGCGACCCTCGAGATAGGCCCGGGCATAGACGCCGGGTGCAGCATGGCCCTGGAAGTAGATGGCATCGCCGGGGGTGCCGTCGGCCTTGCCGCGGAAGAAGTGGTTAAAGCCAACCTCGTAGAGCGCGGCGGAGGAGGCGAAGGTGGACAGGTGGCCGCCGATGCCGTCGGCGGCCTTGTTGGCGTTGATCACCATCGCTGCGGCATTCCACCGGATAAAGGCACGGATACGGCGCTCGACATGATCGTCGCCGGGGAACCAGGCCTGGTCTTCGGTCGGGATGGTGTTGATGTAGGGGGTGCTGGCCAGCGGAGGGCTTCCCACCTGGAGTTGGCTGGCCCGTTCCCGAATCCGATGCATCAGGTACCGAGCTCGCACCAGGCCCTGCTCGGAAACCACCGCGTCGAGCGAGTCGAGCCATTCCTGGGTTTCGTCGGGATCGATATCCGGTAGCTGGTCGGCAAAGTTGTCCAGAGGCATGGATTCAGTCTCGCCGGTTACCAGCCAGAAACCACGCTTGGTCAGATTCGCGAGGGGTGAGTTTTCATCCGCGACACAGAATCAACGGTGCGAACAACTGCCATAGGGGAGACGACCCGGCCGAGAGGGGTCAACCAACGTTGTAACGTGGCCATTCGTGAGAGCTTGCCGGTGTCGATACCTGGAGTGCCAAAGCCGATGACCGTTGCCTATACCGACGGCGCCTGCAAGGGAAACCCCGGTCCGGGAGGATG
>CALAML010000139.1 GCA_937925845.1 uncultured Acidimicrobiales bacterium | reverse complement strand
GGCCGAAATCGACCAAGCGGTACCGGTTGCCGACTCCCGTTGGGCCGAACTCGGCGCCGCCCATCTGGTACGGCGCCTGCCCGAGGACATGATCGACTCGTCGATCTGCATCCCGGCCCAGGCCACCATCGACCTCGCCGGTGGTTCCACCAGCGAGGCCGACCTGATCGCCGCCGCCGAGGCCGAGGGTTTCGTTCGTGACCCCGACGTGCTCGACACCTGGTTCTCTTCGGGCCTGTGGCCGATGTCGACCATGGGTTGGCCCGATCCGTCGCGCTTCCCCGAAACCGAGGGGCTGCTCGACCGCTACAACCCGACGTCGCTGCTCACCACCGCTCGTGAGATCATCACCCTGTGGGTGTCGCGAATGGTGATGTTCAATCGCTATTTCATGGACGGCCAGGTGCCGTATCGCGACGTCTTTATCCACGCCATGATTCAGGACGGTCACGGCCAGAAGATGTCGAAGACCCTCGGCAACGGCGTTGACCCTCGCGACATCATCCACAACCACGGCGCTGACGCGATGCGCTACACGTTGGTGCAGATGACCACCAGCACCCAGGACGTGCGGATGCCGGTGGACATGCTTTGTGCCCACACCGGCGAGGCCTTCACCCCGGAGTTCATCACCACCTCGGCCGGCCATACCGTTGCCGCTCCGGTTCAGTCGTCGCCCGGCGATGCCAACAACAAAATGGTGTCGGCGTATGGAGTTGCCTCGGGTGAAGCCCAGGCCGGCGATGACACGCCCCTCGCCCGAAACACGTCATCGAAGTTTGACGCCGGCCGGAACTTTGCCAACAAGGTGTGGAACGCCACCCGCTTCACCCTCGGCGTGTTGGGCCGGTCAGAGACCCCCACGCCGGCATCGCCGGTGGTGGCCGCCGATCGCCCGCTGGTCGACCGGTGGGTGCTGTCGCGACTGGCCCGGGCCACGTCCGACTTCGAGGGCGCGGTCGACTCCTACCAGTTCAACGTGGTCGCCGACACCCTCTACGACACCATCTGGCGTGATGTCTGCGACTGGTATCTCGAGGCGATCAAGCCCACCATCGACGACGATGCCGACCAGCGCGTCATCCTGGCCAGCGTCTTCGACACCGTGCTGCGGCTCCTGCATCCGGTGTGTCCGTTCCTGACCGAAGCCCTCTGGTCCCATGTCGCCGCCGTGGCCAACAACGCGGTGGCTGGCCTGGAACTGCCGCCGAGCGAGTTGGCGGTGCGGGCTCCATGGCCGGTCGCCGATTCGTCCCTGGTCGACACTGAGGCCGAGGCCGCCTTCGGCCGGGCCCAGGCCCTGGTGCTGGCCATCCGCAACCTGCGGGGCGAAAGAAACGTGAAGCCAAAACAGCGGCTAACCCTCCATGCTCCCGCGGCGGTGCTGGCGCTGGTGGCTGAGGCCGGGGGAGTGGTGGAGACCCTCGCCGGGCTTGAGGCCGTGGTGGAACTCGGCGCCGACCGCCCGGCTGGCGCCAGCGCTCTGGCCTTCGAAGGGGCCGAAGTCGCCCTGACCGGGCTGACCGATGCCGGAGATGCCGACGCCGAACGGGCCCGCCTCGAAGGGGTGGTGGCCGACAAGACCAAGGCCATCGGTTCGTTGAATGGCCGGTTGGCCAACAAGGGTTATGTCGACAAAGCGCCCGCCGAGTTGGTGCAGGAGACCAGGGATCAGCTGGCTGCCGCCGAGGCCGATCTGGCTGCTGCTCAGGCCGCCCTTGATGATCTCGATAACCTCTGAGGCGCCCTCGGCCCCCGGCTACAACGAAAACCCTTCCAACAGATAACCTAAAAGTGGTGTCCGACCCGGAGGATTCTGAGCTGGTGGCTCAGGCGATGAGCGACCAGGAAGGTCCCCTGGATCCGCTGGAGTTGGCCGATGCCGCGGTGTCCGCGGCGTTGGTCTTCAGTTTGATGGCCATCGGCCGGCTGCTCGGCCTCGGTCTCTACTTCCAGCTATTGGCCACGGTGGTGTTTGCCACCCTCGCCACCCGTCGGCGTTTTCGGGCGTCGGCCATGTCGACCGCCAGCGCCGCGGTGATGGGCCTCCTCCTCGGTGGCGTCAACCCGATCATGACCACCATCGTGGCCGGCATCTTCGGCTGGGCCGGTGGCGTGGGTATCCGGAAGCGGTGGAGCCGGTGGCGCACGATCACCTTCGGGGCCGTGGTCGGCTGGCCAATCGTGAGCGGCGCCACGGTGGGGCTGCTGCTTCTTTTCGCCGATCTTCGCCAGCTGACCCTCGACAACATCGGGAACCAGTGGCGGGGCAACGCCCGGATCTTCTCCGCCATCGGTCTCGATGGGGCCGCCGACTGGGGATCCCGGGCTGTCGATTGGTCGATCGAATACTGGTGGATCGCCACGCCGGTGGTGCAGTTGCTGATCAGCTTTGCCTACTCGCTGTTTGTCTGGCGGGTGGGGCGGGTGGTTTCGGGTCGGGTGAACCGGGTGCTGGGACCATCGAGGCGCAGCCCGCTACCAGCCATCTCGAACCGCCCCAGCAGCGGCCGGAAAACCAAAAAGAGTCGATCGGGTTCGGGCGGGTCCGGCCCGACGTTGCCGAGCGCGGCGCCACAGCCGGTGCCCCTTCGCGTTGAAGGGTCGACGCTAACCCATCGCAGCGGTGCCATTTTGCTGGAGAACGCCACCTTCGACCTGAATCCGGGTGAGTTTGTTGCCCTGGCTGGGCCCAACGGTGTGGGCAAGACCACGCTGCTGCGGGCCCTGAGTGGCCAGGAACCCTTGGCCGGTCTGCATCAGGGTGTCGCCGGGCTTGGTCGTCGCCACGGCACCGCCTACATCGGCCAGCGCCCCGAAACCCAGGTATTGGGCCTGCGGGTGCTCGATGATCTGCGCTGGGGTCTCTATGGCCAAACCGCCAACGACGCCTCCGATGCCGACTCTGGCAACCACGCTGACGGCGCTGGTGCGACCCCGCACCCCGATGAGATCGCTGAGGTATTGGACCGGGTTGGGTTGGCCGGGTTCGAGGATCGTTACACCTCAGATCTGTCTGGCGGCGAGCTCCAGCGGCTGGCCCTCGCCGGGACCCTGTTGCGGAAACCCCAGTTGCTGCTCTCCGACGAATCCACCGCCATGCTCGACCCCGAGGGTCGGGAGCTGGTGGTCAACATCCTGCGGGAGGCGGCTCGCGATGGGGCCACCGTGCTACATGCCACCCATCACGAGAGCGAGTTGGCCGCCGCCGATCGGGTGATCACCCTCGGTCGAGAGGCGGTCACTTCCAGCTCGGCCAGCCCGCCCGAGTCATCCGCCGCGTCTGGGGCCCCTGGGTCGGCAGAGTTGGGACCGGAAGCCGACGCGGGGGCGGAAGCGCCGCGGCAGCCGATTCGCAAGTTTGCGCCACCGGTCTCCGATCGGGTCCGCGAGGTCGAAGCCATGCTTCGCCGAAAGGCAGAGGAGTTGGGCCAAGCCGCGGCCGCCATCGCCGGCTCCGACCCAACCGGGGTCGCCTCGCCGACCTCGCCAGCCCCGACACCGCCGTCGCCTGCCCCACCCGCCTTCACCAAGCCGCCGGGGCCGGTAGCGATTCGCCTGACCGATGTCGGCTTCACCCACGCCTTTAACTCGCCGTGGGCGCACGAGTCGTTGAAGAACATCAGCCTCGAAGTCCGTTTCGGCGAGTTGGTGCTGGTCACCGGCCCCAACGGCAGTGGCAAGACCACCCTGGCTCGGGTGATCGCCGGTATGGAAGAGGCCACGGCGGGCACCGTCGAACGGGTCGGTGGGGCCAACCCGGGCTTTGCCTTCCAACACGCCCGCCTCCAGCTGCTGCGGGCCACCGCAGGGGTGGAGCTGAAGGCCCTCGCCGGTCCCGATGCTGAGCCGGGTGTGGCCGAGCAGTGGTTGAGCCGCCTCGGCCTGAGCCCGACCCTGGTCGCTGATCGCCGAATCGATGCGCTCAGCGGTGGTCAGCAGCGTCGGGTTCTGCTCGCTGGCCTTCTCGGCCGGGGCTGCAACGTGCTGGTGCTCGACGAACCGTTGGCGGGGCTCGACGCCGATGGCACCGACCGCCTTCTTGAAGCGGTCGATGAGATGTTGGCTCGAAACGTTGCCGTGGTGGTGGTCTCCCATGACCCGGGCTGGGGGCGAGACAAGGCCGACCACGTGGTGCGGTTGGATGCTGGCCGCCTTGTCAGCAATCCCGAAGCGATGGCCATTGCCACTCCCTATCCCGGCTTCGGCTCAAGCGGGGTTGAGCAGTGAGCCGCGAGGTCATCCTGCGGCCGGTACCGGTGGAATCCCCGGTCCATCGCCTGCGCCCCGAAACCAAGGCCGTCACCCTCGTGGCGCTGAGCCTGGCCCTGGGGTTCCATCCCGAGTGGTGGTTGATCGCAGTGGCCATCGGGTTGACCGTCCTGGTGTTTCTGCTGGCCCGGCTGCCCCGAAAAGTGATACCCCGGCCGCCCCAGATCATGTTGATGGCCATCGGCTTTTCCGCGTTGTTCACCGGCATCGGCGGTGGTGAGCCGGAGGTCGGCGGGATCGGCATCGGCGGGTTGCTCGACCTGGCCCGCCTGTTGTCGATCGGCCTCACGCTGTTGTTCTGGGCCGCCATCCTGGCTTGGACCACCGGCCTGGCTGAGCTCGGTGGCGGGTTGGTACGGATGGTGCAGCCGCTGCGTCGCGTCGGGGTTCCCGCCGAAGAGTTGGGCACGGTGTTGACCCTAACCGTTCGGGCCATCCCGTTGATCGGCAACGAGCTGAAGGTGACCCTCGATGCCTGGTCGAACCGGCCCCAGGAGGAGATCAAGTCTCGGTTCGGCTTGGGTCCGATCGCTGAGTTGGTCGACGTCGGCGCCACCGCGGTGGCCAATAGCTATCGGCGCTCATCCGAGCTGGCCGGAGCCATCGTGGCCCGCGGCGGAGTGCAGGCCCCGGTGCCGCGGCCCAAGCGCTGGCGCCCAACCGACATCGCGGTCATGGTCTTCGCCATAGGAATCAGCATCACCAGCTTCATCGTGCTGTAACTCACCTTGAGTTTTGGAGTCTGGTGGCAGAACGTGGGTGAGCCCCGCCAGCCATAGGGAACCGGCGGGGCTCAGATGCATCGGTGACCACACACGGTGCGGAAGCGGCGGTCCCGGGGGAACCGATGCAGCGTCGGTGCCTAGTGTCCTGTCAGCAAAGTCATGTCGCGAATTCGACGGACTTCACTGACAGGACACTTGCCCGTCCCGACCACAGCCGGGACGGGGGAGAGGGGGCAGCGCCATGGCGCCGACCCAAAGCACCGAGAACGATGGCTCATCGGGGAGCCGTTGGTAGCTGGATACGCGGAGTGGACGGCACCTGGATCCTTGGTGCCCGGGGCACCGTGACCGTTGGCGCCCGGGGCACTCTGGGAGCCGTAACCACCGGTGTCCTCGGCGGCACGGTAACGATCGGCCCCCTGGGCACGGTCACGATCGGCCCGTTCGGCAACGTCACGACCGGCCCGGTCGGGGGTCGGGTCGGTCCAACATCGATGGAGCCGGGCTTTACCTCAACCACGGCCGGCTTGGCGTTGGAATTGATCCAGTACTCCGTGCCCCGCTGATCTGTGCCCAGGGTGCAGTACCGGTTGTGGTCCTTCGCCAGAGCCACCGCCTTGGCTCCGTCGCCCTTGGCCACCGTGACCAGAACCGTTCGACCAGCCCTGACCTCTTGGTTGCCGTTGGCCAGAGCCCGTTTGGTGACGGTCTTGGGGTCGTAGTTCACACAGCGCCCCATTCTTGGGTAGGTGCCGTCGATGCCGGAGTCACCCATCCAGAAGGTCACGATGGTGGAGGCCCGGTCCGGTCCCCGGTTCTGTCGCCCGATGAAACATTGGCGGTTGTGACGGGCTGCGACCTGGCGGCCGGCATTGGCCGTCGCCTGGTCGTTGAACGCCTCCAGAATGCTTTCGCCGTCGGTGAGCTGGAACAGCCCGTTGCGACTCCGCACCTGAAGCTTGGCCGGCTCATACCTGATGCAATCGGTTTCGTAGGCCACAACATTTCGCACAATCGGGATGTTGCGGCAGCTGGCCTGAAGTCGATTGCGCTGGCAGAAGTTGGAGATGGTGGGCCGCAGGTCGAACTCGACCAACGTCTGAGGGATCATTTGTGACCCTGCCACCGGAGTGAACTCGGCAATCCGAAGTTCCTTGGTTGAGGTGGCGATCGGCACCGCTACCTCAAGCACGCCGCGTTCGAATACCTGCACCGACTCGCCGTTGCCGACCGCGTCCTCAACAAAGACCAGTCGAGGGTCGCGGGCGTTTTGGGCCAGCACGATTTCTCCGTCACCGCGTAGGACTTCGACACGAAGTTCTGGGGGAGCTCCAAGGTTGGTGGCCACCGGACCCCGGATCACCCGGGAGCCGATGACTCGTGCCGTACCGTCGGGGTCGAGTTGGACCTCGACGGCTAGGGAACGCTCCCGGTTGTTCTCCACCTCAATCTCGTCGAGGTCGGGGGCCGCGGTGGCGCGGGGGTTTGATGGCACGCTCGATTGCGAGAGTGCGGCGGTCGAGATGGCCAGCAGGGCCATCCCCGACACCAGCAGCACGAGCAGGGCCAGGACCATCTTGTGGCCGGTTGAACCCGAGCGGGGCTGATCTGTTGGAGGTTGTTGATCAAGCTTGTTGGCAGTGGTGGTTAGCATCGGCCGGCCTCGCATTCGGAGAAGATCCAATCCATTCGGCGTTTGGTCGCGCCTTCGACGGTGGTTCCTCCGTTGAGGAGGTTGTTGGGCGCATCCGCAACCCAGTAGGTGCGATCGTTGCGGGTGCTGACGATCGATCGACAGTCGCTTGGTGAATGGCCGTAGTTCGGTGCGTCGGCTCGACAGCTGTTTCGGCTGGTGTAGACGTTGGGCAGGGTGTTGGCCTGCCAGTAGCCGCCGTCGCAGCAGTACTCGTCGGCCAGGCCGAACGGGGTGTGGCCGGTCTCGTGGCGAATGGTGCGGAACGATCGCGGCTCGGTCGAGAACCGGCCGCTGGGGGAACAGTCCCGCAGCGATTCTCGGTGCAGGATGATCGACACATCGGCGAACCCGGCCTCGTTGGTGACGGTCTGGTCACACGATGGATCCGGGGACGCCTCATGCACGATCCGGGCATCGGTTTGGCCGACCCAGACGTTGATCTTGTCCTGGTTGTTGAGGAAGATCTCCTCCGACCAGTAGCCGCCACGGATCATGACGGCGATGTCGGCGAGGAAGTCCGGGTCGTCCGGGCTGGAGTAGGCCGCGTCGTTGAGATCGGCGTAGATCACCAGATCGAGGTGGTCGTGGCGGGAGCCCTGGTAGAGCACGGGCACCGGTTCGTTGCCGGGCTGTTCCCCAACCCGCATCGTTCGCCAACCGCTGAACACCCGATGGTCGCCGTTGCTTGCATGGCAGCCGTAACTCAACTGGTCACCGGTGGCGGTCACGGTAAAGGAATGGCTGGAGCGGTTGGTGACCTGGGTCGCCGGTCCGACGCCGTTGTTCACCCAGATCTGGAGCGCATCGACTCGAAGAGCCGGCAACGAGGTTCCCGAGCCGGTGACGGTGTCGACGTTGATGGTGACCGTGTCGCCGGTATCAGGCCAGGCCGGGCTGTGGGTGCAGCGCACCATCGGTCGGACCGCTGGGGGAATGATGCGGACGTCGACGCGAAAGCGAACTTCGGCCCGGTCGGACTGGGCTCCGGAGCTGCGGATCGTAACTCCGCAGGGTCCGCTGACATCGCCACTGACCGAACACGAGTTGAGGTTGACCCGCAGGTCGAGACGGCGCCCGTTGCCCGGGTCGATATCGACCTGATCGTCGGCTCCGTTGAGGAAGCCGTCGTCATCCCACATCTCGATCTTCAGGTCGGCCCTGGTGCCCGTGATGGTGCGTCGTTGCACCCAGTTCGGGGTGATGACGTTGTCGTTGTTAAACACGCCGGTGGTTTGTTGCTGGCCGTCGATCGACATCTTGGCGTAAAAGTCGGCTTGCGACGTGCAGCCGAACAACGAATCGTCCACACATTCGAGTTGTCGGACCCGTTCAATGGTGAGCGTCACCTCGGCCTCCACCGACTGAGCGGCGGAGGGAGGCGCGCTGATGGCAGGTAGCAGCACGCCCAGGATCGCCAGTACGGCGACGAGGCGCGCTACGCGTAGCGCTCTCATAGGTTTCTTCCCTTTTTTGCTTCCCGTTTTTGCTAGGCCGTCGCCGCCGGGCCGCTTCCGTCGTTGTCATCTTCCGGCAGGTTGAGTGACTTACGAACGACAAGACCGGCGCTTGGGGCCTAGGGGTTCTTCTTAGTCGCAATCGGTGTCGGTTGGAAGAAGGAAGAGTTGCGAAGCCTTAACTTTTGCGATGGAAGCCGAACTGCGCCGACGTCCTGGCACCACAAGTGTCGCCGTCGACGCTGAGCGTGGCTGATTGAGCTGAAGTTGAAATGGCCTTCAGGATCTCCGGCGGCCTATCTCAAGATTTGTGACGTCCGGCGCCGCAAAAACGGGGTGCTGGGCGTCACAGATCTTGGTTCTTGTTCTGCATCCCAAAAGAGATTGCATGAACATGCGTGACTGTGTATATTCTTCCAATGCAAACCTATCGGGCCGGAATTGTCGGCGCCTCAGGCTTCACCGGAGCGGAGCTCCTTCGGCTGCTCGCCGGCCATCCCCAGCTCCAGCTCGAAGTGGCTACCGGCGACTCGATGGCGGGCGAATCCCTGGCCGGGCTGTACCCGAGCCTGGCCGCAGCCTACGGCGACCGAACCTTCGACACCTATTCGCCAGATGCGGTCGACGGGCTCGACGTGGTGTTTGTTGGTTTGCCCCACGGAGTGAGCCAGAGCGTGGTTCCGGAGATGATCGGGCGGGTCGGTCACATCGTCGATTTGGGGAGCGATTTCCGGTTGAAGGACGCTGCTCTCTACCCCGAGTGGTACGGCGATGAGCACTCCTGTCCGGAACTGTTGGATCGCTTTGTGTACGGCCTCCCGGAGCTGTTCCGCTCCGAGGTTGAGGGGGCCGAGTTGATTGCCGCCACCGGCTGCAACGCTGCGACCGCCACCTTCGCCCTGGCCCCGTTTCTCAAAGCTGGTGTCATCGACGGCGATGGTCTGATCGTTGATCTGGTAACCGGGGTGAGCGGTGCCGGAAGGCCACCGAAGCCCCACACCACCTTCTGCACCGTCGACGAAGATGTCACTCCGTACGCCCTGCTGAGCCATCGTCATACGCCCGAGATCGAACAGGCCCTCAGCCAGTTCGCCGGTCGCGACGCAACCGTGCTGTTTACGCCCCACCTGGCTCCGATGAACCGCGGCATCATCGCCACCTGCCATGGTCGCCTGGCCGCTGGCGCCACCGGTGCTGGCGAGCCGACAACCGAGTCGATGCTTGAGCTGATGGCCGCCACCTATGCCGATGAGCCCTTTATGGTCGTGAGCGATCGGCCGCCGTCGACCAAAGCCACCCTCGGCTCAAACACCGTGCATCTCACCGCCCGGTTCGATCCCCGGACCAACACGGTGATGGCCATGGCCGCCCTCGACAACCTGATGAAGGGGGCTTCGGGTATGGCCGTGCAGTGTGCCAACCTGGCTCTCGGGTTGCCCGAACAAACCGGCCTGCCGATCGTGGGGGTGTACCCGTGAGCGAGTTGACTGTTTCGCCGTTGGCCCCCGCCGCCTTTCCCATGCTTCCCGCGGTGGGCGGGGTTCGCCTTGCTACTCACGCCGCGGGTCTGCGGTATCAGGGGCGTGATGACATCTGGCTGGCCGAAGTTGCCGACGGCACGGTCGTGGCCGGCGTGTTCACCAAAACGCTCTGCCCATCGGCGCCGGTCGACTGGTGCCGCCAGCTTCTTGATACCGACCCAAACTCCGATGCCGACTCTGGCCTGGTTCCGCCCGGTCGGGCCCGGGCCGTGGTGTGCAACAGCGGAAACGCCAATGCCTTCACCGGCGCGGCGGGCACCGAGGCGGTCCAGCGGACCGCCGCCGCGGTCGCCGACCAGCTGCAGATCAGTCCGAGTGAGGTGTTCCTGGCTTCCACCGGTGTCATCGGCGAGGCTCTGCCCACCGAGCCGCTCGTTGCCGGGCTCAAGGTCGCAGCCGGCGGGCTCGCCGACTCCTCACCCGAATCGTGGGCTGCATCGGCCCATGCCATCCGCACCACCGACACCTTCGCCAAAGGGGCATCCGTCACTTTGGCTCTGGCCGCCGACGAGGCGCCGATCGCCGTGGTCGGCATCGCCAAGGGCAGCGGCATGATCGCTCCCGATATGGCCACGATGTTGGGGTTTGTATTCACCGATGCACCGGTGGCTCAGCCGGTACTTCAGGCTCTGTTGAGCCGCGCCACCGACGCAAGCTTCAACCGGATCACCGTCGATTCCGACACCTCCACCAGTGACACCGTTTTGGCCTTTGCCACCGGTGCCGCTTCCGGCGCCGGGGTGGCTCCGGTCGAGTCCATCGACGATCCGAGGGCCGTCGCCCTGGGTGAGGCCTTGGCCGAGGTGTCGTTGGCGCTGGCCCATCAGATCGTGCGTGACGGTGAAGGAGCCACCAAGTTTGTCGAGGTCACTGTGACCGGCGCCGAGTCCGATGCCGCCGCCGAAGTGATCGCCCTGGCCATCGGCAACTCGCCGTTGGTGAAAACCGCGCTGGCCGCCGAGGATGCCAACTGGGGGCGCATCGTGATGGCCGTGGGCAAGGCCGGCGAGCGGGCGGCGCGCGATGCCTTGGCTATCTGGATCGGCTCGGAGCAATGTGCCGAGCACGGTATGGTCCGCCCCGGTTACTCCGAGGCTGCGGCCACCGAGCACCTGCGTGGTGACGAGGTGGTGCTGCGGGTTGACGTCGGCGTCGGCGATGGCGAGGCCACCATCTGGACCTGCGATCTCACCCACGGCTACATCGACATCAACGCCGGGTACCGGTCATGAGCCCGGAACCGTCTGATTCGACGCCCGCCGACGACCGCGGCTTCGAACCGTCGCGTCGGGCCGAAGCGTTGGTGGAGGCCCTGCCGTACATCCAGCGGTTCCGGGGCGCGATTGTGGTGGTGAAGTTTGGTGGCAACGCCATGGTCGACCCTCAGCTGTCGACCACCTTCGCCGAAGACATCGTGCTGTTGCGGTCGGTGGGGCTGAGGCCGGTGGTCGTCCACGGCGGGGGACCCCAGATCGGCTCCTTGCTCGAACGGCTGGGCAAGACCACCGAGTTCCGCGACGGGCTTCGGGTGACCGATGCCGAAACCCTCGACGTGGCCCGGATGGTGCTGGTGGGCAAGGTGGGCCGTGACATCGTCGGCTCGATCAATGTCCACGGCGCCTATGCCGTTGGGCTCAGTGGTGAGGATGGTGGCCTGATCCGGGCCACCGAGCGTCACCCCGACCTCGGCTTTGTTGGCGACATCGTGGAGGTGCGGCCGGGCATCGTCGAGCGACTGTTGGCCGAGGACATGATTCCGGTGGTGTCCACGATCGGCGCCGACGAAACCGGCCAGGCCTTTAACATCAACGCCGACACGGTTGCTGGCGCGCTGGCCGGGGCTCTCGCCGCGGAGAAGGTGATCTACCTCACCGACGTGCCGGGCCTGCTCACCGACGTCGACGACCCGGCCAGCATCGTCGCCCGCCTGTCGGTCGACGAGGCTGATGGGTTGATCGACGACGGCACGGTTTCCGGGGGCATGATCCCCAAGGTGACCGCCTGCCTCGACGCGGTTCGAGCTGGCGCCCGCAGCGCCCACATGCTCGACGGCCGCGTCCCCCATGTGCTCCTGCTGGAGCTGTTCACCGACACCGGTATCGGCACCATGATCACCAACGGTGCCGAACCGGAGCCGGAGCCCTAAGGCTCGCTAACTTCACATCCCTGCCCACGCACCACCGCTTCAGGAACGAAAATCCCATGACCAACTCCACCGCAGTCCCACCCGTGTCGGCCGACCATCGTGACGCCGTCGAGGCCGATCCCGGTCTCGACGCCTGTCCGTTGATGCCGAACTATGGACCACCGCCGGTCAGCTTCGTGCGAGGCGACGGCACCGAGCTCTTCGATACCGCCGGCAAGCGGTACCTCGACTTCCTAGGCGGTCTGGCCGTGATCGGGATCGGCCACAGCCATCCGGCGGTGTCGGCTGCGGTCACCGAACAGATCAACTCGGTGGCCCACGTCTGTAACTACTTCGCCACCCCGCCGATGGGCCGCCTGGCGGTGGAGCTGAACGGGCTGCTTGGTGGCGGCGGTCAGCTGTTCTTTGCCAACTCCGGCACCGAAGCCAACGAGGCGGCTATCAAGTTGGCCCGCAAGTGGGGTGGGGGCTCGGACCGGGGTCGGTACAAGGTGGTGTCGACCTTCGGCGGGTTCCACGGCCGCACCATGGGGTCGTTGGCCGCAACCGGCCAGCCCGAAAAACACGAACCCTTTATGCCGCTGCCCGAAGGCTTTTCCTACGCCGCGTGGGGCGACGTGGCCGACGTCGCTCGCCAGATCGACGAACATACCGCCGCGGTGATGGTCGAACCGCTTCAGGGCGAGGCCGGGGTTCAGGTGCCTGCCGATGGATATGTGCGGGAGCTGCGAGAGCTCTGCGATGACCGCGGCGTCTTGTTGATCCTTGATGAGGTGCAGGCTGGCATGTGTCGCACCGGCACCTGGTGGGGCTTCGAATACGACCTCGGACCGGCCACCGCGGCCGACGCGGTGCGGCCCGACATCGTGACTTCCGCCAAGGCGTTGGCCAATGGTCTGCCGATCGGTGCGTGCTGGGCCAAGACCGAGATAGCCGCCGCCTTTGCTCCCGGCGACCATGGGTCGACCTTCGGCGGTAACCCGGTCAGCTGTGCTGCGGCCTTGGCCGTCATCCAAACCATGAAAGAGATCGACGCGCCTAGCTTGGCCACCGAGCGCGGCGCCCAGCTGATGGCGGGGCTCAGCGCCATGCCCGGCATTGAGTCGGTGCGGGGTCGGGGTCTTCTGGTGGCTTCGGAGGTGAGCGAAGCCGCCCTGGCCGGTCGCGTCGCCAAGGATTTGTATCTGGCGGGTCTCGATGCCGGCCTGGTCATCAACCCGGTCAGCCCGACTGCGCTGCGGTTTGCCCCTCCGCTTACGGTATCGGCCGCTGAGATCGACGAAGCCCTGGCCATCCTGGCCCCGATCGTTGCCGGAGGTTATCCATGAGCGTGCGCCACTTTCTTGAAGTTGATGATCTCTCGGTCGCCGAGCTCCACGCCGTTCTCGAGTTGGCGGAACGTCCGGACCCGCCGCAGGTGTTGGCCGGAAAGGGTATGGCTCTGGTTTTTGAAAAGCCGTCGGCTCGCACTCGCAACTCGATGGAGATGGCGGTCTTTGCCCTGGGCGGCCATCCGATGTACATCCAGGGAACCGAGGTGGGTCTCGACACCCGCGAGACCGTGGAGGATGTGGCCCGCACATTGAGTTGCTACCACCACGCCATCGGTGCGCGGGTCTTTGACCACGCCACCGTGGAGCGCTTGGCCGCGGCGGGCACCACCACCGACACTTCGGTGGTGAACCTGCTTTCGGATGCCGCTCACCCGATGCAGGCTCTGGCTGATGTGCTCACCATGCGGGCCCACTTCGGCGATCTGACCGGTCGCACCGTCGCCTATGTGGGTGATGCCAACAACGTGTGTCGGTCGTTGGCGCTGGCCGCGTCGATGCTGGGCATGTCGGTGCGGGTGGCCTCACCTGCGGGCTATGAGTTCTCCGGGAGTGATGCCGCCTATTTTAGCCAGGCCGGGGTTGCCGTCGAAGCCACCACCAACCCGGCTGAGGCGGTGTCGGGAGCCGATGTGGTCTACACCGATGTGTGGACGTCGATGGGTCAGGAGGACGAGACCGCAGCTCGCCTGGAAGCATTCGCCGGGTTCACCGTCGATGAGGCGCTGATGGCTCAGGCCACCGACGACGCGGTGTTCCTGCATTGTCTCCCGGCCCATCGAGGCGAAGAGGTTTCCGGACCGGTGCTGGAATCGTCGCGGTCGCTGGTGTGGCCTCAGGCTGAAAACCGGATGCATGCCGCCCGCGGCCTGCTGGCCTTTCTGTTGAGCGTCGATGAAGGCGGCGCCTGATGGCATCGAAGGCTCAGCGTCAACATCAGATCGGTCAGCTGTTGGCGGAACACGCGGTCTCAAGCCAGCCGGAACTGGTTGAGCTCCTGGCTGAGACCGGCATCACTGCCACCCAGGCCACGGTGTCGCGTGACCTCGAGGACCTGGGGGCGATCAAGGTGCGGGTTTCTGGAGGCGACCTGATCTACGCCATCCCCGAGATGCCGACCGAACAGTTGGCCCCGACCGATCACCTCCGTCGCGTGTGCGGCGAGTGGGTCGGCCAAGTGGACTCGTCGGGCAATTTGGTGGTGGTCCGCACCCCGCCCGGATGTGCCCATGTGGTGGCATCGGTGATCGACCGGTCTCAGCTCGACGGAGTGCTTGGCACCGTCGCCGGCGACGACACGGTGATCCTGGTTGCCGCCGAGACCCTCTCGGGTGCCGAGTTGGCCGAGCGCATTCGCGATCTCGCCGGCCTCGATGCTTAGCTGGTATCCACCCCCACCCGAAATGTCGGAAATCGGCCACAGAATTTGTCGTTTTCTTCCGACATTTCGGGCTCAGATCCATCCGTCCTCCTGCCCGCCAACCAGAACAGAACAGGCATTGCTTCCATGACAGATTCCTCCGCCAGCCAATCGGTAAACAAAGTTGTGTTGGCCTACTCCGGTGGCCTCGACACCTCGGTGATCGTGAAGTGGCTCCAGGAAACCTACGACTGCGAGGTCGTGACCTTCACCGCCGATATCGGTCAGGGCGAGGAGGTCGAGCCGGCTCGGGCCAAGGCCGAGGCCATGGGTGTCACCGAGATCTTTATCGATGACCTCACCGAGGAGTTCGTGGCCGACTTTGTGTTCCCGATGTTTCGGGCCAACACCGTCTACGAGGGTGAGTACCTGCTCGGCACTTCGATCGCCCGTCCGCTTATCTCCAAGCGACTGGTCGAAATCGCACGCGAGACCGGAGCCGATGCCATCAGCCATGGCGCGACCGGCAAAGGCAACGATCAGGTCCGTTTCGAGCTCGGCGCCTATGCCCTGGCCCCCGACATCAAGGTGATCGCTCCCTGGCGGGACTGGGATCTCAACAGCCGCGAGGCCCTGCTGGATTACGCCGCCGAGCACGGCATCCCGATCGAGGGTAAGCGGGGCGAGAAGTCGCCCTATTCGATGGATGCCAACCTGTTGCACATCTCCTACGAGGGGGGTGAGCTTGAGGACCCGTGGTTTGAGCCGGCCAAGGACATGTGGCGGCGCTCGGTGAGCCTCGAGGATGCACCCGACATTCCGACCTATGTGGAGCTCACCTATGAAAAGGGTGATGTGGTGGCCATCGACGACACGCCGATGAGTCCGGCCGAAGTGTTGATCCGATGCAACCAGCTGGCGGGCGAGAACGGCATCGGCCGGCTCGACATTGTTGAGAACCGCTATGTGGGCATGAAGAGTCGTGGCTGTTACGAGACGCCGGGCGGAACCATCCTTTTGCGGGCCCATCGGGCTATCGAGTCGCTGACCCTCGACCGCGAGGTGGCTCATCTCAAGGATGAGCTGATGCCGCGGTACGCCAAGTTGATCTACAACGGCTATTGGTTCTCGCCGGAGCGCGAGATGCTTCAGGCCGCCATCGATCACAGCCAGGAGCGGGTGAACGGCACCGTCCGTATGAAGCTCTACAAGGGCAACATCATGGTGGTTGGTCGTAAGAGTCCGGACTCGCTCTTTGACGAGGCGGTGGTGACCTTCGAGGACGATGGTGGCGCCTATGACCAGCACGACGCAGAAGGGTTCATCAAGCTCAACGCCCTGCGCCTTCGTACCCTGGCCCAAAAGCGCGGCTCACAATGAGCGAGGCCGGTGAGGCTGGAGGTGAGTCCGGTCGGTCAGGCGGTGACCCCGCGGCCGAAGCTGGAGGGGCGACCCTGTGGCACGGTCGCTTCGAAGGTGGCTCAGCCGAAGCGTTGCAGGCGCTCAACGACAGTCTTCCCTTCGACCGGCGCATGTTCCGTGAGGACATCGCCGGCAGTCGGGCCCATGCCACCATGTTGGGCCACGTTGGTCTGCTGACCGGCGACGAGGTCGCGGCCATCCTCGATGCGCTGGGTGTCGTGGAAGCGGAAATCGCCAGCGGCGAGATGACCTTTGCCGTCTCCGATGAAGACATTCACACCGCGGTGGAGCGAAGGGTGACCGAGCTGACGCCGGCTGGCGCCAAGCTCCACACCGGCCGCAGTCGCAACGACCAGGTGGCCACCGATCTGCGGTTGTGGACGCTGGCCGCCATCGATGAAGTCTCCGTGCTGATCCGCCGGTTGTGTCAGACGCTGGCCGACCGTGCCGCCGAGGCCGATGATGCCTATCTGCCCGGCTACACCCATCTTCAGCGGGCTCAGTCGGTGTCGTTGGCCCACCATTTGCTGGCCCACGGATGGACGCTTCTGCGGGACCTCGACCGCCTTGCTGATGCCCGTCGTCGGGTTGATGTCTCGCCGCTCGGAGCCGGTGCCCTTGCCGGTTCGTCCCTTGCTCTGGACCCGACGCTCACCGCTGAGCAACTCGGGTTTAGCGCCACCTTCGAGAACTCACTCGATGCGGTGAGCGATCGGGACTTTGTGGCCGAGACACTCTTCGCCTTGAGCATGGTCGGCATCCACTTGTCGCGAATGGGCGAGGAGTTTGTGCTGTGGTCGTCGTCGGAGTTCGGCTTCGTATCGCTGTCCGATGGCTTCTCGACCGGCTCATCGATGATGCCGCAGAAGAAAAACCCGGACGTGGCCGAGTTGGCGCGGGGTAAGGCCGGTCGCCTGATCGGCCACCTGACCGGACTGCTGGCCACCCTGAAGGGTCTTCCGCTCACTTACAACAAGGACCTCCAGGAGGATAAGGAGCCGCTGTTCGATGCGGTCGATACCGTACGCCTCACCCTGTTGGCTCTCGATGGCATGCTGGCCGAGCTCACCTTTAACACCGAGGTGATGGCTGCTGCCGCCGACGATCCAATGGCTGCGGCCACGGATCTGGCCGAGTATCTGGTGACCGCCGGGATGCCGTTCCGCGATGCTCACGCCGTGGTGGGCGCCATCGTACGCGAGGCGTTGACCGCTGGTGCCGCTGCGGGCCAGAAGATGGCTGAGCTGGTCACCGCCCATGTCGATCTCGGACCCGAGGCTGCAGCGCTACTTCAGCCGGGAGCATCGGTGGTGCGCCGGACCTCACCCGGCGGTGGCGCTCCTAGTGCTGCGGCAGCGCAACTCATTCGGTTCCAAGAGGCCTGTAGCGCCAGAAAGTAGTTCAGAGGGTTCAGCCCCAGCCAATACCCAGGGCTGGGCATTGAGTCGAGCGAGCAGTCCAGCTCAACTGACGAAGAGCGTTCGGGTGCGAACCCGAACCGGTCAGCAAGTCTGGATGGAGTGTGTCGTCCGCAGCTGGCTGAGCCTCGGCCAGCTTGGACCCTGGCCGAGGCCCCTTTCCAGACGGATCTTGTCGGGGGAACGTCGCTGGGCTTTTTCTGGCGTGGACCAAACCCAACCGGGACCGGCACCGAACCTCTTGAGGACCTGGCTGGTTTCGTGGTGTAGTGCCATATGCAACATCGCCGCTGGGGACAATCAGAGTGCTGGTTCGGGTAGGGTCAGCACGAGTTCGGCAGCTGCCGGCGGAACTGACCGGTGGAATGAGGAGTTAAGCGAATGAGCAACGAACTTTCACGGCGGACACTGCTGCGACGCAGTGCAGCAGGAGCCGGAATTGGGGCGGCGGCCCTCGCGGTTCCGTCGATCACCAAGGCTTCGGTAGCCCCGGTCTTTGCCGGGGCCGCCAGCTCAGGCGTGCAGGAGTTCAACATCGAGCTTCTGCCCACGGGTGAGCCCGGCAGCTCAGGCTCGATCACCGTCACCCTCGACGCCACCACCGGGGAGTCGTGCTGGGAGATCACCGCCCTCGACATCAACGATCCGAACAACAACTTCACACTCCTGCACATCCATGAGGGTGCGGCCGGGGTAAACGGTGGTGTGGTGATTGGCTTCAACAACACCCTTGCTGGTTGTGTCGATGCTTCGGTCGCTCAGGTCCAGGAGATCTGCGACAACCCAGAGAACTTCTACGTCAACCTGCACACGGCGGATGCACCGGGTGGTGCCATCCGCAACCAGTTGGCGTAGGCCGCCTGGGCCAGTTATCGAGCGCCCGGAGGCGTTCATTCACGATCGGAGCCGGCTCCACATTGTGTAGCCGGCTTCAGTCGTTTTCGCTCGGGGTGCCCAAGCCAGGGTTGGGGAGCAACGCCGGGCGCTGAGGTCTAACGGCTACCAGGGATGGGTGATCCCGAGGCGATCGGCGAGCGCCGCTGTCTCGGGTCGCAAACCGGGATACACCCACGGGTTGAATTCGAACGAGCGCAGCAGGGCGCCTTGGGCTCGACCCTGGTCGCCGGCGGCATCGTAAGCAAAGGCCGCATGGAGTTCGAACGATGCCGACTTGGTTCCAAGGGCCAGCGATTCTTCAACGAACGGGATGGCCTCGCTGGCTCGTCCGGCCCGGGTGAGTGCCCAGCCCATAGCGTCGGCGGTAAAGACACTCTGTCGGCCCTGGTAGGCGCGCTCCGCATGGCCGACGGCCTCGGCCGGGATGCCGTAATTCGCGGCCTCGATCGCGCTTTCCAGACTGGCATCAGCAGTGGAGTCTTCGAAGAGTTGGTAGCGCTCCGCCATCTTGGCGAATGACTTCGCGGCCGCGTCTTGTTGGCCGGCGATCAGTTGGAGTTCTCCAAGGAGCCCGGTCACGTTCGGTGCTGGGGTGTCGACGGCGATGGCGGTGAGCCGGTCGATCGCCGGCTCGAGTTGGTCAGTGGTGCCCTGGATACGGGCCAGGCCGACTTCGCCAAGGAGGTTCTCCGGCTCGGTGGCCAGGCTGGCCCGGTAGGCAATTTCGGCCTTCTCGAGGTCGCCGATGCCGAAGTACTGGTCACCGAGGTAGGCCTCGAGCGTGGCCCGTTCGGCGGTGCCGGGTTGGGCTGCGGCGACGGCCTGGTTCATGGCGACGATGCCTCCCTCGGGGTCGCCGTAGAGCTCACGCAGGTAGGACTGGCGGGAGAGTGAGGCCAGGTCGGCGCGAAGCGCTACCCATTCGTCGGCGTGTTGGACCGCTTGGGCGTACAGGCCGTTCTCAACCTCTGCGTCCACCAGCACGGCGAGGGCGTCGGCGTCGGTCGGTCGCTGGGCGTAGGCCGCTTGGGCGTAGGCCAGGGCCGGCGGGAACTGATGGGCGGCCAGTTCGAGAGCGGCCCAGGCCACGTTGGTTTCAAAGGTGGTGGTGTCGGGACCACTGATCGATGCCAGCGCGTTGCGGGATCGGGCGTAGAAGGTGGGGTCTTCGATTTCTGCGGCCCGCTGAACGTAGAGGCCGGAGAGGTCACGCCATTCGGAGGCGGTGCGATCGGCTGCGGGTGTGGCTTCAAGGCTTGCGATTTCGTCGGCTACCGACCCGCCACCGGTGGCTCCAACGCCCGGCGAACCGCCGCGGGCGTCGGAGCCATCGCCGCCGATGGCGAAGAACCGGTAGGCGCTGACCGCGATAAGAGCAACCACCACCGCCAACCCGACGCTAGAGACAATGCTCCTCAGACGTCGGGAACGGTCGGCGTTTCGGGGGGAGACGCCTTGGTTGGGTTTGGCGATGGTGGTCATGGTTGCTCCAAGGGGGATCGGTTCAGCGGTACCTGGTGGTTACCGGGCGCTTAGCCGCCGTAGCCCTGGTGCGGTGGCGCCAGGTAGGGGAAGCTTGAGAGGAACGGCACGTCGTTGGCGTCGACCCCGTCACCGAGGGCATTGTTGGGCGCCTTGTTCGGATCGGCGAGGGCACCGGCCACGACCTGCAGCGACACATCGACGGTGTCGTCGGTGAGCAAGCGACCGTTCGGGAAGCCCGACGGCGTCGTGGTGTTCACCCGAAGCATTTCGGCGGGCTTCACGTTGGCCGGTTGGTTCACTCCGGGAATACCGGTCAGGAAGACGGTGGCGATGTCTTCACGGCCACCGGTGCCGAGGCCGAAGGGAACTTCGGTCGGCACTTCAACACCCGGGTACAGCACCGGGATCAGGGCGCCGAGTTCGGGCTCGATGACCGCCGGCAGGAACTGGCCGTCGGAGGCCGGGTGCGATGAGTTGAAGAAGTCTTTCACGCTGAGCGGAACAACAACCTCGTTGACGAGGGGCATGCCCAGGCGGGACACCCGGTGGAACGGCCCGCTGGTCGAGCGGGCGCCGTCGGAAGCGATGGTGGAGTTGGCCTGTCGGTAGCTGTTGGCCCAGATGCCAATCACCGGCTCGTGGCCGTTGGTCAGATCCGCGATCGGAACCTGGAGGGCGATGGTGTGCACGTTGTAGCCCGCGAGGTAGTCGATGCCTTCGGCGGCCGGGAGTGGCAGCAGGTGGGCTTCGTTGAGCGGACGCAGACCGCCGAGGTCAAAGATCGAACCCAGGTCGGCGAAGAACGGATCATCGCGTGGCCCCATGAACGCCTGGCCACCGTTGGCCATCGGGATGATGGCCGAGTTGGCGAGGGCGTCGTAGTTGGGAGTTGAGCGTGGTCCGATGTTTGGCGGAGCGACAACGCCCCAACCCTGATGGGCGCATCCGACGTCGTCGCAGCGGGCCACGTTGTAGGTCTGACGCAGGTTCCAGTTGCTGGTACCGAGGTCGGTAATCGGGCCGGTGTTGAACAGGAAGGTGTTCGGGTTCCGAATTTCGGTGGTGAAGCGCACCTCGTATTCGAGATCTTCCTGGGCATCGCCGTCGTTGTCGATGTGGAACTCATAGAGCACGTCGTCGCCGAAGGCGTGGAAGTTGGGGCCACCCGCCGGCTCCTCGAACGGGATCACGTTCATGATCAGGTTCATCATCGTCGGATCGTGGGGATCGACGAAGGCGTAGAGGTCGGTCAGGTCAGTAGTCGGGTCCTGACTCGATAGTGGGGCCTCGCGATGGCTGGAGGCCTCGGACGAGCCGAGCGACCCGCCAAAGAGGGCGAGGGCCAGCGTCATCGCGAGGCCGCTAAGCCTCGTCGATCGTCGCCGGCTGGGGGTTGATGTCACGGTGTGCTCCTTGATGGTTGGGGTTGTGTTGTTTGGGAGTCGTGTCGGGATGACCGTTGGGGGTCGGGGTCGATCTAGTGATCGTGAAGCGCGATGGCTCAACTGGCCTCCGTTGCGTTAGGGCTGGTCGAGGCCGACCACAATCCACCGCTCGCCTTCGGGGGCGAGCGAAATACGCATTGGCACCGGGCCGTCGACGGCCACGACTGCGACGTAGTCGCCGGCTGTGGGGCCGAGACCGTTGAGGATCGGCGCCGGGTTCTCGAGCGAACTCATCGGTGCGGCGGTGGTGGCGGTGGTGATTTCTCCCTCGGCGCCACAGAGGGCGGGGACGAATCCGATGACTCCGAGCAATCCGCCCTCGAGTTCAGTTGCGGTTGTGTCCTCGCACCGTTGTGTGGCGGCCGCCCATTCGGCGGCGGTGGTGACCGCACCATTGCGCTCCGGGTAGGTGGCCACCATGGTGCTGTCGGTGAAGTTGACCCGGAAGCCGCCGTCCTCGGCCACGGTGGTGAAGGCCATGGTGCCCGTGGCTGCGACCGCGCCCAGGCGTCGGGTGAGCTGTGGCTCCAGAAAGGCGGTGGCGGTAACGGTGTTGTTCGCACCGGCCTCAAGGTTGGTCAGGTCGGTGAGACGAGGCAGGTCGTTGTGGGCCAGTTGCCACCGGGCCGTGCTGCGGTAGGTCTCGCGGTCGTTCTCGGACAGCAGTCCAAAGCTGGTGTCGTAGTCGCCGACAATCTCGGCCTGGGCGAAGGCTTCGACCGCTTCGATGGCGCTCGGTGCCGCCGGTCCGGGGGGTTGGGCGTCGGCGAACGTGAGCGGTTGGCTCTGTTCAAGGTCGACTTCGGCCGCCACGTCATCAAGCAGCGGTCGTGGCTCGTAGGGGGTGGGCGAGAACTGGTTGGCGACGAACCAGTTGAGGGCGAAGGCCAGCGCTACCACCGCTCCGGCGATCAGCCAGAACCGTGGGGGCCCGTCGCGCCGCTCAGGCGAATGCCGTGGGCCGGTGGTTTGCTCAGACTCTTGTGGGGTGGAGTCGACTGAAGTGGTACTCATCGGCGTTTGCTCTCCGCCAGGTTCGAACATCTACCGCAGTTGCGGTCGGGGTCGATTCGGAGATGGCACCGGTGAGGTTTGGAGAAATCCGAGATTTTCCGTGCTAAAGCGATTATTTCACGCGCGGTGGTTAAAACCACTACCCAGAGTGGTCAAGTGCCGACTTCGGTGGTCGAGCGGAGAATGCTGTCGCTTCGAGAGAACTACCGAAGGGCTTCGGCGAAGGCATCGGCCCAGGTGGAGTAGCCGAGGTCGTTGGGGTGAAACCGATCGGTGGCCTGTCGGTCCCGCCAGCTGGTGAGATGCGATCCCACGTCGGCGGTGCGGAGACCTGCGGCTTCGAATCGCTTCCGAAGTTTGCGGTTCAGCCCCTGAGCCCGCAGTGACCCGAGGTCGGGCAGCGTGGCCACCACGGCCGTGTTGGGTAGCTGGCCGAGGAGTTCGTCAAATCCCCGTAGCAAACCCCGGTCGGTGAACGTTTTGAGCAGGTCGTTGTTGCCGACGGTCACCGTAACCAGGGCCGGGTCGGTGACCGACATCAACCGTGGGATCTGGTTGCTCAGAACGTCCGCGACGCGGGCACCCGACTCCGACAGGTTGAGAATCGGGAGCCGACGTTCACCCGGCGTTGAGGGTTCTTCACCTTCAGCGGCCCTGAGGTCCGAATATCCGGGGGTATCGAGCAGCCGGACCTCGAGCTGACCCACGTAGCCCCGTTCCGGATGACTGGCCCCGATGCCCTGCCCCAGCGAGTCGCCCAGGACCACCCAGGTGGGTTCATCGGGGGCCACTGTCGCGTTGCGCCCTTTCCAGAAGAGGTAGTGGGCCGGAATCTGATCGGCGGTTTGGCGCATCCCGGAGCTAAATCGCGCCAGGGTCCGCACCATCGGACCTGCGGTGGGCGGGTTGGGGGTCTGCTCAACGTTGGTCGATGGTCTGGCGGGACCGTTCATTGGGAGCCGCAGCGGCGGAAGTGACTTCGGGCCATGCCAGGATGTATCACGGTTGACCGAGCCGCGTGCTGACCCTTCGTTGGACCTTCCTGGTCCGCCAACAACCGGAGTGGTCACTGTCTGCGGGGGGCGCGTGGCCAGCACTTTCGGTGTAGACCCAAATGGTGAGACCATAAAGGTTGATGACTGAGCCCGCTGTAGAGGCGCTGATCGACCGGGCTGGTCGTGGCGATGTGGAGGCCTTTGGCCAGTTGTTTGATGCGGCCGCGCCGCAGATGCTGGCCGTCGCCCTCCGGGTCTGTCGCGACCGGGCGCTGGCTGAAGAAGCGGTCCAGGAGGCGATGCTCAATATCTGGCAGACCGCATCGAGCTATCAGCCCGGGCGGGTGAACCCCCGGGTCTGGCTGACCACGATCGCCCACCGTCGGGCGGTGGACCTGGTGCGCAGCGAGGACGCTCGCCGCCAGCGGGAGGAGCGGGTCGGAGCCGAGGCGCTCTCGGCGCATCCCGATCCGGTTGGTGACCGAATCGACCTGACCGAGGACCATCGCCGGGTGCGAAGTCAGCTGATCGACCTCACCGAAGTGCAACGGGAAGCGATCGAACTGACCCACTACCGGGGCCACACCTACGACGAGGCTGCGGCCCTGCTCGGTATTCCGTTAAATACTCTAAAGACCCGGGTGCGTGACGCCGTCACCCGGCTCCGGACCAATATGGGGAAGGAGGAACAGTGAGTCCCAGCATTCACGATCTGGCTCCGCTGTATGCCCTTCGCGCGCTCGATCCGGATTCTGAGCCTGAGTTCATCGAGCATCTTCCGACCTGCGCCAGGTGTCGGGCCGAGATCGCGGAGATTCGCGCCGCCGAGGTACCTGCGCCGAACTCACCGGTCAGCCCGCCGCCCGAACTTCGGGATGCGGTTATGGCCCGGATTGCGTCGGAGAGCCAGGTCGCCAAGCCCGCGGCGGTGCCGAAGCGCCCGGCGTGGCGGTCGCCGGTGCCAGTAGCGGCCGCGGCTGCGGCCGTGATCATCCTGGTCGTTGGGGCGTTCGCTCTGCTGCGCTCGGATGAACCAGGGCCGACCGAAGTCGCTCAGAAGATTCAGTCCCGCGACGATGCGGTGAGCCTCGACCTGGAGCCCACCGGCGAAGCTGCCGGCGATGTCACCCTCTGGCTTGATGGATCCGAGCGCACCGTTGTCGAGGTGCGGGGGCTGGCTTCGCCCGAGCCGGGATCGATCTACCAGTTGTGGTTCATTAGTGGCGAGGTCATCACCCCGTCGCGAACATTCGAGCCGACGGACGCCGATGCGGGATCGGCAACGTTCTTCATCGACGGTGTTCCGGCCGAAACCGTGGCCATCAGCGTGGAGCCTGCCGGTGGATCGCCAGCTCCCACCGGTGAAGTGGTGTTTGCCGGAAGCCTTTGAGCCATCGGCGCCCGGGCCAGCTTGGACCCTGGCCGGGGCGGTACCCTACGAAGGGTGACAATTCGCGACGCGGCGGTTATCGGCTCCGGCCCGAACGGCTTGGCTGCCGCCATTCGGCTGGCTGAGGCCGGGCGCTCGGTGGTGGTGTACGAAGCCGCCGAGACCATCGGCGGCGGCATGCGGTCACTCGAGTTGGTTGAGCCCGGCACCGTCCACGATGTGTGTAGTGCGGTTCATCCCTTTGGCATCGCCTCACCCTTTTTTGCCTCGCTCCGGTTGGAGCAGTTTGGCCTCCGGTGGATACATCCGGAGGTGTTATGCGCCCATCCGATGGACAGCCATCCGACCGGCATGCTGTTTCAGGATCTGGAGACCACCGCCTCGCGCCTCGGCCGCGATGATGCGGCGTGGCGTCGGCTGATCGGCTGGCCGTCCAAGCACATCGAGGCCTTGCTCGACGAGATCTACCAGCCGCTGGCGCATGTTCCCCGCTCGCCGGTGGTCCTGGCCCGCTTTGGTATTGGCGCCCTGGCTCCGGCCGAGGTGGTTGCTCGTCGGGCCTTCTCTGAGCCGACCACGCAGGGGCTGTGGGCCGGTATGGCGGCGCACACCATCGCCCCGTTGTCGAGCCCGCTTACTTCGGCCGCGGCCATCCTGCTCACCGCGGTGGGTCATAAGGTCGGCTGGCCCATAGCTGAAGGGGGGTCGCAGTCGATCGCTAATGCCATGGCCGCCTACCTGGAGTCGATGGGCGCAACGATTGAGACCGGCCGGGAGATCACCAGCCTCGACGAAATCGACGGTGAGCTCGCCGCCGGAGCGCCGGTGCTCTTCGATACCAGCCCGAGCGCGCTGGCCTCGATCGCTGGCGACGCACTGCCTCAGAAGTTCCGCAAGCGGCTCAACGGTTGGAAGCGGGGGCCGGGCGTGTTCAAGGTGGACTTCGTGTGTTCGGAGCCGGTGCCGTGGACCGACCCCGAGGTTGCTCAGGCCGGCACGATTCACCTCGGCGGCACCCTGGAGCAAATCGCTGAGTCTGAAGCCGATGCCTGGGCCGGACGGGTGTCGCC
>CALAML010000138.1 GCA_937925845.1 uncultured Acidimicrobiales bacterium | reverse complement strand
GGCTCAGGGCGCCGAGGCGCCCCTCACTCAAGGAGAGGTTTTCGTGGCACTCCTCGTTCGGAATGTCCGAAAACATCGACGCAGAGTGAGGGGATGCATCGGGGGTCTGAGCCCAGCATGACTTTCCGACCACCCAACTAGCGCTCCGCACGAGACAAAATCCGCAGCGCGAGTCGAGGAGGCCCCCCAGGGGCCGACGGATCGAGCCTGCGGCAACAACTACGTCGCTTGGAAACACCACCGGACGGTTTCGGTGTCTTCGGGCCGTTCGATTTCCCAGAAGGTGATCTCGGCACAGTTGGTGTCGGGATCAAGGCGCTCGAAGACTGGCGGCAGGATGGCCTGTCCGTCGGCGTCGCGACCACGATCACCGGGACGGGTGATCACCTCGTTTAGCGCGTTGTCGGGGCCCCGCCGCAGATAGTTGTCGGGGATGTCCACCCCGTTGATGCTGAGCCGACCCCGGTAGCCGGTGGCCAGGTCGGCCCCCACGTCGCTTTGGCGAAGCACCTCATCATTACGCGCCGGAATCAATGCCTCGATGGCGTCCGATTGGGTTACAGAAACATCGGTGGTGGCGCCGTCGTTGCGGATCGCCACAGCCGTCATCAACCCGAAGCCCAGCAACAGCAGGGCACCGTAGATGGCGCGGCGACGAAGCTTGGTGCTGCGATCTTCAGGCATCGGGATGCCCCATGCCGGTGGCCGGGCCGAGGGTTCGGCCTCTTCCGGGACGTCGAACGGCTCCGGCTCGTAGTAGCCATCCTGCGTTTCGAAGTCGCGATCGATGTCGTCACTCATCAACCGTCAGTTTAGGGCCCAGAGTCGACCAGACCCCAGTCAACCCGGGTGGTCAGCCGCCACATCAAGAATTCTGGCTGCACCGGCGCTGGACTCACCCCGCTCGAATGCAGACAGATGCACCGGCCCCCGGAGCGCTCGCCTTCTGGCTTCAGCGGCACACGGCTCACCAGGTCCGAGTGCAGCCAGATCGACGGTTTCTCTGGCACCCGCGGCATCACCGATAGACCGACCCGTGCGCCTGCACCCGACCCGACTGCCGGGCCCGATGGCGGTCGGGTCTATGCTGTTGGCTCCCGGGCGGCCAGGGTTTGACCGTCACCACCGGCGGGCAGTTGGCCCGCCCGTCGAAGGAGCTCACCTCACATGGCCTTTGCGTTTCTCAGCGATGAATGGTGGGAGGCCGCGGAGGCGCTTCGTGAGGAGTACCGCGACAAGCTCCCTGACCCTCCGGTCGAGATGCGGATGAACCAGGTGGTGACTGACATGCCCTTCGGTCCCGACCCCCTTGAGATGCACACCATCACCAGCCCGGAAGACACGAGCTATGACCGTGGCTTGCTCGACGACGCCGAACTCACCATCACCACCGATTACGACACCGCCAAGACGATGCTGGTGGAACAGGATCCGCAGGCGCTGATGCAGGCGTTTATGTCGGGCAAGATCAGGGTGGAGGGCGACATGTCGAAGTTGGTGGCCGCTCAGGCGGTACAGCCCACCGACGAAGCGATCGAGTTGGCGGGCAAGCTCAAAGACATCACTGAGTAGGGGCCCAGTAGAACCGGGGCCTCTCCTTCGCTCTCCACCCGCGCTCGCTTCAAGCGCTCTGGTTTAAGCGCTCCGCTCTTATCGCCACGTTGCCGATAGGCAGTCGCCGGGCCGCGCTCTTGATCTGAGCACCCGGGCCAGATGTCGAACCCTGTCGCACCGCAACAGGCGATCGGTGCACGCTCTTGCGGGCAGCAGCGATAGGGCCGGTTGTGGTTGGGTGATGTTGCTCTTATGCGGCAATTTGCGCTCAGTTGCGAAGTCCGTGTGCCGTAAATACATTTGCGGAGACACAATTCTGAATTGCATTCAGGTATTGACTCGTAGGGAACAGTGAAGTCATATCGGTGAGTTCCAGCCGATCTAAGTGTCCGTCCACGTACAGTGAGCTGCACTAAATAGTAAACGAGGTGAAATGCAGACAGCCGAGATCATTCCGGGGGCTGAGCCCTTGTCCTTCGAGGGTTCGACGCGGGGTGCGCTGGTACTCCATGGCTTTACTGGCAACCCGAGTTCGGTCCGCATCCTCGCCGATGCGTTCGTGGCTGAGGGTTGGTCGGTCGAAATGCCCCGGCTCCCCGGTCACGGGACCACGATCGAGGACATGATGGACACCCGGTTTGAGCACTGGGCCGCCGAGGCGGAGTCCGCCTACCAGCGGTTGGCCGAGCGGTGCGACGAAGTGGTGGTTGTCGGGTTGTCGATGGGCGGCTCGCTCACCCTGTGGTTGGGGATGGAGCATCCTGAGATCGCCGCGCTGGTATGCATCAACGCCGCGATCGTGATCGACCCAGCGATGAAACAGATGGTCGACGACATGCTTGGTGTCGGCGAGACCGTCGCTCCGGGAATCGGCTCGGACATCGCCAAGGAGGGAGTGGCCGAGACCGCCTACGCCGACACTCCGTTGCCGCCCCTGCAGTCACTGTTTGAGGCCTCGATCGCGGCTCGCCCGCGGCTGAAGGACATCACGTGTCCGGTGTTGCTTCTGACCAGCGAGAACGACCATGTCGTGGCCCCGACCGATAGTGACGTGATCGCCGCCGAAGTTTCGGGCCCGGTCGAACGCGAGCTGTACCCGCTCAGCTATCACGTGATCACCATGGATCATGAAGCCGAGTTGGTGGTCGCTCGCACCCTGGAGTTCGCTGAAAAGGTCACCGCCGCGTAGTCGTCAAAGGCTGGTCCTTATCAGTGAGGATGACGTTTGCTGGCCACCGCAGTCGATGGTCACCGCAAACGCCAACCCCGGCGCTGGAGGAGGTCTTGGCGAACTCGGAAACGGTGCGGTATTCCGGTAATCCCGCGGGGTTTGCCACGTCGGGACACTACGATGTGGGCCACATGGCCGAAAGAATTAGTCCTGATGAGGTGGCCCACGTCGCTCGGCTGGCCCGCCTCACCATTACTCCCGATGAGCTGAATCGCTTCACTGCCCAGCTGGCCGATGTTTTGGAACACGCGGCCGACATTGAGGCGCTTGACGTGACCGATGTGCCGATCGATTGGCAGCCCCATCCGGCCGAGAACGTGACCCGCCCCGATCAGGTGGGGGCCACCCTTGATCGCGACGAGGTGCTGGGTCAGGCTCCGGCTGCCGAGGACGGCCAGTTCCGGGTTCCACCGATTCTCGGGGAGCCGCAGTGAGCGCCGCCGATAAGTCGACACCGTTTGGCCCGAGTGCCTCCGCCATCGCCGCATCGGTGCGGTCTGGCGAGCGCTCGGCCCGCGACGTGTTGGACGAGCATCTTGCTCGCATCGACGAGCGCGATGAAGAGATTCATGCCTTCAACCATGTGATGGCCGACTCGGCCCGCGCCGCTGCCGATGCGGTGGACGCCACGGTCGCTGCCGGCGAGGACCCGGGCCCGTTGGCCGGGGTGCCCGTGGCGTTGAAGGACAACATGTGCACCCGCGGTGTGCCCACCACGGCCAGTTCGAAGATCCTTGAGGGGTGGCGTCCGCCCTATGACGCCACCACCGTGATTGCCGTGGCCGAGGCCGGCGGGGTTGCGGTCGGAAAGACCAACCTCGACGAGTTCGCCATGGGCTCAAGTACGGAGAACTCGGCCTTTGGCCCCACCCGT
>CALAML010000137.1 GCA_937925845.1 uncultured Acidimicrobiales bacterium | reverse complement strand
CAGTTCGCCGTGCACGCCGACGTTTTCGATCAACGCCACGTACTGGGCGACAAACTCGCCGCCGTGAGCCAGATCGATCACGACCGCATCGAGCACGACACCAGGCTCGGCCTGACCGAAGTTGGCCATCCGGGGTGCGGTGTCCTGGCGAATGGCCATCGTCCACCCGGAAGCGCTGTAGCCGGAGTTGGCACCAACCACGTTGTTGACGATCTCCTGACCCTGGGCCGGAGTGAGGGTTTGCGTGGCGCCGAGCGTTACCCCGGCGTCGACCGCATGGCGCATCCCGGCGTTGAACAGGTCGGGCGAGATAAAGAGTGACAGGTCAAACACGGATCCATCGGTGGTGTTGCGTTGGCTCAGCAGCGGGGTGACGTCACCCGAACCGACCGCGTGCCAGGTGTTGGTGGTACTCCCCACATCAAGCGACACCATCAGACCGTTGTTGTCGGCGCGCATTGTGTCGACGGCAACTGAGGCGATGAAGGGAGAGGTTGCGGCCGACGTGGTGATGCCCGACAGCGCCTCCGAAATTCGGGCGTCGAGCCAGTTGTCGATGACCGGTGCCAGCAGGTTCTCGATATCGGCGGCGGCAGCGATGATCAACGGCGGGGCAAAAGCTGCGGTTACCAGGTTCATCAGCGTTGCGCCGAGCCCGCAGACCAGGCCGGTCCCGTTGAAGACGGGGTACGGCAACGCCAGGTCCACGCCAGTGATGTTGACGGGGTTGGCGGTGGTCCCCGTGAGGTTGGCGTTAAAGGTTAGTGAGGTGGTTCCCGCCAGGGTGACCTCAAAATCACAGTCGATAAGTCCCTTGTCGTAGTTGAGGCTGGCACCAACGTTGAAGGCGGAGCCGCTGATGTCGATCCCACCATTGGGGCCGGGGTTGGCCCGGAAGTCGATGCTGGCGGCGTAGTCAACGTTCACCCAATTGAAGGTGAGGTTGGGGTTGTTGGCTACCAGGCCCGTGATCGCGCTCTCGGTCGCGGTCTCCGCCTGATTGATCAGGCTGTTCATAAGGGTGGTGTCGAAGGTGCGTTCGTCGAGCCGCATGGCCAGCGCATCGTTGATCGGTGATCCACCGGTCCCAAGCCGCTCCACCACAACCAGATCGCCGTCGAACACGCCCGGCTTCATCAGCCGGGCCACAACCGGGTTGCCCCCGGGCTCCAACGCAACGGTCGCGGTGGCGTATGCCCCGACCTCACCCATTGGATCGTCGGCGTAGCAATAGATCGTGGTGCCCGGCAGGACATCACGGTTGCGAATTTGAAACAGCGTGAAGTCGTTGCCGTCGAGGTAGTCGGCGACCACAAATTTCGATGTGGTGCCGGCCACAACCGTGATGTGGTCATCGCCTGCGTGTTCGGTAATCACTACACCGCTGGCGGCCGACGGATGGGCCTCGCTCATCATGCGGGTACCTGGCGTCCACGGGCACATCGCTCCGGATGGCGGTGGAGCAGGTGCACATTTCTGGGGCTCGACCGGGGTTGGCGGGAGCGACGGGGTCGTCGGAGGTGGTGATGTTGGGAGTGGCGATGTAGGGCGTGGACTTGCCGTTTGGGTTCCGGTCCGCTCCGATTCTTGCACCGATCGAACGGTCCCCTTGTCGGGTGCGACCGATACCTCTGGTGTGGCCTCCTCAAGTCGGTCTTCGTCACACTCTTGTTCGACCGGCTCCTGATTGGGTGGGGCGGTCTCAATCACCTGACAGGCACTGGCAAAAAGAGCGGCGACCGCGACCAGGCTGAAGATCCTCCATCGAGCCTGCACTCGGTTTCCGCTTGTGGGTCTTGTCAGCCGATTGTGCAGCTGTGGCCTAGATCGTCCATCCGGCCTCAGGTCGAGGCGTAAACGCATCATGTTGCTCCCCCGGGAGTGGTGTTGGTGGTGATCCGCCACAAGAGCCCAACGCGAACGAAGCCAGACCCAATGTGAACTGGATCGGGTCCAGCCTGAACTGGACTCAGCAATTGTAGGACACCCTCTAATTATTTGTAGGGTACTCTCTAACAATTAGCTTGATGGATGTCAACCATTCATTTGCAGGGCGTTCACGGCATCGCTGGGCCACCACCGAAGCGGCCCGGATGCCCACTTCGCGCTCATCTCGTATGCGATGCTGGCCTCCCGGGCCGCACTTCAGCCCGGCCGACCAAGTAAGGACAGTCGTGGACACTCAGAGCCCGGCGCTGCGGAATCAACCCCGCCAACAGCGGTCGATCGAGACGGTGGCGCGCATCGTGGAGACTGCGGAATCGGTCTTTGCCGAGGTCGGCTTCGACCGGGCGACGGTGAGCGAGGTAGCTGAGCGGGCCGAGGTGTCAACCGGCTCGATGTACCGGTTTTTCCCCGACAAGAACGCGCTGGCCCGGGCTGTCGCCGACCGCTACGAAGCAGTAATCACTGAGGTCTTTAACTCGGTGTCGGAGGTTCTGGTCGATACCAGCCAGCTCCCCGAGGTGATCAAGCTGCTCATTGATGGCGCCGTGGCTCTTCAGGAAGTCCACCCGGGCTACTACGCACTCGCCACTGCAGCTGATCCATCCGACACCACCGCGCCGACCTATCCGGTTCGGCGGGCCCAGATCGACTGGTTCATTGCGGTCTTCGCCAAGTTGGAGCTGAAAGCCTCAATCGAGGAAGTCACTGCGTTCGCGGAGATCTGCCTCGACACCACTCGCATGCTGATCCATCGGCTCCCAACCGACCCTGAGGCGCGCCAACGTCAGCTGGTGGAGATTCAGCTGATGATGGAGGCCTACGTAACCACCCGAGTGGAAACCTTCACCCAATCTCAGGATTCGTGACGTCTAGCGCGCCGTTTTTGGCGAGCCAAGCGTCACAGATCTTGGCTTTGCCTATGTGGCGTCGGGGATCCAGCTGGTGTGGAAGCCGCTGACGATTCGACGGGGCACATGGACTTCGGCGATGGGGTCCGCAGCCATGTCAGTGGCATCGAGGATCGCCATGTAGCTGGTGTCGGTTTCGGGCTGCCACACGTAGGTCATGAGGTAGCCGTCGTCGGAGTTGGTTCCACCCTCGGCTGGCACGAAGACCGCTTCGCCGGGTTCGTGGCCCAACGGGAAGTCGTGCACCTGACGGTCGCCATCGGAAAGGCGGTACTTGCAGAGGCGGCCAGCCATGGCGTCGCTACCGTCGGCGGTGTTGCCCATACCGATGGTGTAGCCGTAGTCGGTTTGGAAGCCCTGAAGGTGTTCGGGGATGCGGGGAAATTCCGAGGCATCATCGTCGAGTTGCCGCTCCGAAACTGCGCCGGTGGCCATGTTGAAGCGCCACTCGTGGAGGGCCGGACCGTCGCCGGGGTCGGGAGCGTCGGACACCGCGATCTGTGAGGTGTTGCGCCACATCTCGGGGCTGCGGCAACCGTAAACCACAACGTCGTCGCCCTCTTCATGGGCGTTCATGGTGTGGAAAACGAAGCAGGGGTCGACGTCGAACCAGCGGACGTCGGCATCGCCGCCGTTGCGGGGCATCACACCGAAGCGGGCCGCGTAGTCGTCGTCCCAGTGGAATGGCATGCCGCCTTGCATGGCCATCTCCATATCGAACACCACCGGTAGATCCATGAAAATGGAGTAGTTCCGGCTGGCGGCGAAGTCGTGCATCATCGTCGGGCCCGGCACGGTGATGTTGGTGGCCTGGACCAGTTCGCCGGCTGCACTCACCCGGTAGTACGTGAGGTACGGCTCGACCTGGGCGTAACCGAAGCCAAGCATTTCGCCGGTTTCGGCGCAGAACTTGGGATGGGCGGTGAAGGGGCCGTCGAGCTTGCCGTCGAAGTTGTGGGCGCCGACGGTGTCGAGTTCCGGTGTGACTTCGTACGGGTAGGAACCCTCTTCGAGGGCGAGGATCTTGCCGCCGTGGCTCACGATGTGGGTGTTGGCCGCCGACACTTTGTGGTCGAAGGTGAAGGTTTCCGGATCGAGGGCGAGGGTGAGTCGGTCGGCGCCCGGGTTGTCGAACATGGGGGTGCGCACGTAGCGGTTGCGGTACCAGTTGGCTTTGCCGTCGGCCAGCTCCATGCCGTGGAGCATGCCGTCGCCGATAAACCAGTGCTCGGTGTATCCGGTCTGGGGGTTCGGGGTGTTGCGGATGTAGCGACCGCTCAGTTCCGGCGGGATAGAGCCCTTGACTTCAAGCTCGGTGATCGTCACTTCGTCGCGTACCGGTGCCCGGCTGCCGGTCAGGTGCCACGGTGCGTCGGGACCCTGACCCCGAGGATCCACCTCAATATTGGATGCGTTGTCGACCTCGATGATGCTCATAACCCCAGGACCCCTTGTCGCGAATGCGTTGTCCAAAGACTAGCGGTCCGGCCCGCCCCAGTCCCGCCGAAAGTCCAGACCGGCATCACTCATCAGCCTGATCCAAGAAGTTGGGCTTCTTTGGCGTCTGGCCCCAACACCGTCGACCTTTGGCCTGCGGTCAGTCGGAGAAGCGGAGTTCTTCGCCTTCGAGGGTAATGGTGGCGGTGTGAGCGAAGTCTTGTGATGAGCGGGCGACAACCACTCGGTACTCCCCTGGTTCGACATACCAGCCGGGCCCGGTATGGCGCTTGCCGAGGGCCGCGGGTACTGGCATGCCGGCGGCCAGTTCTTCAAATACCTGGTCTCCCGGATCGAAGTAGGCAAAGGCTCGCCGATCGAGCACGATCTTCGCCGTTTCGGTGGCGCCGGGAGCCACCGCTACTTTGGCGAACCCCTTGAGTTCTCGAACCGGCCGGTGCACCACGGATTCGGGCGGCTCGATGTAGATCTGGACCACGTCCACTCCAGCGCGGTCACTCGTATTGGTCACATCAACTTCAACCGTCACCACTTCGGCTCCGTCGGTGTCGCTGGCGTCGCCGGGAGCACCTGCGGTGGCCGGGCTCACTTCGCCGAGCGCGGTCGGTGCCGTCTCGGCCATTCGGGGTTCGCTCCATTCGAAAGTGGCGTAGGACATCCCATGACCGAATGCGACCGCGGGCTCGATATGGCGGGCGTCGAACCAGCGGTGGCCGATGTGCAGCCCTTCGCCGTAGCGCACCACCGAGTTCTCACCCGGGTAGTTGAGGAAGGCCGGGGAATGTTCATAGCGGGCCGGGATCGTGGTGGGCATCCGGCCACCGGGGTCGACCTCGCCGAAGAGTACGTCGACCAGTGCATCGCCCAGTTCCTGACCGCCGAACCCGACGTTGAGCGCAGCTGCCGGCGCATCGAGCCAGTCCCACGAGAACGGACCGCCCGTGTTGACGGCCACGATGGTGCGGGAGTTGGCTGCCGAAACCCTTCGGATCAGCTCCACCTGGTCACCGGGAAGAATAAACGAGTCTCGATCGCGGCCTTCGGTTTCCCAGTCGTCGTTGGTGCCCACGACCACGACCGCGGCATCGGCGGTTGTGGCCGCCTTCTCCGCGTCGCCGAGCAGGTCGCGCTCAACCTCGGTTCGGATACCGACCCGAGCCCCGCTCAACAACAGGGCGTCCTTGGATGAGAACTCGATAACGATCTCGGCCGGCTCGCCGGCGGTGAGTTCGATATCGCCGGGGATTTCTATGCTGGCGAAACCGAAGTATTCGTCGCCCCGTTCGTAGTCGCCTTCGAAGGCATCGACGATGACCTCACCGTTGATGAGGACCCGGGCCCGTCCACACTGCACCAGGCGCACCGAGTGGGCGCCGGTGATCTCGGGGACGATGGTGCCGACGGAGCGAAGCGAGTACTCGACGGGTACCTCGGCTGCCGGCTTGCCGAAGTAGAGGTACTGGCCTCGACCAGCCTGCATCTGATGAACCGGCTCACCCTCAAGGTCGTGGTTGGCGAAGAACTCGACGTTGAACCCATCAGGCACAAGTGCCTGGTCGAGTGGAGGGGTTGAACGGTCGATGTCGCAGCCGGGGGCGAAGGTGACGTCGATCTGGTTGCCGAAGCGGTTGTTGAGGGCATCGAGCGGGCTCGTGGCGCGGTAGGCCCGAACTGTGGCTGAGCCGCCGCCCATCACTTTGGCGATGCGGGCGTTCGGACCGATGACCGCGAGGCTCGAGAGGCTCGCGGCGTCCAGAGGTAACACTCCATCGTTCTTGACCAGGACCGTGCCCGCAGCCGCAGCTTCGCGAACGAGGAGTCGATCCTCGGGCCGGTCGAGCGGTTCCTCCTCTTTCGGCTCGGCTCGGCCCATGGTCTCAGTGCGTTCGAGGAGCCGCAGCATGTCGAGGGCGATGGCGTCGAGATCATCTTCGGTGATCTCTTCGGCCTTCAGCGCCTCGGCGATGGGAGCCGGACCGTAGAACTTTCCGGGGCCGGGCATCTCCAGGCTCATGCCGGCCTTGATCGACTCGGCTGTGGAGCGGGCGGCAAACCAGTCGGAGACCACAAACCCATCGAACCCCCATTGGTCACGGAGAACTGTCTGCATCAACCAGACGTGTTCGGAGGCGAAGGTTCCGTTGAGCCGGTTGTAGGAGCTCATGATGCCCCAGCCCTTGGCGTACTTCACCACCTGTTCGAACGGGGCGAGGTACACCTCGCGAAGGGTGCGCTCGTCGGCCTGGGTGTCGATCGAATTGCGTTCGAATTCTGAGTCGTTGCCCACGAAGTGTTTTGCGGTGGTGGCCACGTTGCGGCTCTGTACGCCCCGCACAAAACCGACGGCGATGCGACCAGTGAGGAACGGGTCTTCGGAGTAGCACTCGAAGTTGCGACCTCCCAGCGGGTTGCGATGCAGGTTGATGGTCGGAGCCAGCAGAACGCCAGCGCCCTTGGCCTGACACTCGTCGCCAAGTAGACCGCCGAGCCGTTCGACCAGGTCGGGGTCCCAGGTGGCACCAAGCACCGAGCCGGCCGGGATACAGGCGGTGGGTGTGCCCGTCCCCAGCAATCCCCCGCCGCGGGCACCGTTGGGGCCGTCGGTAACGATCATGGACGGGATGCCCAGTCGCTCGATCGGCCGGTTGTCCCACATTCCCTTTCCGGTAACAAGATCGGCCTTTTCGGCCTGGGTCATTTCGGCAAGGAGTTCTTCGACATTTTCACTCACGAGCTATTCATAGCCCACCAGAGGCCAGGATTCCGAACTCACCTCGACGAGGCTTCTGGCTCTGACCCGCAATACCTGTCGGCGGTATGCCGCGAGCGTTAGAGCGTGAATGGATCTCGACCCATTTGCTCGCGAACCGGGATGACCGCAGGGTTGGTCAGCGAGCGTCGTTGCCAGTTGGCGCCGTCGACCACGAGCGTGTGTCCGCTGATGAAACGACCGTACGGCGAGGCAAGAAAAGTGGCGGCCCAGCCCAGTTCCTGGCGTTCGCCGACCCGCATCGCCGGTTGGCAGGCGTCCTTGTCGTGGGTTCGTTCCAGGTTGCTCACGATGTCGGTGGTCATGTCCTCGTGGGGCATAAGACCGGGCACAAGACAGTTCACTTGGATCCCATACGGGCCCCACTCGACCGCCAGCGATTCGGTCAGGTTTTTCACACCGGCCTTGGCTGCGGCCGAGTGGGCAAATCCGGGTCCGCCGGTCCAGGCATAGGTGGCACCGATGTTGATGATCGAGGCCGGGCTCCCAGCGTCGAGGTGGCGTCGGCCGAAATCGCGGGCGCAGAAGAAGGTGCCGTTGAGGGTGATGTCGACCACGGTCCGCCACGCGTTCGGTGACATGTCCTCCGCCGGTACGGGGAAGTTCGCCGCCGCGTTGTTGACCAGCACCGTCGGCAGGCCGAACCGCTCGGCCGCAGCATCAAAGGCTGTAGCGATGGACTCCGGCTCCCGGATGTCGCACTCGACCGCCAACACATCGGCATCTAGCGCCTCAAGGGCGGCCCGGCCCGCATCGAGATGCTCGGGTTTCCTGGAGGCGATCACGAGGTTCGCCCCGAGTCGAGCGAACTCCGACGCCACCGCCTTGCCTAAACCGGTGCCTCCGCCGGTCACGATCACGGTCTGACCACCGAAGGTGTCGGGCTTGAGTGCGGTGTCGCCTACTGCGGGTGGGGCGGGGATGCCGGTCATGTTGGGATCTTGCCATATCTCCCGGCAACCGAGGTGAGAGACTGAGCTGGTGACTGGCGGGGCACCCCCATATTCCGTGACGGAAAGTGCTCCTCGTCTCGGACCTCAGCCTCGACGCCGACCCTTGCCGCCGGCGGTTTGGTTGCTGGTTGCGCTGGCTCTGGCCTTGTTGATCATCGCCTTGCTGTTGCTGCGTCGATTCACTACGGATGACGGCCCGGACCAGCCCGGCGCCCAGCAGTTGGCCTGCCCCGAGGATCTCGATCCGGATGATGATCCCTTTCTCCTCGACACTGTGGCCGCCACGATCGCGGGAGAGCCGCTGCGGGTTCGAGGCTGCAACCTGCCCGATGCCAACACGTTCTCCGCATCTCTGAACGGCGGTGCGGTTTCGGTGGAGCAGGGCACCTCGGAGGAGCTGACGCTGGCGCTGCCCGGCGATGCTCGTTCGGGTGAGCTTCAACTCGCGACCGACGGGTCGGGTGCGGGTGCGGGTGCGGAGATTGCGTTGGCCCTACCCGTGGAGGTCTACGACTACGAGACCGTCCAGTTGCCGCCCACACCTGGCACCGCGGCTCGTGCCCTGGCCATTACCGTCGATTCCGCGGGCACAGTGTGGGTGAACCAGGAGTTTCATCGCTCGCTGCATCGGGTAACGGGGTCCGAGGTTGAGGCCTTCAAGATTCCCATCCCGGAGAGCCCGCCCTTCGCCACCACACTGTTTGGTGACCGGCTCACCGCCACCAGCACCTTGGGTGAGGACATCATCATCGGCCCCGAGGGTGGCGTGTGGTTCACCGAGGGCGGGGCGTCGCTCTACACCGGCGACTTCGCCAACCGGAGTCGGATTCTGCGGTTTGATCCGGTAACCGAGGCCTTTGACGTCTACACCGTTCCCGGGGAAGGCAACGAGGTGATCGGCCTGACCTTCGACGACCGGGGTACCGCCTGGTTTGCTCAGGGTGGCCTGGAGCAGGCGGCCATCGTGAACTTTGATCCCAACGCGGTGCCCTCCAGCAACACCCTGCCCGACCCGGCCAACCCTGGCTGGTGCACCGATGTAGCCGGCGGTTGTTTCCGGCCGTACTTTCTCGATCAGGTCGATCGCCACCCGGCCCATCTGATTGTGATCGATGATGCGATTTGGTTTACCGAGTTTTTCGGAGCCGCCCTCTCCCGGTTGGAGATCGACACCGGTGCGATTGAGCGCTTCCCGTTCACCCGCAGCCGCACCGCTCGGGGGCCAACGGTTGGCGCCGGTCCGTGGCAGCTCTATCTGGATGAGACTTCAGGCGACATCGTCGTGAACGAGTACTTCGACAACCGTGTCATTCACTTCGATCTGGCGAGGGCCGACGGCCGGCCGGAGCAGTGTCGGCGAACCAACAACGGCAACGGCAACCGCTGCGCCAGCCGGATCGAGGTGGCTGGCGACCTTGAGTCGGTCCATATCCATTCGATCGCGGCCGGGCGAAGCGACCGGGTGTGGTTCACCATGACTCCAGCGGAGGACGCCCCCACAAGTGTCGGTTTCCTGATGAACCGGAACGAGGTGCACCTGTTGCCGGTGTTGAGCGAGGTCGATCCCGCCGGCGGCGGGGGTCAGGCCGGTATTGCCATCGACCCGCAGACCGGGGACATCGTGTTCGCTGAGTTCTTCAACAACTCGATCGGCCGCCTCATCCTCCGCTAGCCAACCGGATCCGAAATGTCGGCGCTCGGAGCGAATAATCTGCCTCTAGCGCCGACATTTCCAGACCTGAGGCGGTTGGTCGGACTAGGCGGCTTGACCTTCGAGGATGTGGACGCCACAGGCTGAGCCGAGGCCGATCACGTGGGCCAGACCGACTTTGGCGCCTTCGATCTGGCGGTCACCGGCTTCGCCGCGCACGTGATGGCAGATCTCCCACACGTTGGCGATGCCGGTGGCCGAAATCGGGTGGCCCTTGCTCTGCAGACCGCCCGAAACGTTCACTGGCCGTTCGCCGTCGCGGAAGGGTTTGCCCGACTCGAAGAAGTCGACGGCTCCACCTTCGTCACAGAGCATCAGGTTGTCGTAGTGCACCAGTTCGGCGGTGGCGAAGCAGTCGTGAAGCTCGACCAGGTCAAGGTCTTCCGGGCCAACCCCGGCGGTCTCGTAAGCCTGGTTGGCTGCTTGACGGGTGAGGGTGTTGACGTCGGGCAGCACCTGGCAGCCTTCCTGCCACGGGTCGCTGGTGAGCACCGAGGCCCGCACCTTCACCGCTCGGCGCTGCTGTTCGTCGGAGAGGGTGGCCAGCTTCTCGCCAGACACCACCACTGCCGCGGCCCCGCCGTCGCAGTTGGCTGAACACATCGGTCGGGTGTTGGGGTAGGCGATCATCATGTCGCCCATCACCTGCTCAAGGCTCATTTCCTTGGTGTAGGCGGCCAGCGGGTTGAGGGTGGAGTGGCCGTGATTCTTTACGCTGATGCGGGCGAAGAGTTCAGCATCGGCGCCGCCGTACTTGTGGGCATACTCCATACCGACCTGGGCGAACACGCCGGGCATGTTCATGGTGCCGATGCGACCATCAACCGAAGCCACGGCACCGACGCGGCCGTCGGGGGTCCAGGTGTCGTCGTCACTCTTTTTGCGTCCGCCGCCACCGAGGAGGCCGGCGCCCGAGAGCTTCTCCACGCCAACGGCCAGGCCCATGTCACACTCACCGGCCTTGATGGCCATGATGGCGGTGCGCAGCGCGGTGGCACCGGTGGCGCAAGCGTTCGACACGTTGTACACCGGGATGCCGGTCTGGCCCACCTGCTTCTGAAGCTGCTGGCCAAAGCCCGGGTTCCCGAGCAGGTTGCCCGCGGCCAGAATGCCCATGTCGGCCATGGTGACGCCGCCGTCGGCGAGGGCGGCCTTGACCGCCATCGCTCCGAGGTCGACGCTGTCAAGGTCGGGGTGCTTGCCGAACTTGGTCATGTTGATGCCGAGGATAAAGATGTCGTCGCTTGCCATGGTGGCGGGGCCTCTCGCTTGGGTTGTTGGTTGGCGTTAGTTGGCGTTTGCTGGCGTTTTGGGTTCGGTGACTCTGGTTGATGCGGATCGAGGTTTTGAGTTTGGGCTCCGGGAAGTCGTTGCCTATTGCTGGCGGGGTCGAGCGTAAAGAGATCCTTAGGCCGGTTCGAATCCGAAGCTGACGGCTTCGGTTCCCGCACTGTCGGTGCCCATGGCTTTGGTGGCCAGCTTTACTTTCATCCCGAGCTTCACATGTTCGTCGTCGGGCTCGACGTTGATCAGGTTGGCGCTGACGGGCGTGCCGTCACAGTTCACAACTGCAGCCACGAACGGGACGTCCACGCCAGGGGCGGCAAAGGCCACGATGGTGAAGGCCGTGACTTCACCCTCGGTTGCGATCTCCACTTTCTTGAAATCTTCGGCGAAGCACTTGGCGCAGCCGTTTCGACGGTCGAAGTAGCGGGCGCCACAGCTGGTGCATTCGTTGGCCACCAGGTGGGGGTTATCGCCGAGGACGAGGTAATCGACAAGGGGGATCTGTGCGGTCGCGGTGCTCATAAACCCACCATAGCGAAACCAGGTAATCCAAGCCCCTCCGCTGTCCGAAATGTCGGAAGCTGGCGCGCACAATCAGGCTCAGCTTCCAACGTTTCGTGGCGCTTAGTTGCCAGCCTCTTCGTAGGCTTGGCCGAGGGTGGCTCCGCCGCTTTGGTTGGCGGGGGCCAGGCCGCCGTCGACTCCGTTGGGGTAACGGGCTTCGAACATGGCCCTCACTCCGTCGCGCCAATCCACCGAGCAGTCGCCGATCAACTCTCGTCGCCGAGTGTTGTCGCTTCCGTTGCCGTTCGACGAACCTTCCACGTTGATGTGGACGAAGTTGGGCTCCTTGCCGGTGAGTTCAGCCATATAGCCGACCATGTCTTCCACAGTCACCGCGTCGTCACCGGACCAGTTCACGATCGTGGCCGGCACCGACGCGACTCCAAGTAGCCCTTCAACTTGGGCGTTCATGTCGTCGGCGTGGACCAGGTTGTAGGTCTGGCCCGGCGCCCGGAGGTAGATCGGGTCACCGGCGATCAGCCAGTCGAGCATGTAGGCCGGTAGCCCCCCATTGGGGCCGTACGATCCGTTGATGCGGCCGATCGTGACCGGCAGATCAAGCACCCGGGCCATCGTGCGGGTCACCGCTTCCTGGGCCATCTTCGACATCGAGTACGTGGGCGAGTGGGGCAGTCTGGCATCGCCGAGCGGGTCGGTTTCGCTGAAAAGGTAGCCCGGGTCGGGGTTGGGTGCGTACACCGAGAAGGTCGAGGCCACCAGCGCCGCCGTGGCGTTGCGGCAGTGTTCGAGCAACAGACCAGTGCCTTCGGCGTTCACTTCGAAGGCTCGGTCGTAGTCGTGGCCGCCGCCCTGGTAGGTGGCGAGGTGGATCAAATAGTCGAAGTCGGTCGGGAGGTCGCCGAAGTCGCCGGAGGCCAGATCGACTTCTCGGGTGACGGCGCCGACCGCGTCCACCATTTGTTGAGAACCCGGTTGGCTGAAGCGGGCGATGCCCCACACTTCGTTGTTCGCTTCTTCGGCGGCCAGATAGGCCGTCATCGGATAGGCGATCTGGCCCGCGGGACCGGTGATCAGAATCTTCTTGCCGCTCAGCATGCCTTCGACACTACTCAGGCCGGATCGCTCCGGACGGCCCGCGTCGCTGGGGAAGGTCGTCGGACCATGACCTCGCCCCACTACGCAACCTCGCCTCACTTGAGACCCTCAACTGCGCGAGATCAGGTAGAGCGGTGCCAAGTTGGATGGGCTCAAGGCGCTTCGATCGCCCCGCGCCGCCATCAGCGGTTTTCAGCTCCCCGAACTGCGCTGAGCTGAGCTGTCGCCAGGCGGGCCGCGATCTCTCTAGCCCAGGTCGAGAGGACCGTTCGTGTAATCCAGCCAGGTTCCGGCGAGGGGCACCTGGCCGATGCCGGGCTGGGTGTAGTCGCAGACGCCGTCTGCGAATACTTCTTCGAGCTCGGCCCCTTGCTCATCGGTGAACTCCACGCCGTAGGACTCGGCGTCAGCTGGCACCAACGCACACTTCAGAATGTCATTTCGTAGCGGGGCACCGGCCGCGGTGCGGGGGTCGCCGAAGTAGGGGTAGGCCTCGGCACAGGTTTCCCCAGGGGCAAACACGTCATCACCGACGGTGCGGTCGGAGTCGATGACACAGTCGTCGGCCACACCGTCGGGGCGTTCGTTGGTTTGCACCCACTCCACCAGGCTCTGCACCAGTTCGGTGCCCGAGACGGCTTCAACCTCAGGCTCCTCTTCGGTATTGCTGACTGCCGCGATCAGTCCTCGGCCTGGTCGGGTCCAGATCACCCGGTTGTCGGTGGCCTGGGCCAGTTCGGCGGGATCGTTTCCGTCGACGCCGAGCAATCGGGCCCGGATGCTGAAGAGGCGGAACCGGTCGTGAATGTCGAAGGCCAGGTCGCTGTAGCGGTCGACGTCGATGATGGGGATTTCGGCCACCGCCGAGTCGCCACGCAGTACCCGGCCCGTGGCGTAGGCGGTCTCGATCACCTCCGGGTCGGCGGCGGTGCGCTCGGCGCCGATGTTGCCGTCGATGTCGTAGCCGCCGATGTCGCGGTTGAGGGTGAGGAACTGGTCGACCGTAATCAGGCCGTCCTCGAGGGCTCGCCGGCCGTATTCCACTCCGACGTTGTCGAGGGCTCGTCGCCCGAAGCCGTTCTCGTCGAGCCCGAAGATGTTGGCACCTGAATCCTGGAGGGTGCAGCGCAGGCCGTCTGCATTGTCCTGCGCGTTGTAGATCAGTTCCTCCGGGACGGTGTCGGAGCAGCTGGCCGATGGGCTGACGTTGCCGACGAAGGTGGTGACCCAGGCGAAGCAGAACTGGGGTGTGCCATGGCCGGAGATGGCGGTGCGGGCATCATCGTCGAAGTCGGCTCCGGCTTCGGTCTCCCAGTAGGCCACGAGGAGGCCGCAATCGGTGACGCCGCCGGAGATCGAGGCAGCGTCGGGGAAGCTGACGCTCGGGTTGAGAGCGTCGAGCAGACCGGGATAGTTCTGGGCGATCAGATACTGCTGGATCGCTCCGCCGGATCCTCCCCGACCGATAGTGAGGCCGATCGGCCCAAGCGTTTCATCGACGTGCTCCTGGACCATCATCAGGGTTTCGGCGCTCAGCACGTCGTTGCAGTGGGTCTGGAACGTGTTGAAGGTGGAGGTGGCGATGATGAAGCCGGCGGCCAACGATTCCTCGTCGAGGATGTTGCTGCCCAGGCCTCGTCCCTGGGTGAAGCCGGTACCGCAGCCGCCGCCGAAGCGGTAAATGAGGTGTTTGCCGAGTTCGATCGGTTCGGCTCCCAAGGATGGATCGGCCACCACCACCTGGTAGATGCCGCGGTTGATGGTCCCCTGTTCCCGACGGATGATCAGCGTGTCGGGGTCATTGGGGTCGATGTCGTCCGGCGCGATATCGCCCTCGAACGCTTCGAAGTCACCCTCGTCGTTGATGGTGCCCCACTCCACCTTGGCCTCGGCGTCGCAGTTGGTGTTGTTGTCGGCATCGGCGTCAGCGGCGGGCTCCAGGCCGAAGTCCTCGAAGGTGCAAAAGATCGGGCTCTGATGGGGTCCGGAGAACACCGGCCCCTGGATCGGATGGTTGACCACGGCCAGACCTTCGACGCTTTCGTCTTCGACGCTGGCCGGCTCGATGACGGATTCACCGAGGTCGAGTCCGCTCACCAGGTAGAGCCCATCGCCTCTCGATGTGGTGTCGACGTTTTCGCCGTTGGCGGTGAAGGCCACGTCGTCGGGGCTCACCCCGTCAGCAACAAACTCCACCAGCACATCGCCGCCGGTAACCATCTCGGCCTGACCCCGAATGGAAAAGCGCTGAACCGGACCCTCCGGTGCCGCCTCATCAGCATGTTCGTCGCCATCGGCTTCATCGGCGTGTTCGTCGCCGTCATCGCCAGCCACGACCTCGGTTGAGTCGCCGACCTCATCGGCACCGTCAGCGGCTCCCGTCTCGTCACCACCGGTGTCGGCAGGCTCGGTGTCATCGGACTCGGTGGGATCAACCTGGGCCGAATCACTACCACCGGATTCACTGCCGTCATTGTCCCCGCCACACGCACCGATCAACAGCACCACCGCAACGGCCATCATCAAACCAACCAACAACGAACGCATGGCCACGAACAGTACCTCCCAGCCACCGCGGCAAGCAGTCCGAACACTCCATCAGACCAACTCGCCCAACACCAACTCCAAGGTGAACCTCATTCACCTCGAAGGAACCTTCTGGCAGCGATTCGTTGGACTACCGCACCAGAAAAGTTTTTGTTGCTTTTGTATTGATTGTCCTAATACAATAAGCCCATGACCAGCATCATCACTGCACTGCTTGCCATCTTCGTTCTCATCTTCATCGTCTCCGGCCTGGTGCGGCCGTCAGACCGTGAGGTCCGCCGCTTCGCCAAGATCTATACAGTGCCGCTGACCACTCGAAACGTGCCCACAATCCGTTCGACCATTCAGCGCAGCCGTCGCTTTCGACTGCTTGGTGCGCTTGTTGCGTGGCTGGCTGGACTCGCGCTTACCCTCACCACCGAAGTAGAGCCCGGCTGGACCCTACTCTTGGCCGGATACGTGCTGGGCGCAGTGGTGGCCCAACTGACCTCCCCCCGGCCCCCAACCCAGAAGGCCCGCTTGGAGCGACGTTCGGTCACCGACTACGTGAGGCCCTGGCTGGTTGGCCTGGCTAGCCTCACCAGCCTCGGAGCTGTAGCGATGACCATTCGCCGGGCCATCAATGGCGGATCCGGAACCGTCTACGGTGTCGAGCTTTCCGCCACCTCGGTCGTTGCCGTCTCCATCGGTCTGCTCGCCTTTATCGGCCTGTGTGCGGTGATCGTAAACCAGGTGGTCGACCAGCCAGCCCCGACCGTAGGCCCCGATGTTGACGCCGCCATGCACGCGGCCCGCAGCGCCTCGCTGATGTCGATCTTCGGCATCATCGTGATGACCAGCACCGCCACCATCGGTGCAGCCACCTCAGTCGTCGGCACCGAGTCGATCGAAGGTCTCAGCCTTTACGCCCTCATAGTGAGTTGGTTCCTCGGCATCGTCGGATTCTTCCTGAGCGTTCGTTCGCTGCCCCGCTTTCTCCCGAACTTCGACCTGCCGGATATGCCGGTTCAAGGCGTGGTCAACCTGACCGAGACCGAGGCCACCGGCAGTGACGGCACCCCAGACTTAGGCACCCTTCCCGGTTCCACCGGCGTGAATGGCGCCCCGGCGTGATCATCGAACTCGACGATCTGTCCAAGGATCCGCCGTATGTGCAGATCCAGGCCATCATCGCCCGGGCCATCGCCTCGGGTGAGTTAGCCGAGGGGTCAAAGCTCCCGACAATCCGCCAGCTGGCCGGAGATCTGGGCTTGGCCAACAACACCATCGCCCGGGCCTACCGGGAGTTGGAACTTGAAGGTCTCGTGACTCAGCGAGGCCGACGGGGCACCGTCGTCAACGCCCTGGTGGTCGACCCCGATGCCGAACAGAAGCGTCTGGTAGCCGACTTTGTCACCCAGGCTCGAGCCCTCGGCATGGACGGCGCAACCACCCTCCGCCTCATCAGCGAATCCCTCTCCCGCACCTAGCGATTCCCACCTCCGAGGTGAACCACATTCACCTCGGAGGTGATCGGTTTTGACCTCCGACACCACCGAAAACCAAGGATCCCGCTCCTTCAAGGTGAACCACATTCACCTTGGAGGACGTGGTTGCTGGCCTCGCTGACCGCCAGCAGCACTGCAAACACGGCGATCTTGCTCCTTCAAGGTGAACCACATTCACCTTGGAGGAACGTGGATTTCCGGGGCGGCTAGCTGAGAATGTTGAGCAGGCGGTCGACTTCTTCTTCGGTGTTGTAATAGTGCACCGATGCTCGAACCAGGTCAGGCAGGCCTCGGGCCACAAGGTCATAGCGGGCGGTAGCGGACGGGCTGACCGAGGTATGAACCGCTTCGGCACGAAGTTGGGCCTGCACCTCGGCTGCCTCTTTGCCGTCGACGCCAAACACCACGATGCCGCCGAGTTCCTGACCCTTGTCATGAACCGTGATGCCCGGTAGGGCTTCGAGGCCGGCCCGCAAACGGTGAGCCAACTGTTGGATTCGCGGCCAGGTGCGGGTGATGTCGACATCAAGGGCGTAGTCCACCGCCGCACCGAGTCCGAGCTTGTTGGCCACGCTGCCCTCCCACGTTTCGAAGCGGCGGCCATCGGAATGCACCACATAGCTTTCGTCGGCGACCCAATCACCAGCATGTTGGTCGAGGAACGTGGGCTCGATTCGCTCCATCCACTCCCCCGCCACCCACAAGAACCCGGTCCCGCGCGGTGCCCGCAGATACTTGCGACCGGTCGCGGCCAAGGCTTGGCACCCAATCGCCTCGACGTCGATCGGCATCTGGCCAACGCTCTGGCAGGCGTCGAGCATAAAGAAGGTGTCGTGCTCGGCACAGAGCGCGCCCACCGCGGCGGCTGGGTTCACCAGGCCACCGCTAGTCGGCATATGGCTGAGCGACACCATTTCGGCGCCGGCCGACAACTCATCGGCAAGATGGTCGAGGGAGATCTGGCCGTGTTCGTCATCGGGGATGAGCACGAGTTCGATGCGGCGCCTCCGGGCCAGGTGCAACAGGCCGAGCACGTTGCTCGAGTATTCGGATCGCCCGACCAGCACCCGGTCGCCGGGCGCCAGGCCGAAGCCGTACACGGCGCTGTCCCATGCCCGGGTCGCGTTCTCCAACAGAGCAATCTCTTCGCGGCGACCGCCGATCAGCGCCGCTATCGAGTCGTACACGGCGGCCGACGCTTCGGCCTGGTCGGCGGCCGCTTCGTAGCCACCGATTCGGGCTTCAAGGTTGATGTGTCCGATCTGCGCATCGAGCATCCGCTGAGTCGGTAGCGAACTGCCAGCGTTGTTGAGGTGGGCCACCGCGGCACAGCCCGGGGTATCGGCCCGGAGCTGGTCAAGGTCGAGTTCGGTCCCAGAAGCGTCGTCAGACATAGACGCCGAAACTACCAGCACGCCTCACAAGACCGGCGTGCATCAAAAGTTTGCACTTTTCAGGGTCTGACCCCGCAAAGTGCAAACTTTTGGTTATTCGACTTCGATGACCGCAGTCATGTCGGGGTGCAGGACGCAGAAGAGTTCGTAGCTGCCGGCGGTGTCGAAGGACAGGTCGAAGCTTTGACCGGTGCCAAGAATGCCGGAGTCGAACTGGGCCGACGGATCGAAGGCGGTTCCGGCGGTCACGGTGTGGGGCAGGCTGTCAGAGTTGGAGAATCGGATCGTCTCCCCCACCTTGGCCGTGATGTCTCCGAAGTCGAAGTTGTTGATGGGTGCGTCGAGCGCGTCTTCGGTGTCGACGGTGCGACTGGCCTTGAGGGTGTCGGTCTCAACCCGGGGCCAGACCGACGGGTTAAACATCGAGAACACGCCAGCCTGAGCATCGAAGTCGTCGGCGACGTAAGCGTGCATCATCCAGCTCGGTATCACCGGCAGGAATCGGCCACCTGCGTTCTGGCACTGCTGCTCGGTGACGGCGCTGCCGCCTTCGCCCATGTCGGAACCCTCAACGGCACGGTCGGCGCTGCGGGCGATGCAGGTGTTGTAGTGGATGTGCCAGTTGTCGATGTCGCCAGCAAAACCGTCGGGGTGGTTTTCGGTCAGGTTCAGGTTGAAGACTGCTCCGACCGGTTCGAACCCGTCTGGGCCGTCCCAGCCTCCGTCCTCGGTGCAGCTACCGATTTCGGTGCCGTCCAGGGTTTGGCCATCTTCTTTGGCGAACAGCACCATCTGGGGCTGATCGGGGTTGAACTCACCGCCGAGGGCGATGCTGCCTGCCGTCGGGTCGATCATGTGGATGCCCATGTTGGCGTTCTGGTTGGTGCTTTTGACGAAGCCGGCGGCGCAGGCGTCAGCGATGCTGTCATAGGACATCACCGCCGCATTCACCCGGTCGAGTTGGTTCACGAGTTCGCCGAGCGTGTCGCGGTCCATATTGAGGTACTCGGGAACTTCCTCTCCGCTGTCGTAAAGCGCTTTGAGCTCGGAGTACGAGCAGTTCTTGTCCAAATCTTGACACCGGGTTTGGCGACCGCGGGGGCCTTCGATCAACGAGGGAACGATCTCGCCGCTGGAGGTGGTGTAGACGTAGCGGCTGTAGCCGTAAGCGCCGGTTGGGGCTTCGGGGTCTTCCGGTGGCAGGGACCGGTCGTCTTCGGCCACCGCAATCTCGGCAGCCAACTCGAAGTAGTCCGTGGCATCTTCGTCGGTCGGGGTCCCGACCTCGACGTTGCCGTCATTGTCGACCAGGCCGGTGACGTCGGATCCGTCCGAGGTGTCGTCGTCTTCACCGTTGCCCCCGTCTTCGCTGGCCCCGGCCTCGGGTGCGGCGGTGGTGCTCGGCGCCTCGTTGGCCTCAAGTTGGTTGCCACCGTCACCGCTGCTCGAGCAGCTCACGATCACCAACGCGATACCAGCGAGAATCAGACACAAAGAACGAGACATATCAAACCCCTCTTGTAGCTGTCCGGGGGCGATTGCATCACCACCCGACCCACAACGTTCCGGCTCCACCTCAAGACCGCAGGGAACCGGTGCACCTCTTTAGAAACAAGTCTCTAACTAGGGCAAAACCTAGCGCACACGAACGTTCTGCGCCGAACAGCATCCGGCCTCATGAGCCCCTATCTGGTGTCGTGGGTGTGATGTCATTCACCAAGTACGCCTTCTCCGACACCCACTTCTTCACCACCGAACTTCGGACCGAGCGAGTTTCATCACATCGTCGAGGGTTACCAAGGTTGGATGCCGGCGGCCTTTGCTGTTCTGTCTTTCGGGCGACGAGTAGGCTTCGGCCATGCCGGGAGACTTTGAGCGGGATCAGGTGCTGCGGTTGGTGCAGCTCAACATTGGGTCGCTTTTTGAGCCGGACTGGGATCGCCGCCGGGTGGAGATCGTGTCGTGGATCGATCATCTTGATCCCGATGTGGTGTGTTTGCAGGAGGTGGCCCATACCGACACTTCGCCCAACGCCGCGGGCTGGATCGCCGACGAAGCGGCCACGGACTTCCACATGGCCTTCGGCGGGCATGAATTGCCTGAAAAGAGTTGGCCCGACCGAAGCCTGCGCTTCGGCTCCGCCGTGTTGTCGCGTTGGCCGATCGACAACCAAGCGCTGCATCGCCTGCCGTTGGCACCGAACCCAGCGCCGTTTACCGCAGGCATGCCGTGGGAGCTGTTCCACGCGTCCACCGCCGGGCTCGATTTGTTCTCCACTCACCTGGCCGCGGCTCCGGCCGACGCCCACCATCGGCTCGTGCAGGTGCAGGCCATCGACGACATCATCCGGGAGACCCGAGGCGATGTCGACGACCTGATGAATCCGGACCGCCGGGCCATGCCGCCGATTCTGTGCGGCGACTTCAACGCCGAACCCGACAGCGACGAGATCCGATTCCTATCGTCGACCCACGTGATCGATGGTCGGGCCACCTTCTACCAGGACGCCTGGAAGGTGGCCGGCGACGGGTCAGCCGGTCTCACCAACGACTGGCGCTCCAACTATCTGGCCGCCAACCTCAACGTGCACCGCAAGCGCATCGACTACGTGTTTGTAGGCGACCCGTTCCTCCGCAAAGGCTCAGGCGGCCGCATCCTCAACGCCCAACTCGCCTTCGACGAAGAACGAACCGGCATCATCGCCAGCGACCACAAGGGCCTAGCAGTAGAAATCAACTGGCCCGATCGTCCCACCGCCCCACTAGAAGGCTAGGGCCGACGAACGACGTGGACCTTTAACGAGAGAAATCGGATTGGCAGGTTGATGAGCTCGGCTGGACCGTGGGGTACTTCGCCTTGGAATTGGAGGGTGGCGCCCGGGGTCATGCGGTAGCGGTTGGAGCCGTAGCCGTAGGACATCTCCCCTTCGAGCATGTGGATGAACTCAACGCCGGCGTGTTGAAACAGCGGGAACACTTCGTTGGCTTGCGAGATGGTGATCAGCACCGGTTCGATCACCCGGTCGGGGCCCCGTAGCGCTCCAAGGTCGAAGTAGCGATGGCCCGGGCCGCTCCCTTCGTGGGAGATCTCGAGCCCCCCACCATCGGGTACGAAGATAGCGTCGTGTTCTTCGTCGAGGCCACGAAACAGCGAGGTGAACGGCACGTCGGTGGCGTTGGCGATGGCGGTGAGGGTGGCGAAGCTGGGCGAGGTCAACCCGTTCTCGATCTTCGACAGCATGCCCATTGAAAGCTCCGCGCTGTTGGCCAGTTGTTCGATGGTGAGGCCGAGTTGTTGGCGCAGCTCGCGCACCCGTGCCCCCACCACTTCGGCTACCGCTTCGGTTGTCAGCTGGGCCATGGTTGTCGCCTGGATCGTCGCTTTCTTGGTCGTTTGGGTCCGCCCAGATCGGCTGGGTCGTCGCCGAAGTCAGAACAGGGTGAGGTACTGATCGATCTCGGCCGGCGTTACCTGGCTGTGGTGGCTGAGGAATTCCTGGCGCTTGATTTCGGCGAAGTACTCCGAATACGGTCCGTCAGCGGTGGTGCCGAGGCCGGCCCGCAACACATCGTTGCCAGCCAGGTTCTCCGCCGCATGCAACAACGTCGGCGGAAGGGTGACGATGCCTCTCGCCGCTACTTCTTCGGCCGAGAGGGCAAACAGGTTGGCGGTGTTGGGCTCGCCGGGGTCGATCTGGTTGTCGATTCCGTCGAGTCCGCAGGCCAACATGGCGGCGAAGGCCAGGTAGGGGTTGGCGGCTCCGTCGGCCAGACGCACCTCGATGCGGTCGGGCTCGGGCACCCGGATCATCTGGGTTCGGTTGTTGCCGCCGAACGCTGCGTACGACGGCGCCCAGGTTGCCCCCGAGGTTGGTGCGCCCACTCCCATACGCTTGTAGGAGTTCACGATCGGGCAGGCCACTGCCACCAGCGCCGGAGCGTGGGTGATCAGCCCGGCGGCGAAGTGATATGCCATCTGGCTCAGGCCCAGTCCGAGAGAGTCGGGGCCGTCTCCGGCGGGGAAGAGTGGCTTGTCGTCAGCATCCCAAAGGCTCATGTGGGCGTGCAGTCCGTTGCCGGTTTTGTCGGCGAACGGTTTGGGCATGAAGGTGGCGTAGCGGCCGTCGCGCTGGGCCATGGTGTGAATCATCAGCCGGAACAGGATCAGCCGATCGGCGGTGGTCATGGCGTCGGCGTATTGCCAGTTCTGTTCGTACTGCCCGTTGGCGTCTTCGTGGTCGTTGGCGTAGTTGCCCCAGCCCATGGCGTTGAGGTTCTTCGACACTTCGGTGAGATGGGGCAGCATCCGGGTGAGGCTGCGGGCGTCGTAGCAGGGCAGGGCGTCGACGTCGCGTTCGTCGGCTACCGAGATCGCCCCGTTGTCGTCGCGAACCACCAGCGAGTATTCGGCCTCCACTCCGGTCTTGAGCACCAGCCCCCGTTGTGCAAGGGCATCGAGGGCCCGGGCCAGGATCACCCGGGGGGCGTAGGGCCACAGTTCGCCCTCGACCGTCGGGTCGCATTGCATGGCGGCCACATTCGGTTGCCACGGCAGTTGGGTGTAGCTGGCCGGGTCGGGAAGGGCCAACATGTCGGGGCTCGATGGGTTCTGGCCCATCGGTCCCGAGGCGAAACCGGCGAACCCCGCGCCATCGCTCATCAACCCTTGGAGGGCTTCGACCGGCACCAGCTTGGCGCACGGTTTACCGTGCATCTCCACAAACATGGCGTAGATGAACTCGACGCCGTCGGCTTCGACTCGCGATCGGATGGCCTCGTAGCTGTCGGTTCGGTCTCTGTCGCTTCCCATGGCCTTCGCCCCCCGGCTGGCATCAAATGTGTGGTTTCATTATGGTGAAGCCTCTTCACCACTGTCAAAGAGTCCCGATACGCTCTTGGCGGCCTTCATGGCCGATCGAAGCCGGGATCCAGCCGACACTGTTGTAGCGACCACTGTTGCCGCCACCGTTGTGGTGAACGCCTAGCAACCAGCGATTCGGGGAGGAACGTTCTGATGTGTGGGATCGTCGGACTGTTTACCAAGACGCCCAAGCACCGTCCTGAGCTCGGTCGGCTCACGGCGCTGATGCTCCATGAGATGCGCGACCGCGGCCCTGACTCCGCCGGCTTTGCCATCTACGACGAGGGCGTCGCCGGCCAAACCCGGGTGACGGTGCTGGCCGAGTACACCACCCCGGACTGGGATGTGATCGGCAAAGACCTGGCCATCACCCTCGGTGCTGAGGTGGAGGTTCGGCCGATCCGCGACCACGCGGTGTTTGTGACCAACGGCGATGGTCGGGCCGCTCGTCAGTGGTTGATCGATGAGGTGGCCGAGCTCGACGTGTTGAGTTACGGCCGCCAGATCGAACTGTTTAAGTCGGTTGGCGATCCCGATCTGGTGGCGGTGAACTACGACCTGGCCGGGCGCTCCGGCACCCACGCCATCGCCCACACCCGCATGGCTACCGAGTCGGCGGTCACCACCAATGGCAGCCACCCGTTCGCCACCGGCGCCGACACCTGCCTCGTCCACAACGGCTCGCTCTCGAACCACAATCAGTTGAGAGAGCGGCTGATGGCTGCGGGCGAGTCGTTCCAAACCGAGAACGACACCGAGGTCGCGGCCGGCTACCTGTCGTGGCGGCTGCGCGAAGGTGACGACATTGAGTTGGCGCTGAAGAACGCTTTGGTCGACCTCGATGGTTTCTACACCTTCGCCATCGGCATCGAGAACGGCTTCGCCATCCTCCGCGACCCGATCGCCTGCAAGCCCGCGGTGGTGGCCGAGACCGACGACTGGGTGGCGATGTCGTCGGAGTATCGGGCCATCGCTCAGCTGCCCGGCGTAAACGATGCCCAGGTGTGGGAGCCCGACCCGGGCCGGATCTACACCTGGAGCCTCGACGACCTGACCGCCGGTGAGGCCGCCAGCGCCACCAGCGCAACCACCGGGCCCGTTGGAGGAACCCGATGAGCAAGACCAAAGCGGCCAAGCCACCGCCGCTGCCAGGACCGGTCAGCCATACCTTCGACCTGTCCGAAACCACTCTGCGGGAGATGAATCACGCTCTGCATCAGGCCGAATCGGGCACCTTTGCCGTTGTGAACCCGCGGGGCGCCCATGCGGTGGCGGCCGGCATCTTCACCGATATCGACGTGGTGGTTAATGGTTCGGTCGGCTATTACTGCGCCGGCATGCATCAGCACGGCCGGGTGCGGGTGGAGGGCAACGCCAGCACGGGACTGGCCGAGAACATCATGTCGGGCGAGGTGCGCATCTCGGGCAACGCCACCATGTCGGCCGGGGCCACCGGGTGTGGCGGGCTGGTGGTCGTCGAAGGTAATGCCGGGGCCCGCTGCGGCATCTCAATGAAGGGCGTCGACATCGTGGTTGGCGGCAACGTCGGCCATATGAGTGCCTTCATGGCTCAGGCCGGAAACCTGGTGGTGTTAGGTGATGCCGATCACGATCTCGGCGACTCAATCTATGAGGCCGAGCTATTTGTGCGAGGCACCGTCGCCTCACTCGGGTCCGATTGTGTGGAGAAGCCGATTGAGGCCGAACATCGGGATGTGCTGGAGCGCCTTTTGACCGCTGCAGGTCTGGGCGGACGCCCCGAACAGTTCCGGCGCTTCGGTTCGGCCCGCACCCTCTACAACTTCGCAGTGGATGACATCGATGCCGAAGTAGCCGGGACCAGCCGAAACCGGTCAAAGAATACGAAGACCAAAAAGAAGGCGAGTGCCAAACAGCGTGGTCAGAGTGCCACGAAGAAGCGGACAACCAAGAAGCAGTCATCACAGGAGAGTTCGTCCAAGAAAAGCACCACCGAGAAGCGTTCAACGAAGCAACCCAAGAACACGAAGAAGGGGGCCAAGCAATGACCGAACAGCCGTGGCACCTCCGGGAGTCCTTTACCTTCGATCGCAACGTCATCGCCGAGATCCGCCGAGCCGCCAACACCGGCATCTATCGCATCCGGGGTTGGGGGGCGAAGCGCGAGCTGCCCACCTTCGACGATCTGGTGTTCCTCGGAGCTTCGATGTCGAGGTATCCCCTTGAGGGGTATCGCGAGGCGTGTGGCACCGATGTCGTGATCGGGGCCGAGCGGGCGGAGCGGCCGGTGAAGCTCGACATCCCGATCACCATCGCCGGCATGAGCTTCGGCTCGTTGTCGGCCCAGGCCAAGGAGGCGTTGGGGCGCGGTGCCAACTCGGCCGGCACGTCCACCACGACGGGCGATGGTGGGATGACCCCCGAGGAGCGGGGCCATTCAAAGACGTTGGTGTATCAGTATCTCCCCTCCCGCTACGGCATGAACCCCGACGATCTAAGGAAGGCGGATGCCATCGAAGTGGTGGTGGGCCAGGGCGCCAAGCCGGGCGGCGGCGGCATGCTGATGGGCCAAAAGATCAACGAGCGGGTGGCGGAGATGCGCACCTTGCCGGAGGGCATCGACCAACGCTCAGCCTGTCGTCATCCGGATTGGACCGGGCCCGACGACCTGGAGATCAAGATCATCGAGCTGCGCGAGATCGTCGATTGGCAGGTGCCGATCTACATCAAGGTCGGCGCCGCCCGTCCGTACTACGACACCGCGTTGGCGGTGAAGGCCGGTGCCGATGCGGTGGTCGTCGACGGCATGCAGGGCGGTACCGCGGCCACCCAGGACGTCTTCATCGAACACGTGGGCATCCCCACCATCGCTGCTATCCCGGAGGCGGTGCGGGCACTGAAGGAACTGGGGGCCCATCGTCGGGTGAAGCTGATCGCGGCCGGCGGCATTCGTTCCGGTGCCGATGTGGCCAAGGCGTTGGCGCTGGGTGCCGATGCGGTTTCGATCGGCACTGCGGCGCTGATCGCCATCGGCGACAACGACCCAACCTATGAAGAGGAATATCGGGCCCTCGGTTCGTCGGCTGGTTTTTGGGACGACTTCCAGGCCGGGAACGATCCGGCGGGCATCACCACCCAGGATCCGGCGCTGGCGGGGCGACTCGATCCGGTGATCGGTGGCCGACGCTTAGCCAACTACCTCCAGGTACTCACGTTGGAGGTGCAGACCCTGGCCCGAGCCAACGGAAAGTCGCACGTCTCCAACCTGGAGCCGGAGGACCTCGCCGCGCTGACGGTTGAGGCTGCGGCGATGGCGCGGGTGCCGTTGGCCGGAACCACCTGGATCCCCGGCCAGGACGGGTAGCTCCTCCGTCTCCCGAAGAAGCTGCGACTAGCCGTTGCGGGCTCGGCGTCGTTCCCGACGGCGCCGGCGGCGGGCCAGCTCGTCTTCGCCCTCGGGTCGTTCGTCGGCTGCGTGGCGGATGCGGTAGGTCACCCGACGGCCGATGCCCTTAAGGGTCTGAGCCGGGATCTTCGACACCACGAAGCTCTCGTCATGTTCGAGCTCCTTGGCCATCGATTCTGATATCACCACCGCCGAAGGGTAGGCGACACCGGTGAGTCGGCTGGCCAGATTTACGGTCGGGCCAAACAGGTCGCCTTCCTTTTCGATCACCGGTCCGGTGGCCAGACCGGCCCGGAGTTCGGTCACATGGTCCGCAGCGGCGAAATGGTTGACCAACTCGATGGTGAGGTTGGCCGCGGCCGGCGTGTCCCGAATGGAGAACATCACTGCGTCGCCGATGGTCTTCACCACCTGGCCGCCAGCCCGCGTGACGGCATCGAAGGCATCGGCCTCAAAGGTGTCGACCAACTGCACCAGGTCGTCGTCGTCCATGCCTTCGGACAGCCGGGTGAAGTCGACCAAGTCCACGAAACCGACGGTCAGTTCGTCGGTGATGCCGCTACTACGCAGGGCTTGACGACGTCGGGCTGCGGCCCGCAGATGGAGCCGCCAGGTGTAGTCCATCACCGCAGGCATCGCCTCAAGCAGAAGCCCGGTATCGAAGGTGGGGATGTCCTCGACACCGTCTTCGAGCATCTGTTGGCGCTGGTCGCGGGCGGCCTCGATAGCGCCCACCTGGGCCTCGGCGATCCGGGCCATCGACGAGCCGAGTACCCGCACGATCTGGAGAAGGCGACCCTGGGTGGCGTTGTCGGCACCCAACAACTGTTGGACCACCTGGTTCATCATCACGTCGGTCTCGGAAAAGAGCTTGGCGTCGGATTCGGGCTCCGGCAGCCCCATAGTGCGCCACATGCGGGCTCGAAGCTCTTGGTCGACATCGGATCGTTCAGCAATGTCGTCAAGCGAGAGCGCCGGAGATTCTGGAGCCAGCAACCGGTCGACGGCCACCAGGTCGAGGGTGCCGTCTTCGTCGGCTCGCTCGATCTCAGCCTCGGACACACCACGTTCGCGAAGGAGACCCCGAAGCGCCTCAAGAGCCGGGTCTTCCCGCGGGGTTGGCTCCTCGGAATTTGGTGGGTTGGCGGTACTCATGGTGTTCTCACTGATCGGATAGCCACGGTTGCGCAGCTGTCGAACCTAGCAGCCTGCGGGGTCGCACCTGCTGTGGGTTTCAACTCATCGATCGATGCCTCGGCCGCGGTCGCGAGCGTGTTCGTTCACCTGAATTTCGGTCGCTTTGATCGTGGCCCAGATGCTGGAGCCTGGGGCCAGGCCGAGCTTGGCGGTGGATGCTGGAGTGATGTCAGCCACCAGAGACAACGGTCCGCCGAGGAGGATCCGGGTGGTGTCGCCCAGCGGCTCGATACTTTCGACTTCGGTCAGCCAGGTGTTTCGGGGACTCCCGTGGGGTTGTTCGGGGTGCAGGGCGATGGCGTTTGGAGCGATGGTGATCAACACCGGGCCGGTGATCGAGGTGTCGGCGGTTTGGAGCTGATGGTCGGCGCCGTCGATGTCGAGCGTGCCGCCCTGGTTGAAGCCAACCAAGAGGTTGGTGCCGACCAGTTCGGCCACATACGGGGTGGCGGGTCGACGCCGCAGTTCGTCAGGCCGGCCGCGCTGAGTAACGCGACCCTGTTCGATGATGCAGATTTCGTCGGCCAACAGGTTGGCATCGGTCGGGTCGTGGGTGATGAGGAGTCGGGGCCCGGCAAAGCGAGCCAGGTGTTGGGCGAGAAAGCGCCGAAGCTGCGAGCGGGTGGCTACGTCGAGAGCGGCCAGCGGTTCATCCAGAAGCAACAGGTCGGGCTCGATAGCCAGGGCCCGGGCCAGAGCCACCCGCTGGGCCTGGCCGCCGGAAAGCTGCGACGGCTTCCGGTTGGTGAGCGAACCGAGGTCAAACGCTTCAACCAGTTCGGCCACCTCGGCCCGGGCGCGGCGGCGGGAGCGTCGGGTGGGCGCCAGGCCAAAGGCGATGTTGTCGATCACGCTGAGGTGGTCGAACAGGCGGTAGCTCTGGAACACCACTCCGATCCTTCGATCCTCAGGGGCGATGAAGCCTGCGGCGGAGCCGTCGTCGAGGACGCGACCGGCCAACTCGATGCGGCCAGAATCGATCGGCCTGAGCCCGGCCAGGGCGTTCACCGTCGTGGTCTTGCCCGCACCGTTGGGGCCGATGAGTGCGGTCGTGGTGCCGGGGGCGATATCGAGCGTCAGGTCGACGGTGAGGCCACCCTGGTCGATCTCGATCCGGGCCACTAGCCCTTCGGCGGCCGGGTTCGTTGGGCTTGGACTATCGCTTGGGAGCTGGGCACCCGCAACGCCGTAGTCGGTATTCACCGCGCTGCCCCCGCCGCTCTTTCTGCCGCACCTGCTGAGGCGCCCCGAGCCGACGATGTCGGGGAGGACGTGTCGCCGGTGCCGGTGTTCCACCATCGGGCCCGGAAGGTCACCAACACCACGAGGGATACCGCGATCAGCAGGAGGCTGATGGCCATGGCGGTGTCCCGGTCGGATTCGAGGGCCACAAACACCGCCAAGGGCAGGGTTTGGGTGCGGCCCTGAAGGTTGCCGGCGAAAGTGACGGTGGCCCCAAACTCTCCCAGGGCGCGGGCCCAGGCCAACACGATGCCGGCCTGAAGTGATGGCCGAATCATCGGAAGGGTGACCTGGCGGAAGACTCGCAGTGGGTTGGCACCAAGTGACGCCGCCGCCTGTTCGTAGCGTTGATCGATGGAGCGCAGCGCCCCCTCGACCGTGATCACCAGGAACGGCATGGCTACGAAGGTGTTGGCCACCACGACGCCCCAGAAGGAAAAGGGAAGGGTGAATCCGGTGGCATCAAAGATCGGTCCGCCCACCACTCCCCGACGGCCGAGGGCAAAGAGTAGTGCGGCACCGCCGACCACAGGCGGCAGCACCATCGGCAGAGTAACCAAGGCCCGCACCAGAGACCGGCCGGGAAACTCCACCCGGCTGAGCACCCAGGCCAGCGGCACGCCAAGCACCGTGGAGATCGCAGCCGCAGCCAACGAACTCAGCAACGACAACCGCAGCGCATCGGTCACGATCGGCTCGCCGAGGAGCTCACCGAGCGCCGACCATGGGGCCCGCACCGCCAGGCCGATCAACGGCAACACAAACAGTGCGGCACCAACTACGGCCAGCACCACCAACGGCCACGGTGCTGACGGTCGCCGCCGACCTGGTGAGCGGGTGGTCGGCGGAGTCGGTCGCGAAGAGGTCATGGTGCGACGAACCCCGCTTCGGTCAAGCGGTTCTGCCCCTGGCGACTCAGCACAAACTCGACAAAGGCATTGGCTGCCTCCGGGTTCGAGCCCTCAACTACCGTTCCGATCGGATAGGTGGCCTCCGGGCTGCCGACGACGGGGAGGCCGACGACCGCTCCGGCGGCGGCCTCGATGTCGGTCACATACACGATCCCAGCATCGAGTTCGTTGGCCGCCAGCTTGGTGAGCAGCGCCCGCACATCGGGTTCGTTGGTGTCGATCGACGGGGTGACGCCGGCATCGGCAAGCGCCTCGCGGGCCAGGTCGCCGCAGGGCACCCCGGCCTGGCAGAGCCCGATCGCCAGTTCGCTACGAGCCAGATCACCGATTCCTTCAACCCGCCCCGGGTTGTCGGCCGGCACCGCAATCTGGAGCTGATTGCGGGCGAACACCTGAGCCGGGGACCGCAACAACCCAAGCTCCTCGACCTGGTCCATCACCTCCGGGCTGGCCGAAGCAAACACATCGGCGGGAGCCCCTTCACGAAGCTGCTCCCGAAGAGCCGAACTACCGGCCAGGTTGAGTCGCACCTCCACATCGGGGTGCTTTGCTTCGAAATCGATGCCAAGCGTTTCGAAAGCGTCAGTGAGCGATGCCGCCGCGAACACCTCCAGGGTGCCGGTCAGGCCGGGGGCGCCTCCGTCTTCACCGCTGGCGCCGTCTTCACCGCTGGCCCCGCCGCCGCAGGCCGAGATCAGCCATACCACCGCCATCAGCAGTCCTGCGACCATGGCCGGTGGTCGGGCGGTCGCTCCGCCGGTGCCCCTCGTCACTATCTCAGTCTTCGAGGCTGACCAATATGGCGGCGTTGGCAATAACGATGCCGTCGCTGCCGTTGGGGGCGCCGACATCGAGTCCGCCCTTTTCCACCTTGACCTCCACGGTTCCGTAGGGCACTTCCTCCGCAATCGCCGCGGTATCGACTTCCTCTGGCTTGGCTACGCCGATGCGAACCTCCACAAACATGTCGTGCACCGTCTTGTCGGTCACTTGAAAGAAGTGGAGGCTGCTGTGGCGCAGGGCATCGGAGACCGCTCGCCGCGCCGCCTTGGTGTAGTCCCAGCCGTGCACGTCGACGCCCATACCCATTTCGGTGATCCATCTGCTACGTGCCATGGCCTCAAGCTACCGGCTTCCCACCACGGGCTCCCCATTTGCTCCTGTCGGGCCGGCGCTACCCCCAGTAGTATGGGGATCGGTCCACGTCGGGGCTGAGTCAACGAGCATCAAGGATCTGGTTTTGACGGTGACCGAAAACGGTGGGAGCGACAAGACCGAAGCGACCCGCCACTTTGACGTTCTTGTGGTCGGTGCCGGGATCTCGGGCATCGGCGCCGCCTACCACCTCAAGACCATGTGTCCCGATCACACCTTCGCCATCCTCGAGGGTCGCGAGAGCCTGGGCGGCACCTGGGACCTCTTCCGGTATCCCGGCGTTCGTTCCGACAGCGACATGCACACTCTGGGTTTCAGCTTCAGCCCATGGACCGAGGCCAAAGCCATCGCCGATGGGCCGTCGATCCTGGCCTACCTGAAGCGGACCGTGGCCGAGTTCGGCATCGACACCCATATTCGATATCGCCACCAGGTGCAGCGCGCCGCGTTCTCAAGCAAATCCTCTACCTGGACGGTGACGGTCTCGGTAGGTACCGGGGCTGATCCGGCCGAGTCGACCGCGCCCCTATCCAACGGCTCCGGCGAACCTGGCGAGACGATCACGTACACCGCCAACTACCTGTTTATGTGTTCGGGCTACTACAGCTACAAGGGCGGCTATCAGCCCGAATTCCCCGGCCAGGAGCATTTCGCCGGCACCGTCGTGCATCCCCAGGAGTGGCCTGAAGACCTCGACTACACCAACAAGAAGGTGGTGGTGATCGGTTCCGGAGCCACCGCTATGACCCTGGTACCGGCCATGGCCGATGATGCCGCCAAGGTCACCATGCTTCAGCGCTCCCCCACCTATGTGGTGGCTAAGCCGGAGCAGGATGTTGTGGCCAATGCGCTGCGTAAGGTGCTGCCGGAGAAGACGGCATATGCCCTCACCCGGGCCAAGAACATTCGCCTCGGGAACTTCTTCTATGAACAAACGCGAAGCAACCCGGAGCGAATGCGGAAGTTCCTGCTCAACTCGGTTCGCAAGGAGCTTGGCCCCGACTACGACATCGACCAGCACTTCACCCCGACCTACAACCCGTGGGATCAGCGGCTGTGCCTGGTGCCCAACAGCGATCTGTTTGAGGCGATCAGATCGGGGCAGGCCGACGTGGTGACCGACCGCATCGAATCCTGGACTGAAACCGGGATCCGGCTTGAGAGCGGAGAGCATCTTGAGGCCGACATCATCATCACCGCCACCGGCCTGCAGCTGGTGACGGTCGGCGAGGTCGACTTTGCTGTCGACGGCAACCCGGTCGACTTTTCCGAGACCTGGACCTACAAGGGCATGAGTTATTCCGATGTGCCCAACATGGCCACCTCGTTCGGCTACATCAATGCGTCCTGGACCCTGCGTTCCGACCTGATCTGCGACTACGTGTGTCGGCTGCTGCTGCATATGCGCGAGACCGGCACCACCCAGTGCACCCCGAGGCTGAGGGGGTCCGACCGCACCATGCCGCCCCGCCCCTTTATCGATGACTTCTCGGCTGGGTACATGCAACGGATGATGCCGATGTTGCCCAAGCAGGGCGATCGCGCCCCGTGGTTGAACACGCAGAGCTACCTGAAAGACAAAGATCTTTTTGGTGTGCCCGTAAACGACAGCGTGATGCGCTTCACCAACGGTGAAGACGCTGCTGCGATCGGCTCAAGTCCTGAAGCCGACCACGCCTCCGTCTGAGCTTCGCCAGATCTGAGCTCAGTGCGTCAGTCGGCTCAATCGCACTAGTGGATTCGGCCGATCTTACGATCTGAGATCAGCTGGCGTCCGACTTCGCTCGCTCGATGGCCGCGGTGATCATGGTGCGGGCCTTTTCGGAATCGCCCCACTCGCGAATCTTGACCCACTTGTTGAGTTCGAGATCTTTGTAGTGGGCAAAGAAGTGCTCGATCTGTTCGAGGGTGATCTCGGGCAGCTGGGTGTACTCCATCACCTTTTCGTAGCGGCGGGTTAACCGGGTGGTTGGCACCGCGATCACCTTTTCGTCTTCGCCCTGGTCGTCTTCCATCACCAGGACGCCGATGGCTCGGCAATTCATCACTCCGCCGGGCACGATGCCACGGGTGTTACACACCAGCACATCGATCGGGTCGCCGTCTTCGGAAAGGGTGTGGGGCACAAAACCGTAGTTTCCCGGATACACCATCGGAGTATGCAGAAAGCGGTCGACAAAGAGCGTGCCGGAGGCTTTGTCCATCTCGTACTTGATTGGCTCACCGCCAACCGGCACTTCCACAATGACGTTGATGTCGTGTGGGGGGTTGTCACCAATGGGAATGGCATCGAGGCGCATCAGCTCAGGGTAATGGCGACAGCTCCGAACGGTGCCGATTCAAACAGTGCCGATTCGAACAGTGGCGATTCGCAGTCTTGAGCCAAGTGCTGCCGATCCGCTCGGTCTCTCAGTTCGGCGGGTTGATCGCCTGACCGATGTGGAAGAAGGACCACGGCTTTGGCCCATCGGCGTAGTCGCTGTCACGCCACAGGATTTCGAAGCCAGCGTTGCGGATCAACTGCGGGTGATCCCGACTGACGTGGCAGCCGTCGAAGAGGCGCCGCTGGACCGGGTCGATGCGCAGTTGTTGGCGGTAGATCTTCTTGTGTACCGCCTTGCCGTGTTCGAGGAAGAAGAGGAGCCCGCCCGGCTTGATCACCCGTCGCAGTTCGGCCAGCGCAACGACCGGTTCGGGAATCGTGCACAACGAGAAGGTCAGGACCCCACCGTCACACGTGTTGTTTTCGAGCGGCAGCCTTTGTCCGTCCAAACCGATGAAGTCGACCTGCACCTTCGACGAGGCCAGCCGCGATGCTGCCAGTTCCTGACCGACGGTGGCCGGGTCGATGGCAAAGACCCGTTCTACCTCCGGTGGGTAGTAGGGCAGGTTGGTACCCGAGCCGAACCCCGGTTCCACCAGGGTGCCGTGGGCTCCTTCGAGACAACGCGCTCTCCACTTGCCCAGCCCCGGATCGGAACAGACTTTGTCGATGAGCCGCGGCAACACCTTCTCCCGATACACGCCCATAGCCAGACCTTACGCGTTGGCCTGTCGGAACGACCCGCCGGAGGGCGGGAGCCATCACGGTGCGTGCTGGCCATCTCCGGTAGGGCGACGGCGTTGTTCAGTCGGTCTCGAAGCTGACCGGGTTTCGCAGTGCTTCACCTCGGAGGTGGCGG
>CALAML010000136.1 GCA_937925845.1 uncultured Acidimicrobiales bacterium | reverse complement strand
AATGGACTTCATTGGGCGAGCTGCCAGCAGCCGCACCCCGCGTCGAGACAATCTCGGCGGTTGGATCGCGGCCCAACCATCTAGGTGTAGTGGTCGACGAGTATGGCAGCGAGGACCGATCTAACAGCGACCGCATCGCTCGAACCTTCTTTGAGTTCAGCCTGGAAACAGGCGAGGTCGTGACTACAAGTCCTCTGCCCAGTAGAGACACTTCTCTTCTGCTCACGCCAGCAAGCGACTCTGATTCGTTGATGATTGTCGAATCAACAGGGCCCGACGTAGTACAACCTGCACTTGGTTCGATTTCGGTCTACGAGATCCGACTTGGCCAACCAGAAACAACCCCTGCGCTAGTGACTCAAGTCGACGGTGTGGAACCAGTCTCGGTGGCGCAGCTTAGACCCGGCGAGTTGGTGGTTCAGGAACCGACGAACATACTCTTCGTTTCTCTCATAGCTGGGTCGACAGAGTCCGCTCCCGCCGACACGCTGCAGGACGACGCGTGCCGCGGCGGGATGGCTCACGCCCCATCCGGTGTTGTCGCATGGGACTGCTTCTACAACGTCCTTGAAGTAGACGGCGAGTCATTCGGCGTCCGCGCATCCTTGTCGCCCGCCAGCGACGAACAGGTGATCAGCCCAGGGCATGCCAATGCGTCTCCGACGGGTAACCGAATTGTCTTCCGCGAAGTCGACGAGTCTGGCACCACCCTCCTCCGACCAACATCCCGCCAGAACTAGAGCCACCCAAACGAGTGACAATCTTCCGGCTATCGCCGCTTAGCTCCCGAACACTAGAAAGGCACTATCGGTGACACTTCCGCTGTGACACTCGGCGGTGACTCTATTCTCTAGGCGCTCTACCAACTGAGCTACTCAGGCAACTCTGTCGATTCTACTCCAGTGCCCACTAAGCCCACGACGGGATTATGGGTCCGCCCTCGCTACCGGGATCGGCTGCGGGCCACCTCGTAACACGCCACCGCACCGGCGGCGGCAACATTGAGCGAGTCGAGCTGGCCGAGGCGAGGGATAGCAACGAGTTGGTCGCAGCGCTCGCCGACCAGCCGGGACAGGCCCTTGCCTTCGGCACCCAACACGACGGCGACCGGCACCGGAGGCACATCGACGTCAAAGAGCGACTTGTCGCCACCACCGTCGAGACCCATCGACCACACCCCGGCCCGGGTCAGGTCAAGCATGGCGCTGGCCAGCCCACCCACCTGAGCCATCGGCAGGTATTCGATGGCACCGGCCGCAGCCTTGGCCACCGCCGGGGTCACCCGCGCCGAGCGATGCCGAGGGATGATGACCCCGGTCACCCCGGCGCCCTCAGCGGTGCGCAAAAGGGTGCCCAGGTTGCCAGGATCGGTCACTCCATCAAGCGCCAGCAGGAACGGAAGCTGGCCCTTGGCCAGACCATCACCGCGGACCAGGCGGTCGAGAGGCACCGGGGTGAGCGCGGCCGCTCGAGCGATGATGCCCTGCGGGGCCGAGGTTCGAGCGATCGACTCAAGCTTTGACCGACCGATCTCGCGCACCACCACCCGCTCCTCACGGGCGAGCTCAACGATCTCGTCGAGGATGGGAGCCGGGTCGAGGTCGGAAGCCATAAGAACCTCACTGACCGAACGGCGACCCGCCAACAACAGCTCCCGAATGGCCTGACGGCCCTCGACCTGTTCACCACCGAGGCCACGGACCTTGCCACGCGAACCCGATCGACCCGAATCGCGGCCCCGGCCACGATCCTCAAACGGTGGACCCTCGGAACGCTCCCGCCGATCATGTGAGGACCGGGAGGCACCCCGACCATCTTCGGATCGGCCTTCTCCGGAACGACCCTTTCCACTACCGCTGCCGCCGCGAGAACCGCCCCGGCCGCTGTCGCCGCCACCGGAACGGCCACCACCAGAACGCCCTCCTTGGCCGGATCCTCCACCGGAGCGACCACCGCCACCACCATCGCCGCGACCGCCTCGCCCACCACCGGACCGGTCGTGACGCCGGGGACCGCGGCGGCTCATCGGGACTCCAACAAGGCCGAAGCGAAACAGGCGATGCCTTCTCGGCGACCCAGCGCCCCTAGACCCTCAGCCCGCTTGCCCTTCACACTCACGGGCGCACCTACAACCGCCGACAGCCGAGACCGCATGTCGTCGCGGTGAGGCGCCAGCTTCGGCGTCTCGCACACCACCGAACAGTCGATGTTGGCCACCGTCCAGCCGGCTTCGGCCACTGCGGCAACCACTTCGGCCAAGAGGCGCATGCTGTCGGCCTCGGCGTAGGCCGGGTCATCGTCGGGGAAGAACATGCCGATATCGCCGAGATCGGCGGCACCGAGCAAGGCATCGGCACAGGCATGGGCGATCACATCGGCATCGCTGTGGCCCACAAGCCCTGGCGTACCCTCGAAGACCACCCCACCAAGGATCAGCCGACGGTCCGGATCGTCGGAAAAGGGGTGTACATCAAAGCCCTGCCCGATCCTCATCGCCATGGGACGGCCTCTCCATGCGGCGACTGAGCGATCACCTGGGTTGGGGCCGACGGAGTCATAACCGCCAACCTACCGGCCCAACGTTGGAGCGGCGCGCCGCCAGCGTCGCGACCACCCGCAAACCTACGGGCGCTGGAGAAGTGCGTTTGCCACCGTGATGTCGCTCGGGTTGGTGAGCTTGATGTTGGTTACCTCACCATCAACCAGCACCACGTTGCCGCCGAGGGCATCGACCAAGCTGGCATCGTCGCTGGCCTCGGGCTCACTCTCGTGGGCCCGACGAAGCATGGCCGCGGAAAACCCCTGAGGCGTCTGCACCGCGACCAGGTTCGATCGATCGACCGGCCCGCCGTCGGTGCGCCGCAAACTATCCGAAACCGGGATCGTTGGAACCACCGCGTCGCCGCCGCGGGCCACCGCAGCAATGCAGCGGGCAAAAAGCTCGCTGCTGGCCAAGGGCCGGGCCGCGTCGTGAACCAGAACAATGTCGGCGCTCTCCGGTACCGCGGCCAGACCGGCGCGAACCGACTGCGACCGCGTCGCTCCGCCGACCACCACCGCAGTGACACCCGGCCGACCCTGCTCGTGGTCAAAGGCGGCGGTCGGAACGACCACCACAACGCCGGTGCTTGCCGCCGCGCTGGCCCGTACGGCCCAGTCGATCACCCGGCGATCGCCAAGCTGATCGAACTGCTTGGCCGCGCCATAGCGGGTGCCAGAACCACCGCCGACGACGATGGTCCACACTTCGTTCGCTTCTTCGTTGCTCATCAGCTTCGAACTCGGTGCGAGCCGGTGGAGCGCTTCACGCCCGGGCCCGCTCGCTTCAGGGGGTTTTAGGTGAGGGCTTCGTCGAGACGACGCTCGGCCTCGGCCTCATCAACGTCGATAGCGAAGGTCAGCTCAGATACGAGGATCTGGCGAGCCTTGCCCAGCATGCGCTTCTCGCCTGCTGAGAGACCCTTGTCCTTCTCACGAAGCGAGAGGTTCCGAACCACCTCAGCCACCTGGTAGATGTCGCCGCTCTTCAGCTTCTCGACGTGGTTCTTGAAACGACGAGACCAGTTGGTCGGCATCCGAGCCTCCTTCTTGCGAAGAACGGCGAACACCTCCTCAACCTCTTCATCGTTGATCACATCGCGCAGCCCGACCTCTTCGGTGTTATCCGAAGGGACGCTCAGGACCAGATCTCCGTATGCGAGCCGAAGCACGAGGTACTCACGCTCTTCGCCGAACACGAATTTGTTTTCGCGCTTTTCGACGACAGCCGCACCGTGGTGTGGATAAACGACCTTGTCACCGACATCGAATGCCATTGTTCTCCCAGTTGAGATTCGCCCGGGTGGGGGTTTTGGTGGCGACCTGCCCAAGTCGCCCAACCAACGAAGGTACCACCTCTATCCGGAAGACACCCCTTTGACAGGTTCGCCCAGCGTGACATTTGACCTACCAAGGCGCATCCCTCGCGCCAAACGGGCCTACCATGCGGGGTGTGGGAGAACATGTTGAGCTCTTAGCGAGCGTCGGCCTATTCGCAGATCTCGACGACGAGGTGGTGGCCAAGCTGGCGACCAAAGCGGCCGAACGCGCCTACAAGCGTGGCGACTTCCTCTTTCACCAGGGTGATGAAGCGGCCGATCTCTACGTGGTAGTCGAAGGCCGAATCGCCATCGCCAACCGCTCGTTCGACGGCCGTGAATCACTCGTGGCGCTTATGGAGCGCGGCGACCTGTTTGGTGAAATGCCGTTCTTTGAAGAAGAAGGTCGATCGGCCGATGGTCGAGCCCTTGAGCCGTCACGGGTCCTGGCTCTGCCCTACACCTGCTTGACCGAGCTCTACTCCGAAGACCCCGAACGGCTGTGGCAAGTGGTGCGGCTGCTCGCCGGCCGCCTCCGCAACATGAACACGGCGCTGGCCGACTCGGTCTTTCTTGATGTCACCGGCCGGACCGCCAAGCGACTGTTGGACCTGGCTGGAGACGACGACGAGTTCGTGCTGCCGATCACCCAGGAAGAACTGGCGGGCATGGTCGGCGCCTCCCGTGAACGAGTCAACAAGGCCATCAGCTCGTTCATCCGCCTCGGATGGATCGAACAGCAGGACGGCAAGTACACCATCACCAACCGCGAACAGCTGGTGATCCGCTCCAACTAGCCCTCTCCAACTAGGCCTGTTCGTCCCACCGGCGCCGAAATTCCGCGGGCTCAACATCGAAATGTCGGAAAAATGCGACAAACTTTGTCGTTTTCTTCCGACATTTTGGTTTGGTCTGAGCGTTAGGCCAGGCCGTCGAGGATGCTGGCTTGAGCCAAACGGGCCAGGGTGTCGCTGACCGCCTGGGCCTGGGCGCCATTGAGCTCCTCAACCGCAGCCAGCTCCGAAGCCGATGCTCTGGAGATTTTGCTCAGCGAGCCGAACTGGCGAACGACGGCCGCAGCCGCGGTCGCCGGGAGCCGGGGCACCTTGGCCAACATCCGTAGGCCTCGGGGCTGCAGGGCGGTGTCGAGTCGATTTTCGCCGATCGGCAGGCGCAGGCCGGCCACCACTTCCTCAAGGCTCAACAGCTCATCGGCATCGATCAGAGCCAGCGCAGCCATGGCTTCATCGAGATGCCACTCCTCACCCTCAGCGAAGTAATCGGCCACCACGAGCCGCCGCTCATCTTCGAGGCCGGTGATCAGCTCCTCCCGCTGAAGGCGCACCAGGCGCCCGTCGCTGCCGAGCTGAACGGCATAACGCCCGACCTCGGCGGCGATACGCACCACCATCTCACTGGCCTGCAGCACCGTGACTACATCACGAAGGGTTACCAGATCCTCAAACTCGACCCCCGAAAGGGTAGACATCGCCGTATCCAGACGACGGCGGTACCGGGCCAGGGTGGCCAGGGCCTGGTTGGCCTGTTCCAACACCCGAGAAGAACGCTCGAGGGGATACTTCTGGTCGCCCAAGTACAGGGCGATGATCGACATGTCTTCCGACGCCGAAATCACCGGTACATCAACACAGCGGGCGACCCGCTCGGCAGTGCGGTGGCGGGTACCGGTCTCGGTGGTGGGAACGCTCGGGTTCGGCACCAGGTGCACATTGGCCCGGGCGATGCGGCCGGCGTCGGACGACAAGATGATGGCGCCGTCCATCTTGGCCAGCTCGGAAACCCGCTGCGGGGTGAAGGCGGCGTCGAGCAGGAACCCACCCGAACACATATTGAGCACTTCGGCGTCGTCCCCGACGATGATCAGGGCGCCGCGGCCCGCCTGCAGGATCCGGTCCAAACCTTCGCGCAGCGGCGTACCGGGCGCGACGGTTTCGAGTGCGCGCAGCAGGGCGCCCTGGGGATCCATGGGCTTAGTCTAGCTGAAGGCGCAACCCGTGGATTATGGGAGATTTCGCCCCAACCCGGCCGCACTTGGTGCGCCCACCTTCACTCGCGGCTGTCATGGGGCGGCGACGGAGGCCAGCCCGAGACGCTGCAACGCTCCGGCAAGATTGTCGACCGGGCTCATGGTGATATCGAGACCTTCGTCTTCGCCGGGGACCGCGGTGGGCACCACGGCAACCCGAAACCCCATTCGACTGGCTTCGGCGGTGCGCTGGGCCGGCCGGCTGACCTGACGAAGCTCGCCGCCCAGACCGACCTCGCCCCAACAAATGGCGTCGGAGCGGCACTCAGTATTCAGAGCACTCGAGACCACGGCAGCGGCGATGGCCAAGTCGGCGGCTGGCTCCTTCACCTTGATGCCACCCACCACCGACACGTACACATCAAGGGTGGAGAAGGGATACCTCAGCCGCTTTTCCAGCACCGCCAACAACTGCGCTAAACGCGAGCTGTCGATCCCATGGGCGGCCCGCTTCGGTGCCGCGGCGGAAGGGGCGCCAACCAGCGCCTGGATCTCCACCGTTACCGCACGCGTGCCCTCGACCACTGCGGCCACGGCCGAACCCGGTGACCCGATCCGGCGGTCGCCCAGCAGCCGAGCGCTCGTGTCAGGAACCCCGATCAGCCCCTCGGAAGTCATTTCGAACACCCCGAGCTCATGAGTGGAACCAAAACGGTGCTTGCTGGTGCGCAGCAGCCGGAGGTCGTGATGACGATCGCCGTCGAGCGAGGCCACCGTGTCGACCAGATGTTCCAAGAGCTTGGGCCCGGCGAGAGCGCCGTCTTTGGTGACGTGGCCGACAATTACTGTGGCGCAACCCAGTGTTTTCGCCACCGACACCAACTGCTGAGTGCAGCCCCGCACCTGGTTGACCGAGCCGGAGGGCGAAACGTTGGCGGGGTCGCGGACCGTTTGAATCGAGTCGACCACGATCAGCTGGGGCTCGACACGCTCGACCTCGGCCAGAATCTCGGGGAGGTCGCTCACCGACGCCAGCCACAGCTGATCGGGGTGGACGCCGAGGCGCTGGGCCCGGCCGCGAACCTGATGGGCTGACTCTTCGCCGCTGACGTACAGCACCGGAACCCGCCGACTGACCGCCGCCGCCACCTGCAGCGCCAGGGTGGACTTGCCGACCCCGGGCTCTCCGCCGAGAAGGGTGACTGAGCCGTCGACCAGACCACCGCCCATAACCCGGTCGAACTCCTCCAGGCCGGTTGGTTCGGCCGGCGGCGGTTCAGCGGTGAGATCACTAAGTAGCACCGCCGGCGCGGGAGCGGTGCCGCACAGCCGGGTGAGGGCCTGATGGTGCCCGGTGGGGATGCGGCCCTCAACCACCGTGCCCCACTCGCCACAGCCATCGCACTGGCCGGTCCACTTCGGCACCTCATGGCCACAGACTGTGCACGCAAACACCGATTTCACCTTTGACATGGCCCCAACACTAAAGAGCCGCGCTGACAACCCCAGAAACCCGTGAAAACTCAAGCATCTCCGCGGTGCCAGAGACCGCGGGAACGCGGTGCCAGAGACCGCGGACGGAGGTCGCGGACGGCAAACGAAATGTCGGCGCTAGACGCGCATATTTCGCGCTGGGCGCCGACATTTCGAAACCGGTCCCGTATTGTCGGCGCTAGACGCGCATATTTTGCGCTAGGCGCCGACATTTCGGACTGGCTCGGATTAGGTCAGGTGCTCTTGCGGAGACGGGTGGCGGCGAGCAAGGCGGCAACCAAAAGCCCGCCCACACCGACGATGGTCAACAGCGTCGAGCGCTGACTGGCATCGTCGGCCTCTCTACGGAGTCGCTCGGCTTCGGCGCGGGCCAGGCCCGGTTCAGCGCGCACGATTGTGCCGGTGGCCACCACCTCAAGTGGTTCAGCCACACCCAGAACCCCGCTGGCCACCGCCGGGGCATCGGCACCCGGAACCTCGGCGCGCAAGGTGACGTTCACCGTGTCGCCGGCCTCCGGGTCGAAGGTCGCCCGCTCGGCAAATTCAGCGCCCAACAGCTCGATCAGCTCGTCATCGATCAACGCCTGGGAACCAGCGGACAAATCGAACCCGGCCTCGATGCGGAAATCGTCCTGATCATCCTGCTGGGATCGGGTGGCCACCAACTGGCCGTTGAGCCCCGCACCACCGATCTCGGCGAAGATGTCCGCCGCTTCATCGGTGCTGGCAAAGGGTTGCTCAGCAACCACCGTTACGGAGCCATCGGCGGCCACCTCGCGGGAAACGACCCACGATGTAGAGGCCAGATCCTCGGTGATGAGCGCCTCGGGACCGCCAATCTCGGCCACGGTCTCCGCGTCGACCTCCACCTCGACCCGAATATCACCACCGCCATCGGTAGCCAACGCCACCAGCACGTCGGCGTTGATGGTGCACCCGGCCATGACCATCAGTAACGACGCGGCCGCGACCACACCGCAAACACGGCCGAGAGCCCAACGCCATCCAGTCACGCTCTGCATTGTGACCCAGCCCAGCGTCCCGACCGCGGACAGCCCAACAGCATCAGCATGCAAGGTGCCAGAGGTCCCGGCCACCGCAGTGCAGAGACCGCGGAAACCGCGGTGCCAGAGGTGCCGGCCATCACGGTGCAGGGGCCCCGGAAAGAGCAAACCGCGGTGCCAGAGGCCGCGGAAGGCTGCGCGGTGCCAGAGACCGCAAAAGACGCGGTGCCAGAGGTCGCGAAACGCGGTGCCAGAGCTCGCGAAACGCGGTGCCAGAGCTCGCGAAACGCGGTGCCAGAGGTCCCGGCTATCCGGCACAAGGGGCCCGGAAACACAGCAAACCGCGGTGCCAGAGGTCGCGGAAGGCTGCGCTGATAGCCCCTCGATATGGCTAGACGCAGCGCCGCAACCCCGAAATGTTGGAAAGGGACAACAAACTTTGTCGCATATTTCCG
>CALAML010000135.1 GCA_937925845.1 uncultured Acidimicrobiales bacterium | reverse complement strand
CCCTCATGGACCGCAGCGGCGGTACCAACGGCCACCGGCACCACCGCCGCCGGCAGAGTTCGGACCCGGGCGCCAGCGATCCACAGGCTCGATGATGCCGGCACTGGTTCGTTCACCGCTTCAGTGTGTCACCCCAGCGCTCAGGGGTTGCGATCAGCCGCCAGTTTTGGAGCTGATGGCACCGACGGTCGACAACAGGATGCGAACATCGGTGGCCAACGAAATGTCGTCGAGGTATTCCTGGTCGACGTGCATGTTCTTGTAGAGCAGCTCGTCACGGAACTCCGAGATCTGCCACGCACCGGTGATGCCGGGGCGAACCAGGTGGCGGGGATGATCCCAAAGATCGAAGCGCTCCACCACACTCTCAAGCTCCGGGCGAGGTCCAACCAGGCTCATCTGGCCACGGACTACGTTCACCAGCTGAGGCAGTTCGTCGAGGCTGAGCTTGCGCAGCAGCCGGCCGAAACCGGAATGCCGGGGGTCGCCATCGGACTTGTGGGTCTGGCGGCGATCGACGCCGGAGAACGGAACCTGGCCGGTGCGGCGATCGGGATCCATGGTGCGGAACTTGTAGAGCGTGAACACCTTGGAGTCCTTGCCGACCCGAGGCTGGGAGAAGATCACGCCAGGGCCGAGCTTGATGCGAACACCAACCGCAACGGCGGCGATGATCGGCGAGGTGACCACCAGAAGGGCAAAGGCACCAACACGGTCGATGAACGGCTTCATCGCCCGCACGTATGCGGTGTCCAGTCGGTCGAAGACCAGTTCCGGGGGTGCCTCATCAACCAGCCGGAGCTGGGGTCGGACACCAGTTACCTGTTTTGTTGCCGCTGAACCGGACACACCGGTAGCAATCGTCTTCAACGCCTAACACCTTCCGCCATTGCTTGGGCTCTGCCTATGCGGCAACACCCAGCCAGAACATGCAACCGCGCGTTCCGCCTGATGTCAACGCCAACCGCTCCACAAGGCCGAGACCTTTGTCTCAGACCACTGTCGTGCTTCAGCGACGCACTCACCGTCACTGAAGTCGCGGAAACCGGTCACCCATATGCGAACTATTTCAGATTTTTGTCGATCCACCATCCAACCAACTCAGCCGCGGATTCTCAATGAGTCGCATTCCTCATTGCCGGGATGCGCCAGGCTGGAAGAGGCCACGACAGGGGAATTCGAGGACCGAATTGATCTGTAGTTGCGTGCGCACCCAGAGTAGTAGGCCCCCACAACACATTTCAAATGCAAACGATCGATTTGATAATCACAGGTTCCCTCGGTTGAGCCGTTCCGGGTGATTCAATAGCCGGTGATGGCAACTCGCTCCCAACAGGGCTCTGCGATGACGCAGATGGTGATTGTCGGGTTGGGCCTGGCGGCATCGATGGTGTTTGTTATCGGTCTCCTGGTCGGAGCAGGAACGACGCCGCCCAAAGGGACCGTCAGCCAACCCGACTCGGCCACGTTCGAAATCGAGGGTGATGACGACGACGCCTTTCCCCGGACCTTTGTGGCGGTGACCACCAGCGACGAACTGGTGGCTGTCGACGTCAATACCGGCAAACGTCGAGACCTCGTGACCCCCACCAGCGACAGCGGAGCTCCGACCGACCTCGGCTTTGGCGCCATCACCATGCCGACAACCGGCCGCATCGTCTACTACGAGCGACGCAGCGACAGCGGTCCCTCGATCTGGCGGGTCAGCACCTCCGGCGGACCCGCCCAACGGGTTATCAACGGTCGGGAACCCGCAGTCAGCCCCGACGGCCTCCTCCTGGCAAGCCTGGCTGGCAACACCCTGGTCCTCACCAACCTGGCCACCGAAGCTACGGTTCGCCGAGCCGCTCCCGGCGGCACCAACCTGATTCGAATCGCCTGGGCGCCCACAAGTCGGGCCCTGGTGGTCGAGACCCGACAAAACAACGCTCCCCGGCTGTTCACCACCCAGATCCGCGGCGGCGAGGCCGAAGTGGCTCCCCTGGCGCCGCTGGCCGCCCCGTCGGATCCGCCGGCCGACTTCATCGCCCGCCTCGGCCACCCGTCCTGGAGAGTTTCCGATGGTGCCATCGTCAGCCTCGGAGCCCGCGGTGGAGCCAGCTACGGCGTGGTCATCGACCCCGAGACCGGCAGCCAGACGTCGTTCCCACTCGAGGGCCCGGCCACCAGTGCCGACTACGACAGCTCCGGCACCTACTTCGGCTACGTGCTCGACCAGGGCGTGGCCCGGTGGAAAGGCGCCGGGAAGTCCGGCCGACTGGGCGAAGGCATCGTTCGCTTCATCTGGTAGCCGGCCCAGCTACCAGCCGCCCCAATGGACCACGTCGTCGAGCGGAGGTCGAGGGCGTTTCGAGGACAACGAGCGGCGATCCGGCGCGGGGTGACCGATCGCCACCGTCCCGATCGCCACCATGGCCTCAGGGACGCCCAGGGCCGCGGCCACGGCCGGACCATGATCGAACAAACCAAAGAAACAGGCGCCGAGACCAGCATCGACCACCCCGAGCAGCAGCGACATCGTTGCGAACCCCGTATCGACAAACCAGTACGGCACCGCCCACCGATCCTGTGCCTCCCCCAAACCGGTGCGCGCCTTGTCGGCCTCGGAATAGCGAGCCAGATAGGCCCCGGGCTCGGTGAACGGAATCACCAGAACCGGAGCGTTTAACAGCCCCGGCCAGGGAAAATCGGCCCGCTTCTCCTCGGCCAGGGTGAGATCCCAATACCGAGCGGTGGCCTCAGCACCCGACAACACCACGAAGTGGGTCGCCGCGGTATTGCCCGCCGACGGCGCCCTGCGGGCCCGATCCAACAGCGTGCGCAACACGTGCTCGTCAACAGGCTCATCGGTGAAGTTCCGCACCATGCGCCGAGCCCGAACCACCTCGCCAAAGTCCACAGGAAGCTCCTAGACCAGTTCGAACTGGCGCAACAGCCGCTGGAACCGTTCCGACGACAGCCGCCGACGACCGGCCCGGCGCGCCGCATCGGCCACCACCTCGTTGCCCACGGTGCGCATCGGGTTCACGCCGTGCAGGGCCAGTTCGGCGACGGTGGGGCGAAACATCATGACCGCAGCCCCCTTAGCCCTGGCCAGCAGCACCTCCCGCTCAATGGCCTGAGCCGCTGGCCGCCGGATCAGCCGGGTAGCCAGACCCGGCAGCTCGCGCCGGTCATAGGCCATCGGCGCCACACAGATGATCAGACGCGACCCGAACTCGACCGCCAAATCGAGGTTGGTCGACGAATGCATGCCGCCATCAACCAACGTGGCGCCATCGACCCGCACCGGCTGATAGAGCGCCGGGATCGCACACGACGCCAGCACCGCCTGGCGCATATCGGCCTCCAGGCCGCCCGGGCGGCCCAGCACCACCCGGCGACCGGTGCGAATGTTGACCGCACACAACCACAGCGGGTCCGCCGGCCACTCGGTGGGCACCAGATCCTCGATGCTGTCGGCGTCCAAATCGGCGGCCATCATGCCGGCCGGAAACACCCGCCGCAGCGACAACGGCACCTTCGGACCCGGGATCCGTACCAACGACCGGCCGACCACATAGGCCGAGCCCACCAACCGCTGGCCAAACTCCACCGGACCATCCCACGAACGGTCAAAAAGGTCGGTGGGAGCATCGCCGGTCCCCGTCGGCTCCGAAATAGCCCGAAGGCGAATCTCCTCAATCGATCGACCGCTGCGAACCTCAGCGCCGATCGCCGACCCTGCGCTGGTCCCCACCACCAACTCGGCCCGGGCCGGATCGACACCGGCATCAGCTAACGCAGCAAGAATTCCGGCGTGGTAGGCCATACCCACCAAACCGCCCGCACCCAAAACCAGGCTGAAGCGGCCCGCGCCGGTGCTCGCCGAGGGTTTCGGTTTCTTCGTCGTCGGGGCAGCCATGGTTTGTTAGGTCTGCCACTCCATCGGCGGCCACGACCCGGGTTGAAGGTGAGTGCGGTCTCAGCCGAGCGCGGCGAGATCCTCGGCCATGGCCCAGCCAAAGGCCACCATAGCGTCACCACGATCACGGTCGACCGACTCAAACAACCCGACCACGGCGGCGTCGAGGGAATCGGCATCGGCCCGCTCATGGTCGAGCGAAGTCGGGAAGGTGCCATCACCGGCGGCGATGAAGGACCGATCGTCATAACCATCGAGACCGAACCGCTTGGCCAGTCGCCGGCCCCAGGCCCGCTCCTCGCCACTCGCCTTGTGCTCCGGACGGGGCACGATGTCGTCGAGAATCTCAAGAGCGTCAAAGCCCGCAGGGTCGGCCATGCGCACCCCAACCAGCACGTCTTCGTCGGGGAAGGCCAGAACGGCCCGGCGGTACTGCTCCGACATCAGCGCCCGCAGCACGTCATCACGCTTGGGATCACGAGCCACCGAGGCCAAACCCAGAAGAATCGAGGGTGTCCCGCCGATGCGTTCCAGAGTCGAAAACGAAAAGCCAACTAGGTCGCTGCCGCGGTGGGCCAGGCTGGCCAGCACCCACGACTCGGCCTCCTTCGACAAAAAACCGGTCTCGAACCCACTCGGTCCGGCGGCGCAAAGGTCGGCCATTTCGGCAAACTCGGTGTCGCCCAATGCGGTGCAGTCTTTGGTTTCGACTTGCAGTGCCATCGAAAACTGTCCTCGGGGGTTCGGGTCAACGGATCGTCACAAGTCCAGTCGCGGAAAGGCGACGGCGCAAGTTGGACCGTCAATTATTTGGCCAGCTTCGGATACGGCGCGGCAGATACAACGGTTCAGATACGGAGAGCGTTCGGTCCCAGCAACACCCGAGCTTCACCCATGAACCCCTTGGAGAGCTCCACGTTAAATTCGTCGGGCAAACACAGCACCTTTGTTTGGCCCAGATGCAGGAACACCGACGATTCGCCCGGATGTTCTAACAGCAGCGCTTTCAGGGCGTTGATCCGCTCCGGGTCGAGCCCGCCATCGGGCAACTGAAGTCGCAACGCCTGGGCACCGATCTCCGGTTCGAACGGTTCGATCTCCATGGCGATCAGCTTCACCTCATCGTCACGGGCATCGAGCCGACCCTTCACCAGCACGATGGCGTCATCGTCGAGCTTGTGGCCGTGTTCGGTCATCGTGCGGGGAAACACCATCACCTCCACCCCGGTCTGGAGATCCTCCAGGGTGAAGATGGCCATCAGGTCGCCCTTACGGGTCCACTTCCGCTGCAGGCTGGCCACCAGGCCGCCCACAACCCGAACCGAGCCATCACCGCTCCCCTCGACCAGCTCGCTGATGGTGAGGTCGGTCTTGCGCCGCAACGCGGCCTCGGCCCCCATGAGCGGATGGTCACTGACATAGAGCCCCAGCATTTCCTTTTCGAAGGCCAGCTTCTCCGACTTCTCAAAATGCAACTCGGCGATCGTGGCTCGCTCGTCGAACCCGCCGTCCTCCTCGGAGGTTTCGCCAAAGAGGGTCATCACGCCCATGTCGCGCTCTTTGCGGCGAGCCACCGTGTGATCGATGATCTGTTCGAACACCTGCAGCAGACCCTTACGGGGATGACCCAGCGAGTCGAAGGCACCGGCCTTGATCAACGACTCGATGGCCCGCTTGTTCAGAACCGTTAGATCCACCCGGTCGCAGAAGTCGTAGAAATCGATATAGGGCCCGTTGTCGTTGCGCTCCTTCAGCAGCAACTCCACAATGCCCTCGCCCACGTTTCGCACCGCGGAGAGCCCAAAGGGAATCGTGAGGTGCATCGTTGAGGTCTCGGCGTCGATGATGCGCTGGGAGGTGAAGTCCGACTCCGACGCGTTCACGTCGGCCACCAACACCTCGATGCCCATCTGGCGACACTCGTTCAGATAGATGGCGGCCTTCTCCAGGCTGCCCTTCACGCTGGTCAACAGCGCGGCCATGTACTCCGACGGGTAGTTGGCCTTCAGATAGGCGGTCTGGTAGCTGACCAGGCCATAGCCATAGGAGTGGCTCTTGTTGAAGGCGTAGTCGGCGAACGGCTCGATGATGTCGAACCACTCGTTGCCGAGATCCCGGCCGTAACCCTCGGTCTCACAGCCATCAACAAACTTGGCCCGCTGCTCGACCATCACCTCGCGGACCTTCTTGCCACAGGCCTTCCGCAGGTTGTCGGCGTCGGCCAGGCTAAAGCCAGCGAACTTCTGGCTGATTCGCATCACCGACTCCTGATAGATCATCAGGCCGTAGGTGTCACCAAGAATCTCGGTGGCGTCCTCGTGAAGGAAGGTGACCTCCTGCCGACCGTTCTTACGGTCGGCATAGTCGTTGTGCATGTTCTCGGCCATCGGGCCGGGGCGATACAGCGCCACCAGGGCGGCGACGTCCTCAAAACAGTTCGGCGCCAGCGACCGCATCAGCGCCCGCATGTTGGTGCCTTCAAGCTGGAACACGCCGATCGAGTCGCCCCGGCTCAACAGTTCGTAGGTGGTTTCGTCGTCGAGTTCGACGTTGTCGATATCGAGCACTTCGCCGGTGGCGGCCTCGATCAGCTCGAGCGTGTCGCTGATCACGTCGAGGTTGCGCAGCCCGAGGAAGTCCATCTTGAGCAGCCCGAGGTCCTCGACCCCATGCATCTCGTACTGGGTGACAACCGGCGCTTCCTCGATGTCCTTGCCCTTTTCCGGCTTGCGCTGAATTGGCAGGTATTCCGTGAGCGGCTCCTTGGTAATCACCACCGCGGCCGCGTGGATACCGTCGCTGCGCCGCATCCCTTCGAGGCCCATGCCCACCTCGATAACCCTCGCCACATCGGGCTCGGTTTCGGCCATCTTGCGCAGGTCGGCGGCCATCTTGTAGCCGTCGGCGAACTTGGGATGCTCCTCCATACAGGCGTACAGCGGCGTGTCGCGCCCCATCACCAGGGGCGGCATCGCTTTCGCCACCTTGTCACCCACCGCATAGGGATAACCCAGCACCCGGGCCGAGTCCCTCACCGCGGCCCGAGCCTTGATCTGGGAGAAGGTCACAATCTGGGCCACATGGTCGCGGCCGTAACGCTCGGCCGCGTATTCGATCATGGCGTCGCGGTAGCGGGTGTCGAAGTCCATATCGATATCGGGCATCGATATGCGGGAAGGGTTGAGGAACCGCTCGAACAGCAGGTCGTACTTCACCGGATCAAGATCGGTGATCCACAGGCAGTAGGCCACGGCGCACCCGGCGGCACTACCACGACCCGGCCCCACCCGAATCTTTCGGTCACGAGCGAACTTGATGAGGTCCCAGGTGATGATGAAGTACGACGAGAACCCCATGTTGGAGATGACCTGAAGCTCAAAGGCGATCCGTTCCACGATGTGGTCGGGCACCGGGTCGCCCCACCGCTTCTTGGCCCCCTCCATGGTGAGATGCAACAGGTAGGAGTCGTCGTCGTCGAAACCCTCAGGCAAGGGGAAACTCGGCAGCTGGGGCTTGCCGAACTCGATGGTGACGTCGGCCCGCTCGGCGATCCACAACGAGTTGTCGCAGGCGCCCGGCAGCTCACCGAAGAGGTTGCGCATCTCCTGAGACGACTTCAGATAATGCTCGTCGCCGGTGAACTTGAACCGATCCGGGTCGCTCATCAACGAACCGGTTTGCACACACAACAGCGCGTCGTGAGCTACCGCATCCTCGCGGTGCACGTAGTGGCTGTCGTTGGTCGCCAACAACGGTGCCTTCAGCCTCCTGGCAATCTCCAGCAGCCCCGGATTGGTCCGGTTCTGCTCCGGCAGGCCATGGTCCTGGATCTCCACAAACAGGTTGTCGCGGCCAAAGATGTCCTGGAGCCGCGCCGCCCGCTCGATAGCGGTATCCATGTCGTCACGAAGCAACGCCTGGAGTACGTGACCGCCCAAACAACCCGTGGTGGCAATCAGGCCTTCGGAGTGATCCGAAAGCGTCTCCCAGTCACAGCGCGGCTTGAAATAGAAACCTTCCATGAAGGCGCGGCTGGCGACTTGGATGAGGTTTTTGTAGCCGGTGTTGTTCTCGGCCAACAGGCACAGGTGGTAGTAGAGCTTCTTGCCGCCGTCGGTCTCGCCGCCGGAATCATCAAGCCGACCCCGCCTCGACGGCCGCTCGAAACGGCTGTCGTGGGCCATATAGGCCTCGGTGCCGATGATCGGCTTAATGCCGTTGTCATGACAGGCCCGATAAAAATCGAGTACCCCGTACATGTTGCCGTGATCGGTAATACCGAGAGCGGGTTGGCCGTCGGCGGCGGCCGCAGCCACCACCTCGCTAATGCGGGCCGCGCCATCGAGCATCGAGTACTCGGTGTGCTGATGAAGGTGAACGAAGGAATCCGGCATGATTGTCACCGCAAGGCGGGATCCGGGGAACCCGTCGGCCCCTGGGGGGCCTTTGGGGTTCCTCCTCGACCCGCGCTGCGGATTTTGTCTCGTGCGGTGCCCTAGCGGGCCCCGACGCTCGTCCCTCGCTCCACTCGGTCAACAGCTGGTTGCGCTGCCTGCGAACGGAGCTGAGGCTGGGCTTGGCTCTAGCTTTTTGCAGCTAGGAGGCGCTGCAGTCTCTTTCTAGTCGAGCGCGATGACACTTGCCCATGTGCTCTACAGGTATTGGCCGGATCCGGGGCGGGGATCAGCTGATGGTGTGGCTGCTTGGCCGGGGCCGGGTTGGCCGGGAGCCATGCCGGGCTGACCTCCGCCGGCTTGGAGCTGGCCTCGCATGTTCTGGAGCTGGGCCTGGGCCGCGGCTTGCTGGGCAAAGAGGGTGGCCTGGATGCCCTGGAACAGGCCCTCGAGCCAGCCCACCAACTGGGCCTGGGCGATCATCAGCTCGGACTCGGTCGGCGTTTCCTCTTCGAAGGGCAGCGAGAGGCGCTCCAGCTCCTCACGGAGGTCGGGCGACAGCGCCTGGCCCAACTCCTCGATCGAGGTGTCGTGGATATCTCGCAACCGGTCCCGACTGGCCTCGTCGAGTTCGCTGTTGCGGACTTCTTCCAACAGCTGCTTCACCATGGAGCCGATACGAAGAATCTTGGCTGGCTCATCGATGGTGCCAGTGCGTTCCGGCTCCTCGGCGATGACTTCGCCCTCTACTTTGTCGACATCTGCTGTGTCGGCCTGCGCCGCGGGGTTCGGGGTGTCGCTCATGCGTTGGAGTGTAGTGGCTTCGATTAGGCGTTTGGGCTGGCGCAGGGCAAGACCAAAGGCTGAGCACAGATGTTGGCCACCGGACGCAGCGGATCCCCAGCGCAGATCGGTCCCAGCGGGGCCGCAGCGCCACAGAGGCTCTCGGTGGTCATCTGCCAAACCCCGTCGGAGTTCCGCTCGAACCGCACCGGCGATCCCTGGAAACCGGAGATGCCGAGCTCAACAAGAAGGGCGTTGGGCTCGACCAGCGCCTGCGTCCCGACATCGATCGACAACCCAGCCTCAGCCAGGCCGTCGTAGATCGCCTGCTGGAGCTCGGCTACCAGCTCAGGCTCCTGGAAGAACTGCTCGACCTCGCTGAAGTTTCGCGATGTCAACACCGGAACGAGGTCCTCAACGCCGGCCGGGATCACCACCGGGTCGCAGCGACCCAGCGTGAGCAGAAAGCGCTCGCAGATGTCGGGATGGGGTACCGGCGGCGAATCGATGCAGGAATCGGGGTGACCCATCTGCAAGCTCAGCGAGCAGAGGTCGGCCGTCTGCAGGACCAGGGGGTCGCCCGGGTTGAACACGAAGTCCTGAGTTGCCCCCGAGGGACTGGCCGCCACCGTGACCGTCGTTGTTGTTGCATCGCCACTTGTCGACAGGTTGAGCACGTCGAGGTCGGCCCGAATCAGCTCAACCACCGGCAAGGCGAGGTCGGGTTCGGCCAGCCACCGCACCACCGCCAGCTCGTCGGTGCCGGGCAGGAGGGTTCGGCCGGTGAGCGCCGCCTCCACCGCAAGCAGGGCTCGCGTTCCCGGGACCGGCTGGGGGCCGGTCGGCACGGTCGGGACCGGCTGGGGGCTGGTCGGCACGGTCGGCTCGGTGGGCACCGGCGGCTGGCCCGAGAGGAACCGGAACTCGAAGGTGACCTCGCCGGTGCGACCCTGGTCGTCGGTCAAGGTGACGGATTCGATCAACGGCACCAGGTTGTCGTCCCAGAGCTGGGTAATCACCTTTTGTTCGTCTTCGCGCTCACCGCGAACAAAGGCGTGCAGGTAGCGGTACTGCTCGGTCAGGGGCACGGTGAACTCCGAGGTGAAGCCGCTACTGGGCGAACTGTTGCGACCAAGGGTGTCCCACGGCTCGGCCGATCGGTGCAGGTTCAGCGATGCCCCGTTGCGCGGCAGGGCACGAGCCGCGTCCCAGGTCATGCGGATCTCCACCAGCCCTGCGGCCGGATCGGGCTCAGGGACCACCGGTGCCATGCCCACTCGAAGCCGACTCGTTCGACCTCGCCAATCGGTGGCGCTGACGCTTTCAATGCCCAACGGCACCAGGTCGTCGCCCCACAACGGGGTAACGACCAGATCACCGGCGTTGGCGCCGTCGAACCTGATCAGCCGGACGCGCAGGTACCGGTACTGCGCCGATCGTGGGACGGTGAAGATCACACGGTCCCACCCCGCGGTCAGCACGCTCTCGCCGGAACCGACAGCCGCAGGCGAGGCTGAGGAGCTCAGGCTCATCTCGACGGTGGTGTCGAACGACAACCGCAACGGTCGGTAGACATGGATCTCCACCAGATCGCCCGCCCCCGAACCCATGGACTGGGCCGAGACGCGGCCACCCATCGAGACCAACGAGGTGGCCAGGACCAACAAGGCGGTCAGAACGGTCAGGACGGTACGAGTTCGCTGCCGAATGGTCATAGGTATCAACTCGGCGGTATCGCCGCACTCTTCATGCGATCGCGGCATATACCTACCAATGACTACCGACGGTGATGGCCAGACCTTGAAATCCGGGACGGCGACCAACGCCTATCTCACGCTGAGCGCGGCCCTCTGTCGGGGCATCAGGCGAATCGGGATGACTAGGAGGAAATGAGCAGGGGGACAGCCATCTCGGTCTCGGTCACCGACCCGTGGCGACCCACCAGCTTGAACGGGCCGCTGTCGTCGGGATCGTCGAAGGCGGCGGTGGTACGCGACGCCAACGCCACGTCGCCGAGCCGGTTGGCGAACTCGGCCGACATGGACGGACCAAACCACTCCTCGTCCACCGTCTGCTCTCGAGTAACCACCCAGGCATCGGTGCCGTAGCTCTCGGCCAGCCCGGCGGCCAGTTCCGCCTCGGCTCCTGGCTTGGTGTGGAACCAGCGAAAGCGGCCCTCACCCGACCGGTGGGTGCTCAGTGCCACCAGCTCGGGGGCCACGGTGATCACATGGTTGCCCACATGGACCTGGCCGTGATCGGCAGTCACCACCAACCGGGCCGAAGCCGGCAGCCGCTCGATGATGTCGGCCACCAACCGGTCGAGCTCTCGCAGCTCGGCCTGGTAGTGCTGACCCAGGCCAAACTCGTGACCAACCTTGTCGAGGCCGTCGTAGTAGGCGTACACAAACGGTTCCCCGTCGTCGACCAACTGGGCCACCTCGGTGCGCAGCGTCGACAACACCCGATAGCCGTGAAAGCGGACATTGCGCAGATGGGCCTTGGTGAACCCGGAGCGCTCAAACTCGGCTCGGGTCACCACCGGTGGCCGAGTTCCCAGGAACGGCGGCGTGGCCTGGAAATCTTCCGGCGGCACCGTGCGACGGGCATCACTGCCGTTGGCCGACCAACGCAGGATGTTCAACACATCACCGGCCACATCGATCCGATAGCCGAGGATGCCGTGCTGGCTCGGTGCCAGACCGCTGGCGATCGAGGTAAGCGCAGTGGCGGTGGTCGACGGAGCGACGGTCAAAATCGATCGTCCCGACATAGCCGAGAGCGTCGGCGCGTCTTCGGGATGGTCGCGAAGCTGCTCCCAACCAAGACCGTCAAGCACCAACAGCACAAACTGACTCACGCTGGGATCGATATCTGGGAACCAGCCAGGACGGGCTCCGGTCGGGTCGAGCAGGCTCGGCACGATATTGCAGACGCAGGGCCCGGCGTAGTCCGGAAGCGTCGGTTTGTCGGCTTCACTCACTGCTTGTGTCACTACTCCCGTCGGCGCAGGTTCTCTTCATCAGGGTTCCCATCAACTACCAGGGTCTCCCCTTCAATCGGCACCACCGTAGCGCTCTGAAGCGTCCGGTCACAGGTCGACGAACTTGGAGTACCGTCTAGGCGATGAGAGTTTCGACCAGAGGCGATTATGCGAGTCGGGCACTCCTCTCGCTCGCCCTACACGAGGAACACGTTGGCCCCACCTCGGTTCGAGACATCGCGGCCCGAACCGGACTCCCCCAGCCCTACCTGGAACAGATCCTGCTGGCCCTCAAAGGGGCCGGCCTGGTGCGCTCGAAGCGCGGGGTCGGAGGCGGCTACGTGCTGGCCCGAACCCCAGCCGAAATTCACCTGAGTGAGATCGTGCGGGCCGTCGATGGCCCGATCGTGGCTGGCGACTTCGGCGAACCCCATGCCGACGGCGCCTGCGACCACGAAGGCCAGTGCGTGTTGCTCGCGGTATGGCAATCCGTCGGCGACGAAATGCGAGCCCTGCTCGACTCCTACACCCTCGCCGACATCGCCAAGATGGCCGGCGGCAAAGCCGACTGGCCCGCTACCAACGCCGACACCTAGCCGCCAAGCCCGTCCCCGCTACCGCGGTTGTTCGGCGATGTCCCCTGGCTCCACGGTGGCGGCCTCAGCCTCGGCGGCAGCATCGAGACGGTCAAGGACATCCTGTAGCTCCGAGGGCAGCGGCGCGTGGACCTCGAGTGGTTCATTGGTTTCCGGATGGCGGAACCGCAGCGTGCCAGCATGCAGAAACGGCCGACTCAAACCGAGGGTGTCGCGGCGCGGTCCGTAGGTGGGGTCAGCCACCACCGGGTGGCCGATGGCGTCGAGATGCACCCGGATCTGATGGGTGCGGCCAGTTTCGAGCTCACACGACAGCAACGACACCAGCGGTTCGGTCCATGCGGCCCGAACCTCGTACCGAGTCCTGGCCTCGCGGCCGGTCTGGCTCACCGCCATCCGGGTCGGCTGGCGGGCCGACCGCCCGATCGGGGCGTCGACCACACCGTTCGATGGCGACGGTGAACGATGCACCAGGGCGTCATACCGGCGCATCATCGAATGGTCGATCAGCTGATCGGCCAGGAACAGCCGGGCCTCCTCGGTTCGAGCCACTGCCAACAGGCCGGACGTGCCGGCATCGAGGCGATGCACCAGCCCCGGCCGTTGCGGCTCGCCGACATCGGCGATATCGGGAAACCGGGCCACCAGGCCATTGACAAGGGTGGCGTCGGGGTTGCCGTGGCCCGGGTGCACCACCAGACCGGCGGGCTTGTTGACCACCACGACAACATCGTCTTCGTGGACCACCTCAAACTCGATCCCAGCGTCGGCGGTGACCTCCAGCGGAGCCTCCGGTTGAGGGGCCGGGAACTCGACCCGCTGGCCCGCCGTGACCCGCACCGACCGGTTCTTTGCTGCGACCCCATCGATCGTGACCTGGTAGTTGCCGATCAGCTCGGCCGCGCCCGCCCGACTGATGTCGCCGAGAAGCGCAACCAGACGATCGATCCGCTCACCATCGAGCGACTCCGGCACGTCCTCGCGAATCATGCCGTCATGAGTCGTGGCGTCCGGATCAGTCATCGGAATCGGCTTCGACCTCGTCTTCTTCTTTGATCTCTTCTTCTTCTTCTGCTGCTGCTGCTTCGACCTCGTCCTCGATCGGCGGACCGAAACCACCCAGCAGCACAATGAGGATGCCACCCACCACGATGCCGGCATCGGCGATGTTGAAGATCGGCCACCACTGCAGATCGATGAAGTCGACCACCGCACCCCGCAACAACCCGTCCTCGGTCCCAGCGCGCGGCGGCCGGAAGGCCCGGTCAAGGAAGTTGCCGATGGCCCCGCCCACAACCAGCCCTACCGCCAACAGGCTGGAGGTCTTCAGCATCGAACGCGACGTCCACCAGAGGCCGAGGGAGATCACCACCGCTACCACCGCGATCAGCGGCCCAAGTCCACTTCCGAAACTAAAGGCGGTCCCGGAGTTAAAGGCCAGGTTAAAGCGCAGGCTGCCCACGACATCGATCAGCCGGCCGTTGCTCAACCGCTCCAGTGCCCACCACTTGGTGAGCTGGTCGGCGGCGATAACAACGAACGCGGTAAGTAGGACCGCGCCCGGCCACCGGGGATGCACAAAGGCAGCACCGGTTGAGACAGCACTGGTCGAAGCGGCGTCAGCGGACGCGTCGGGGTCGCGGCTCGCGTCATCCTCGATGTCGGTGTCGCGGTCTTCCCTGAGCTCGGTCGGGTCCATTGACCCCATTATGGCCTCACCTGAGGGCGAGGGACATCAGCGACGGAAGCCGCCTACCTTTTCTTCGACCCGCTCGGTGGCCCACGGAATGGCCCTGAGCCGTTCCTTGGGAATCGACTTCCCCGAGATACTGCAGATGCCATAGGTGCCATCGTCGATACGAGCCAACGCGGCATCGATCTCCTCGACCTGCTGACGGGCCTGAGCACTCATGTGCAGGCCACGGTCGCGCTCGACGGCAAGACTGTCGCCATCACCCGACTCCTCGTCGAATTGCACATCACCGGGTTCGCGGCCCTCGACCAGCGAATCGGCCTCCGCTTTGAGATGGGTTGCCGACTTTTCGTACTTCTCGCGCTCCTCGTGGAGCAGCGCCCTCTGTTCGTCAAGAAACTTCTTGTCGAACTTGGTCTTCGGTTTTGCTTTCGTAGCCGTCGTAGCCGCCTTAGTCGTTTTCTTGGACGTGGACTTTGATTTGGCCGGAGACTTTGCCTTGGCCGGGGTCTTACTTGTGGACTTTTTGCTTGCGGCCTTCTTGGCCGGTGCCTTCTTGGCTGCCGCTTTACTGGCAGCTTTCTTGGCCGTCTTCTTCGCTGGCGCCTTCTTGGCTGCAGCCTTCTTGGACGAGGCCTTCTTTGCCGTCGTCTTCTTTGCCGCCTTCTTCTTGGTGGCTTTCTTTGCAGGCACGCGCAACCTTCTTCGTCGCAGCTGTTGTGGTCAGCCCCGGGCACCGGTGCCGACCAGGCGTAATGCCCTGCGGCGGAGGCTTCGGAGCCGAAAAGGTGCTGAACCATACGTCAGGCTCAGCGTCTGGTCAATGATCGGACAATACTCGCCAGATTTAAGGACCGAGGTCGGACTTTCTCTCAAGAACCCAATTTCGCCCCCACAGACCAAGGAAATGCCCAGATAGCCCTGAAATTCGCCGCTACCATGAACCGCGCCCGACCCGCCCCAACTGTTCACAGACTGCGACAAGACCGCTATGGCGCCTGAGACCCCCCAAGCCGACCCCGGTACATCCGCCGGTCCTTACCCTGACGTTGCCCAGCGGGCCGACTACCCGGCGCTGGAAGAGCGGATCCTGCGCCACTGGGCCGACGAGGGGGCCTTTGAGGCTTCGATCGAAGCCCGGCCCGGTGGCGACAACGAGTTTGTGTTCTACGACGGGCCCCCGTTCGCCAACGGTCTGCCCCACTACGGCCACGTGCTCACCGGCTACGTAAAGGACGTCATCCCCCGCTACCAAACCATGCGGGGCCGCCGGGTCGAGCGTCGTTTCGGCTGGGACTGCCACGGCTTGCCAGCGGAGATGAACTCCGAGAAGGAACTCGGCATCAGCGGCCGGGCCGCCATCGAAGAGTTCGGCATCGAGAACTTCAACAACCACTGTCGGTCCTCGGTCCTGCAGTTCACCAGCGACTGGGAGGAATACGTCACCCGCCAGGCCCGATGGGTCGACTTCGAAAACGACTACAAGACCATGGACACCAACTTCATGGAATCGGTCATGTGGGCCTTTTCGGAGTTGTGGCGCAAGGGTCTGATCTACGAAGACTTCCGGGTCATGCCCTACTCCTGGGGCGCCGAAACTCCCCTCTCGAACTTCGAGATCCGCCTCGACGACGCCACCCGCCCCCGCCAGGATCCCGCGGTCACCGTCTCGTTCGAACTGCACCGCGACGACAACAACGCCGAGAATGGCACCACCCGGTACCTGCTGGCCTGGACCACCACCCCGTGGACGCTGCCATCAAACCTGGCCCTCGCCGTTGGACCCGACATCACCTATGCGGTCATGGCCCTCAACGGCTCGGAGTATGTCCTCGCCGAAGCGGCACTGGAGAAGTACGCGCCCCAACTCGAGGGTGCAGAGCAGGTTGGCACCGTCGCTGGCGCCGAACTGGTCGGCTCGAGCTACACCTCACTCTTTGACTACTTCAGCGACGCCGAGAACGCCTTCCACGTACTCGCCGGCGACTTCATCGACACCGAAGAAGGCACCGGCGTGGTGCATATGGCCCCCGGCTTCGGTGAAGACGATCAACGGGTGTGTGCGGCCAACGGCATCTCCGTAGTGGTGCCGGTCGATGACGCCGGCCGCTTTACCTCCGAAGTGCCCGACTGGGAAGGCATCAACGTCTTTGAGGCCAACCCCGAGGTGATCAAAACCCTCAAAGAGCGGGGCCGAATCGTCCGCCACGACACCTACGACCACAACTACCCCCACTGCTGGCGCACCGACACGCCGATCATCTACCGCGCCGTGTCGTCGTGGTACGTGCGGGTCACCGACATCCAGGACCGAATGATCGAACTCAACCAGTCGATCAACTGGATCCCCGACCACGTCCGCGATGGCGCCTTTGGCAAATGGCTCGAGGGCGCCCGCGACTGGTCGATCTCGCGCAACCGCTACTGGGGATCACCGATACCGGTGTGGCGCAGCGACAACCCGGAATACCCCCGCATCGACGTCTACGGTTCGCTCGACGAACTCGAAGCCGACTTCGGCGTGCGACCCAAAGACCTCCACCGGCCCGAAATCGACAACCTGGTCCGCCCCAACCCCGACGACCCCAGCGGTGAGTCGATGATGCGGCGGGTGCCAGAAGTGCTCGACTGCTGGTTCGAGTCCGGCTCGATGCCCTACGCCCAGGTTCACTACCCGTTCGAGAACTCCGAATGGTTCGACACCCACAACCCGGCCGACTTCATTGTTGAATACATGGCCCAAACCCGCGGCTGGTTCTACACCATGCACGTGCTGGCCACTGCGCTCTTCGACCGCCCCGCGTTTTCGAACGTGATCTGCCACGGGGTGCTGCTCGACGGTGAAGGCCGCAAGTTCTCCAAGCGGCTCAAGAACTACCGCGACCCGAAAGAGATCTTCGCCACCTACGGCAGCGACGCCTTCCGCTGGTACCTGGTCTCGTCACCAATCCTGCGTGGTCTCGACCTGCGGGTCGACGCCGACGGTTCCGGCATCGCCGAAGTGGTCCGGTTGGTTCTCAACCCGATCTGGAACGCCTACCGATTCTTCACCTCCTACGCCAACGTCGATGACCGCAGGGCCAAACCACGGGCCGACTCCACCGCGCTGTTGGACCGGTACCTGCTGGCCAAAACCCGCACGCTGGTCGACGGGGTGATGGCTCGACTCGATGCCTATGACCTGGCCGGCGCCTGCACCGAAATCGACAGCTTCGTCGACGCGCTCAACAACTGGTACATCCGCCGCAGCCGATCCCGATTCTGGACCGCCGATGACGCCGCCCCGGCCGAGGTGGCCGACAAACACGACGCCTACGACACCCTGGCCCTGGTGCTACAAACCCTGGCCCAGGTCTCGGCGCCGCTCCTGCCCTTCCTGGCTGACGAAATCCATCGCGGCCTCACCGGCACCTCGGTCCACCTGGCCGACTACCCCGATCCCGAAACCTTCCCGGCCGACCCCGACCTGGTCGCCGACATGGACCGGGTTCGACAGATCTGCTCGGCGGCGTTGATGCTTCGCGAAGAGAACGGCATCAAGGTTCGTACCCCGCTGGCCACCCTCACCGTCGCCGGCCCCGACAGCGACGGACTCGTTGCCCTCGCCCATCTCATCACCGCCGAAATCAACGTGAAGGAAGTGGCCTTCACCGACGACGTCTCCCCCTTCGGCACCTTCGTGCTGAAGCCCCTCGGCAAAGTTCTCGGACCCCGCCTTGGTGGCGAGGTGCAAAACGTCATCAAGGCCGCCAAAGCCGGCGACTGGACCCGCACCGACGACGGCGGCATCGAGGTGGCCGGGCATCGACTCGGCGACGACGAATACGAGATGGTCCTGCAAACCGACAGCGGTTCTGAAGCGGCCGAAGCCGACGGTGCGGCCGGGCATGCCTCGGCCAGCGTCGGAACCGATGACACCGTGGTCGACCTCGACCTGGTAGTGACCCCGGAGCTGGCCGCCGAAGGCTTGGCCCGAGACATGGTCCGACACATCCAGGAAGGCCGAAAAGCGGCCGACCTGCACGTCGCAGACCGCATCGCCCTTCGCATCGCCGTCGACGACACCGCAGAGAGCTCCGTTGCCTCGGCGCTCACCACCCACCAGGACTGGATCGCCGAGCAGGTGCTGGCCCGCACGGTCGACATGGTTGGCCCGGACGCAAACTCCGGGGTACCCAACGAGGTGCCGCTCGGCAGCGCCAGCGTGCGGTTCGGCTTTGATGTTATCGACGCCTAGAACACAGAACGAGGTGCTCCGCTAGCGGCGACGCCGCCCGAACCGGACGCGGTCTTCAAGGCCGCCGGTCGACCCCGAAAGGTCGTCCAGGTTGAGGACGCCACGCTCATCCTCCGGCGGCGGCGGAAGCGGCTCGCTCGCTTGCGCATCACCGTTCACCAGATCGATCGCGGCCGGCGGCGGCGCCAGATCGGTCAGATCCGCAGCGGAGCGACTTGGGTTGGCCGAAAGATCGTCATCGAGCTTTTCGAACAGCGGCTGACCCGACTTTGGGGCGGAAACGGCTTCGGGAAGATCGGAAAGCGGTGCGGGCCGGACCGAGTCCGTCGCCAAGTCAGAAGCGGTCAGATCGATATCGACCTCGCGTCGAACCGGCATCGAGGCGAGGCCGGGAAGGTCGCCGCCGCCAGCGTCGTCATCAGAAAAGCCGGACGAATCGATGATGACCGGCGGCGGCAGCTTCTCCACACCGGTCGGGTTGGCGATCCTTGCCGAGCTGCCACCGCCATCGCTGCTCTTGGCGCTGTCGGTCAGATCCAGGCTCTTCGACGAAGTGTCGCCACCAATATCGATGAGGGAAACCGGCTTTGTTGAAGCCTGACCGTCTGCCTCGTTGCCCTTGTCAGTCTTGTCAGTCTTGTCAGCGTCTTCGGCCTTAACTGTTGTCTTGTCGGCCTTGTCGACCTTGTCGACCTTCTTTGCGTCTTCGGCCTTGTCAGCGTTGTCAGCCTTGTCAGACTCGTCGGCCTTATCGGCGGCTTCAGCCTTGGCGTCGCTCTCTTCCGACGGCTTGGCCTTGGCTGTCTTGGCGCTGGAGACCAGGTCATCAACACTGGCTGACGCCGGAGTGTCCTGGGCAAACTCCAGCGGAGGCAGCTCACCAACATCGGGCATCGAGGTCCCCTGGACCTTTGGAGGATCGCTCAAGGCGCCCAGGGCGCCTGGGTCAGCCAATAGCGAGTTCAGCCGCTCACTGGCCTCAGCCAATGCGCTGCGCTGCAGCCGCAGATGGGTATCGAGGGCCTCAACGTCAGCCATCAGATCGGCGCGAGCGACCTCCATCGCCGCCGTACCGTCGGCGAGTTCGGCCCGGCGAGCCTCGGCCTCACGTCGGGCCTGGTTGAGCCCTTCGACCCGGATCCGCTCTGCTTCGGCGGTCGCTTCGCCGACCAAACGCTCGGCCTCGGCCAACGAGTCGGCCTCGGTCTGTTGAGCTGCGGTGGTCGCCGCAGCCAACATCTTGTCCGACTCGGTTCGGGCCGACTGGCGCATCTCCGCGGCCGCGGTTTCGGCCGACGAACGAATCCTGGTGACCAGCTTCTCGGTCTCGCTGGTGAGCCGATCGGCCTCGGCCTTCGATGTGGTGGTGAGATCCTCAGCCTCAGCCCGGGCCGCAGCCAACAGCTCGTCGGCCTCGGTCGCAGCTTTCTCCGACCGGTCGCGGGCCGAGGTGCGCAGCAGGGCGGCCTCGCTGCGAGCCGACGACAACATCCGCTCAGACTCGGTGTTGGCCTTGGTTGTAACTTCCTTGCTGGCCGCCTCGGCCTCCGCCTTGAGCGCTTCCGCCTCGGCCTTGGCCTGGCTGGTCACCTTCGCGGCATCGGTCTTGGCGTTGGCCCGCAGCGACTCGGACTCGGTCCGAGCCCGCTTGGTCAAGGCGTCGGCATCGGTGCGAGCTGCAGCCAGCATCTCCTCGCGCTCGGCTCGAGCGCCGGTCAGGGCAGCCGAGGCTTCGTCCCGCTGAGCCTTGGTATCGCGCTCAGCCTTGGCCCGCAGATCAGCTGCGGCCTTGGTCGACGATGCCTTCAGGCTCTCGGCCGCGGTCTCAGCCTCCGCTTTGACGCGAGAGGCTTCGGCGGCGGCATCGCTGGTGAGCTTGTCGGCTTCAGCCTTGGCGGTGGCCGAGGTGGTCTTGGCATTCGACAACAGCTCTTCGGCCTCGGTGTGGGCCGCCTCAAGCAGGTGCTCGGTCGTTGACTTCGTGGTTGCGGTGAGCTCGTCGGCTTCGGTGCGAGCCACGATCAGGAGTTGATCGGCACGACTCCGCGACGAGGTGGTGAGCCGTTCGGCTTCAGCTTTGGCTGCCGCTCGAGTCTCCTCCGACTCCTTGGTGGCTGAAGCGAGAATCTTGGCCGCCTCGGCATCGGCTTCCTCGGTGCGCTGGGCGGCGCCGCTGGCGGCATCAGCGCGCAGCGAATCGGCATCCTGTTGCGCGGTGGCCAGAATGGTTTCGGCTTCGCCCTTGGCCCGGTCGGCCGCAGAGTCGACCTCGGCCTGGGCTTTGGCCGACAGTTCTTTCGCCCGGCTCGCGGCGGTCTCGGTAACTTCAACGGCTGCGGCCTCGGCATCGGCCAGGGTCTTGGTCGCCGCGGCCTCGGCCTCGGTGGTGACCTGCTCGGCCGACTCGGCGCTTTCCTTGTCGCGTCGATCGGCTTCGATGCGGGCGTCAAGAAGCAGCTGATCGGCCTTCGCCTGCGCGGCCCGAAGCCGCTCGCGCGCTTCGGATTCCGACGACTCGGTCAACGCCTTCGCAGCGTCGGAACTCTCCGCCGTGGTCGCCGCAGCCCGATCACGGGCCTCGCTCAACAGGCCGTCGGCCTCGGTCTTGGCCGCGGCCTTCAACGAGTCCCTCTCGGCGGTTGCATCGGCAACGATTTGCTCGGCATCAGCGCGAGCGGAGGCGCGAATCTCGGCCGACTCTTCCTCCGCTTCACGGATGGCAGCATCGGCGGTGCGCTGGGCCAACACCAGGGTGCGCCGCAGGGTATCGTCCGACTCACCCGACTCACGCGCGTAAGCTTCTGCTCGAGCCACACGCGCTTCGGCGGCGTCGGCTCGGTCATTTGCTTCACGAAGCTGATCCCGGAGGCGACTCACACTGCCGGAAACATGCTCAAGGAAATGGTGGACCTCGTTGCGGTCATAGCCGCGGAGCGCGTCTCTGAACTTGACCTCTCGAAGACTCTCCGGCGTGACGTCCATGGTCCTCCTGGCTCACAAGAACCGAAACAGGTAAGGCTACGCCCCCGTGGCGTGGCCTGAAGACCTAAGGTATCGCGCCCCTCGACTTGGCGAAAGAGCCAAAGAGTGGTGGGGAAGCCACCAAGGGCGACGAGATGGACCGTTGGGCTCAGAGAAGGCCGTTTGTCATGATCCGAAGCTAACGGTCGGTCAACCCACGCTCACGCAGTTGACGGCGGTCTTCCGGTGAGACGGTCACGTCGCTCGGGGTGAGGAGATATACCTGGTTGGCCACTTTTTCCATGTGGCCACCAAGGCCGTAACAAAGGCCGCTTGAGAAGTCGATCAGCCGACGGGACAGGTCGCGTTCGGCGCCCTGGAGGTTCACGATGACCGGAACGCTCTCCTTGAAGGTGTCGGCGACTTCCTGAGCCTGGTCAAACGAAGCCGGAACGACCACTACCGGTCGGGCTGGCTGGGAGCCAGCCACTGCAGCGCGGGGCGCCCGATGACCACCTACGGCGCCAGCGCGGCGCGGCGGCTCCTCAAGCGGGCGGGGCACCGGACGCACAGGCGAGGCGGCGACCACACGAACTTCTTCCTCGACCGGCGCGCCAGCAAGCTCGGCATCGGTGTCGTAGTCCTCGTCATAGGACTCGTCGTAGTCGTAGTCTTCGTCTGGACCGAGTCCAAGCCAGTGCATCGACCTCTTGAACACCGTCATTGCTGCAACACCGACATGTCGTTGGTACCTCCGACCGGGGTGCGACCTGGTTTCGCATCCACCGCCTAACCGGACGGATTCTAGCCATGCCTACGCGACCCGTTGTGTATACCAACAAATTCCCCACGCGAACGTCAGGTTTACTGTCCCCCGCGCTACGGAGCGCGCGAAGAACCGCACTGAATTCAGCCAGCCCGCCGGTTCGGTCAGCGGCTTCCCATGATCGCAGTACCGACCCGGACGATTGTGGCCCCTTCGCCAACGGCCACCTCCAGGTCGTTGGTCATGCCCATCGAGCACTCCGACAAACCCAGCTCGGCGACCATGGTTGCCAGGCAGGAGAACACCGGGCGAGCCAACTCTGCCGGCCCGTTGGGACCGACCGTCATCAACCCCCGTACGTCGAGACCGGCGTCGATGGCCCGCCCCACCAGCGGTTCGGTGTCACCGACCGCACAACCACCCTTGCCTGGCTCGCCGGCCACATCGACTTGGATCAGTACCGCGGCCCCCGGCGCCCGTTTTGCCACCTCGTCGATCACCGACGGCCGGTCCAAGCTGTGCCAGAGATCAACATGGCCGGCCAGCTTCCGCACCTTGTTGGACTGCAGCTGGCCGATGAAGTGCCACCGGGCGTCAGCGCCCGCCAGTCCCGGCTCAGCTCGCTTGGCCAGGAATTCCTGGGCATAGTTTTCGCCCAGGTCGGTGGCTCCGGCGGCGATGGCAGCCACCGCGGCCACCGCCGGATGGGCCTTGGTAACGGTCACCAGCGTGACGTCCGCTCCCCCAGCAGCCACGATCCGTTCCTTGATCGCTGTCAACCGTTCCGCCAACTCCTCCACCACCGCTGGATCGGGCTCAACGCGGCTCAGGGGTGGATCAACATCACTCACCGCTCCATGATGCCTTGTCCCGCTACTCCTCCAACGCTCGCCAGGCGACCAGGGCCTGTCGGCCACGATCGACACGCGCCCGATGGGAGAAGAAGCCGGGGTCACAGGCGGTGCAGCGCTCGATGACCTCGATGTCATCGGCCTCAATACCGGCCGAGATCAACTCCTGACGCACGGCGGCCCGCATGTCGAGCGCCGGGTTGCCCTGTGATGTCGTGGCCCGCACGCTTGGCCCCAGCCGCTGCTCCAACCGGGAAAGATCATCGGGGCTGAACTCATAGCACTCTGGGCCGATCGCAGGACCCAGCACCGCCTGCAGCCGCAGGGCTCCGAGTCGACGGAGCGCATCGGCGGTTTCTCCTAACACTCCAGCCATCACCCCCTTCCAGCCAGCATGGGCCACCCCCAGCTGACCGCTGTCGCCCACCAGCAGCACGGGCCCACAGTCGGCGGTGTGAATCGCCACAGGCAGGTCGTCGGCCACGGTCACCACCGCGTCCGCCTCGGTGCCAGCCAGACGCTCCGCCGCGGCGGCATCAGCCACCTCCACCACCCCTGCGCCATGGACCTGACGCAGCCAAACCCACGGCCGCGGGTGCACCAGGGCGCGTCGAGGACCCAGCTCAGAGGCAGGTAAGGCTACAAAGAAGTCGCCGTCGTCCGCCCCGGTGAACCGGGCCTCGATCGTGGTTGTCGATGTTGAAACCGACCGCGAGATCATCGCGTCAGCACCATCGGCGATTTTGGAACGTTCAGCTCGACTGGAGCGTCAGCGCAGGAAGGACGGAACGTCGAACTCGTCGTCGCCGTCGCTGCCGTCAGCAAAGATGTCGGCTGGGCCTGACTCGGCCTCCGGAGCTGGCGCCTCAACGGGCTCCCCCGCACCGGACTCGGTGAGATCGATCTCGGACTCGGCGTCGATGTCGATGACCTCTTCGGCCTGCGCCCCACCGCTGAGGTTTGCCGTGCCCGCGCCATCATCAAGGTCGTTGTCGTAGCGGTCAAAGCCCGCGGCGATCACCGTGACCCGAACTTCGTCACCGAGGTCGGGGTCGATGACCGTGCCGAAGATGATGTTGGCCTCGGGATGGGCCACGTCGTGGATCACCTGGGCCGCAGTGTTGACCTCGAGCAGGCCAAGCTCCTCGCCACCAGAGATGCTCAGCAAGACGCCCCGGGCGCCGTCGATCGAGTCCTCAAGCAACGGCGAGGAGATGGCGATCCGAGCCGCATTGGTGCCAGCGTTCTCACCGGACGAACGGCCGATTCCCATCAACGCCGAACCGGCGTCGGTCATCACCTTGCGGACATCGGCGAAGTCGGTGTTGATCAGGCCCGGGGTGGTGATCAGGTCGGTGATACCGCGAACACCCTGAAGCAGCACGTCGTCAGCCATCTTGAAGGCGGACAGCACCGACGTCTTTTCGCTGGCCATCGAGAGCAGTCGATCGTTCGGGATGACGATCTGGGTGTCGACGGCGCTGCGGAGCCGCTCGATACCCAATTCGGCCTGTTCGGCGCGACGCCGACCCTCAAAGGTGAACGGTCGGGTGACCACCCCAATGGTGAGCGCACCGAGTTCCTTGGAGATCTCGGCCACGACGGGCGCCCCACCAGTGCCGGTGCCGCCACCCTCGCCAGCGGTGACAAAAACCATGTCGGCGCCACCAAGCACCTCGATCAGTTCCTCCCGGTGCTCCTCGGCGGCCTGACGGCCAACCTCCGGGTCGCTGCCGGCACCGAGGCCCCGGGTCAGCTCACGGCCGATATCGAGCTTGATGTCCGCGTTCGACATCAACAAAGCCTGGGCGTCGGTGTTGATAGCGATGAACTCGACTCCCCGGAGTCCGGCATCAATCATCCGGTTGACCGCGTTCACACCACCGCCGCCGATACCAACGACTTTGATGACCGCCAAGTAATTCTGGGGATCGATCGCCATGTGTCGTCTATTCCTCCACCGCTCGTCAAAAACTACGGATAGTGAATCCGCAGGCGCACCCTGGGGCGCATGTTTGGGCTATGAGGCTCGGGGTACACCCGTTGCCTCTTCTACACCGCTAGTTTTGCGAACGATTGCCGGGGGGTTCCTGCATCGGAGCCTTTAGGCAAGGGCCTCGCGCGGTGCGGTGTGAACCTAGTGCGCGCAACGATGTGATTCAACCACGACATGCGCCCCGTCGCTCACGGTGAGCGACTCCCTGGCCTGACAGCACGCATTGTGACCACGCCAGCGCCGCGAGGGAGCTTTTTGCTGCCTTTTCAGGGACAACTGTCCCGTTTCACTGCCGGAAAATCAGGTACGCGAACATCGACCGCACAAACGTCTGCCATGTCGACCTGATCCAACACCGCACTCAGCGCAATCATCTTGAGATCCAGATCATCATCGGACCCCACCAGCACCCGAATCGAGCCCATCACCAACTCGACCCCAACCTCGGTCGAGACCGAGACCTGGTCGGTATCGCGCTTAATGATTCGAGGCAGCGATGAAGCCACGGTCACCAGAGCCTGGCCATCACGGTCGATGACCTCGCCCACGGTGATCGGTCGGTCAAACCCGGGCACCGAGGTAAGCCCAGGCGCCGGGCGCACCGCCCGCGCGGTGGCAAACCCCTCAGCATCAACCAGATACCACGACCCGTCATCGGCCTTGAGTGAGGCCACCGCCTCCCGCTCGACCAGATCGACCTGAATCCGTCCCGGCCAGCGTCGCTGCACCGACACTTCAGCAACCCACGGCAACTCGGCGATCTGATTTCGGGCACCTCGCAAATCGACATCGGTCATCGGATGGCCCCGATCGACCGAGGCCGCAGCCAGGACCGCCTGCCGGGAGGTGTTTTCCGCACCACGCACATCGATGCGGTCGACATCGAGCAACGAAGACCGGGTCAAGGCAAACAGACCACAGAGCAATAACAAAGGCATACCGGCCCACGCGGCCCGACGCATCCGGCGACGCCGGCGCTCGCTTCGCACATCGGCCCGACGGGCCGCCATCCGCGGATCGACCGGCACGTTCGGTCGGCCCAACCGGGCCGCCATCTCGGCCGGCGAATACTCACGTTGCTCTGTTCGTGGCGTGGGATCCCGACGCTCCGGGCGCTCGGTCCGCTCGGGAGTCACTCGGGGCCGGAGCTCGATGACGACTGCGTCATCGTCGGGGCTTCCAGGTCGTGGCGGCCGCTCGGAGAGCACTGCGGTGGCGGTACCACCAGCCGCACCCGGCCGGGCCGAAGCGGGCCGGTGGTCCGAGGGATCGCTCTGGTTCGACGGATCGTGCAACTCGGTCATCGAGGCTCGCCGACCACCCGGGTCTCGGCATGCAAAGCAACACCGAAGGAGTCCTGCACCCGGCTTTGGACCTGCGCCATCAACTCCAAGATGTCATCGGCGGAACCACCCTCGTCCGCCTGGATGAAGTTGGCGTGCTTGGTGGACACCTCAGCAGACCCATGGCGCAAACCCTTACAACCGGCAGCGTCGATCAACCGCCCCGCCGAATCGTCGGGTGGGTTGGTGAAGACCGAGCCAGCGTTTTGGCCACCGGGCTGGTTGGCCCGGCGCCAGCGCACGATCTCCTTCAGTTCCTTGCCGGAACGCTCTGCATCACCCACCGCCAGCTCAAGTTCGGCCCACACCACGACGTGATCGGGGGTGACATTGGAACTGCGGTAGGAGAGGTCAAGATCGAACGCCGACACCACTTCATCTTCGCCGGTCGAGAGGGTCCATCGGCGGATGCGGGTCAGCGCCGCCGCCATATCACTCCCATGGCCGCCGGCGTTCATCCGAACCGCCCCGCCAATCGAACCCGGCACCCCAACGGCCCACTCAAAGCCGGTCAGACCCCGTGCCGCGGTCTTGCGGGCCACCACGGGCAGTGAAGCCATGGCCTCGGCCCGCACGAGCACCGGAGAGCCAGGCGCCCCCGGCTCTATGGCCTCTTCGGGAATAGCGATGGCATCAAATCCGGTCAACATCACGGCCAGGCCGGCGAAACCGCCATCGCGAACCAACAGGTTCGACCCCTTACCCACCAGCAGCGTGTCGACGCCGCTGGCCTTGACCGCGGCCGAGACCGCAGCCAAATCGGCATCGTTGTGCACCTCGACAAAGAGGGCGGCGGTACCGCCGACTCGATAGGTCGTCAGCGCTCCGATCGAAACCCCGGTTCGGGCCCGGTCCCCCAACTGCTCCTCAGCCAGGCGCAGGCGGGCCGCTCTCTCAGAGTTCTTGGGGGCTGAATTCTGTGGTGCCGTGCTCACCGAATCAGATTGGTCGACCCACTCCGGGATCCCGCGGATGGACCCCGGCCCTCGCCGGCCCGCAGTTCCACCGACGGGACCGAGCCCGGCGGATCGGTACGGGCCAAAAGTCGATCGGCCATCGTGGTCAGATCCCCGGCTCCGAGGGTCAAACAGAGATCCCCCGGACGTAACTCGGCGGCGAGATGGGCCTCGACCTCATCGAGGGTCTCAACATAGGTCAACGGCTGTTCGGGATGGGCCCCCGAAACCGCGTCAGCCAACAACGAGCCGGTCACGCCGTCGATCGGCGCCTCGCCAGCGGTGTAGATCCCACACAGCACCAACTGATCAACCCCGACAAACGCATCGGTGAAGTCCTGCCACAGGTCCCGGGTACGGGTAAAGCGATGGGGTTGGAAGGTGGCAACCACCCGGTCCCACGGCCCGGACTGGGCTGCCTCGATGGCCGCCGCGACCTCGGTGGGCAGGTGGGCGTAATCGTCCACGTAGGTAATGCCGTTGGCCTCGCCACGGTGTTCGAACCGCCGAGCGACACCGGCGAAACTGCTCAAGCCGGCGGCGGCAACCTCGCGGTCAACACCGATTTCCATAGCCACGGCAAAAGCGGCGGCCGCGTTGGCCACATTGTGGTCGCCCGGCATCGGCAGATCGACCAGAGTCGACGGGTGGTTCGGGGCATCGATCAGGAAGCGGACGCCTCTTGCGTTCGGCTCCACCCCGTGCACGCGGTACGTGGCGTGTGGCGAGGTGCCGTAGGTGATGGCATCGATACGGGTGGCCAGGGCGGCACTGTGCTCATCGTCGACACACACCACCACGCCGTGGCTGGTACCGGCGGCGAAACGATCAAAGGCCGCAACCAGTGCCTCGAACGTGCCGTGATGGGAAAGGTGATCAGCCTCGATGTTCGTCACTACCGACCAGGCCCGATCCAGAGCCAAGAAGGTGGAATCGCTCTCGTCGGCCTCAACCACAAACCACTCCCCGCTCCCCCAGCGGGCACCGGTACCGATGTCGGCCAACTCGGCGCCGATCACAAACGACGGGTCAAGATCGGCGTGACGCAGCGTGTGGGCCAGCAGCGATGACGTGGTGGTCTTGCCGTGGGTACCGGCGATGGCGATGGTCGGGCGCAGCCGGGTCATGGCGGCCAGCAGATCAGCCCGGCACAGCACCGGCACGCCGGCCTCGGTCGCGGCGACCCGTTCGGCATCGGTTTCCGGAACCGCGGTGGAGTGGGCAACGTAGTCGACGTCGGCCATTCGTTGGGGTTGATGGCCAGCCCAGGCATCAACGCCGAGGCTCCGCAACCGATCGAGCACCTCGGAATCCGCAGCATCGGAACCGCTCACCCGATGGCCCTGCTCGGCCAGCACGGTGGCGATGGCCCGCATGCCGGTGCCGCCGATACCGATCAGATGAATCGCTCGCGGACCGCTCAGGTCGGGGGCCATACCCGGTTCGATGCCAGCCTCCGAAGCGGTCATGGTGTGTTGTCGAGGGCTGGCGACTCGGTGGCGTGGTCGGTCACCAGATCGGCCACTGCGGCCGCAGCATCCGGATACCCCAAACCAGCCGCGGCATCGCTCATCGCCGCCAGACGCTCCGGAACACCCAGTTCCTCGATCAGGCTGTGGAGCCGCTCGGCGGTCAACTCATCGTCGGCCACCAGCACAGCGGCACCTCGGTCGGCGAGCGCAGCTCCGTTTGCGGTTTGATGGTCGCGAGGAGCAGTGGGGAACGGCACCAGAATCGCCGGCAAGCCCACCACCGCCAACTCGGCCACCGTCGACCCGCCAGCGCGGGTCAGGGCCAGATCGCTGGCCGCATAGAGCAAATCCATTCGGCTCTCGTAGCGGACCGGCTGATAGAACAGGCCGTCGCCAGGGAGCGGAGGCACCCGCTCCTCAAGCTGATCCCAGTCGCGCTCGCCCACCACATGGCGAATCGCCAGATCGCTGCGATCGGCCAACCGCTCAAGCACCCCCAGCACCGCCTCGTTGATGGTGCGGGAACCAAGCGAACCCGAGAACACGCTGATCACGGTGCGATCAGCGGGCAGGTCCAACTCGTCACGCGCCGCTTTGGCGTCGCGGGTGCGATCCACCGTGAGGATGTCGCCGCGCACCGGGTTGCCGGTGACGATGGCGCGGGGCAGATCGGTCTCGGCAAACGGCACCGCCGCAGCCTTGGCGAAACGACCGATCAGCCGGTTGGCCAACCCGGCCCGGGCATTTTGTTCGGTGATCACCACCGGCACTCGACGCAGCACCGCCGACAACGCGGTGGCCACACTGGCGTAACCGCCGAGGCACAACACCACCTGCGGTCGACGCTCACCCAACAACCGATGCGCCTGACCAAAGGCTTGAATCAGCCCTTTGATGGCGCCGAGGTTGTCCTTGGTGAGGCGACGTTGAATACCGCGTCCCGGCAACAGCACCGCCTCGTAACCGGCCTCTGGCACCAGCCGGGCTTCAAGCCCCCTCGCGCTGCCGACAAACACAATCGAGTCCCGATCGTGGCCGCGCTCAAGCAACTCGCCCGCCACCGCCAGACCCGGGGTGAGATGTCCCGCGGTTCCGCCACCGGCAACCATCAGCCAGACGGCGCGGGGATCAGACGACAACGGGGGGGAATCTTGCTGGGGTACCAAAGCGGTCCTGACTGGCCAAAGAAACCGGGAAAGCATGTCGCGGGGTGGGTCCGCTCCGGTCCAGATCTACCAAATGCCCACCAAAGAGTGATGGCAAGGTCGGCAACTTTTTCTTTTCTTTGAGGGGTTGGTTGCGTCGTCTCGCCGTTGCACCGTGCTCCGCACGGCCGTTCTGGCGCCACGGAGGCGCTTGTCTGCTCTCTGGCTCGCATGCCCTGGAGGGCATGATCGCATGCTCGGGCGGTCTTGGGACGTTACGTCTTCGTTGGTTAGACGCCGCTGTTTGCCGGTTCTTTTGTATCGGTAAGGTCTATGTAGACCGGTTCTTCTGGTTTGTTGGCTTCTTCCCGGAGCTTGGCCCGTTCTTGCTGGGCTTTTCTCTTGGCTTCCGCCGCCTGGGTGAGGCGTTGGTTGCGAGCTTTGCGCTTGGCTTTTCTTCTGCCCCGGCTCGGACGGGTATCGCGGGCGATGCTGAGCAGGATCCCGGCCGCGACCATCATCACCACCAGCGACGAACCACCAGCCGACACAAACGGCAGGGTCACGCCAGTGATCGGCACCACGCCAACCACGGTGGCCAGGTTGATCAGTGCCTGCAGCAGAATCCACGCGGTGACCCCGGCCGCCAGCAGGGTGCCAAACGGGTCTGGGGCCCGCAGCGCGGTCTGGGTGCCGAAGATGCCGATGCCGAGGAAGAGGCTGATCACCACGACCGCACCCAACAGCCCGGTCTCCTCAGCGATGATGGCGAAAATAAAATCGCTGTGGGCCTCCGGCAGGTACTGCCACTTCACTCGACTGGCCCCGAGCCCGGAGCCGGTGGTGCCACCGTTGGCGATGCCAACCAGCGCTTGAATCGTCTGTTGGTCGGTACCAAAGACGTCGTCCCATGGATCCCACACGCCCACGAGCCGTCGCCGCCGGTAGTCGGCCGATGCCGCCAAGGCAAAGACGAGTCCCAGACCAGCCACGGAGATGCCGGCCAGGGGCGCCAGGCGGATACCGGCCACAAACAACATCACCCCGACGATGCCAGCCAACACCACCGAAGTACCAAGGTCCGGCTCGACCACGATCAGGGCACACAACAGACCGGTCACCATCAGTACCGGTCGCAGCGTCTGACGCCAGTCATCCATCCGACTCATCCGACGGCTCAACAGATCCGAGGTAAAGAGCACCGCGGCCAGCTTGGCCACCTCCGACGGCTGGAAGATAAAGATCCCGAGCCCGAGCCAACGAGTCGAGCCGTTCACCGTGTGGCGCAGCCCCGGTATCGGTAACAGCAGCAACACCAGGGCGATGATGCTGGCGATCAGCAACGGCATGGCCAGCTTGCGCCACATCCGGTACGGGGTCTGCATCACCACAACCATGGCGATGCTGCCGCACCCGGCCCAGATGAACTGCTTGTTGAACACGCCCCAGATGTGGCCGTTCTCGCGCAGCGACACCACCGACGACGAACTCAGCACCATCATCAGACCAAAGACGGTCAGCGATAACACAATGCCAAACAAGGTGAGGAACAGGGCGTGGGCGTGCCGTGGCCGTTTGGTGCGGGCCGACTGAGCCCGTTCCCGAGCCGCCGCGGGTTGGCCGCGTCTCGGTTTCGGCCTGCGTTCTTTGGTCGCGGTCGGCTTCGAGCGCGCTTCGGCCCCCCGGTTGTCGGCCTCGAGGCCGAGGCTTTGTCGAAGGTTCCCAAGAACGGTCACGACGGGTCGGGGTCTCCTGGACTGGGGGAATTTGGAGTGGGGGGATCGGTTGGTTCGCTCAGCGCGCTGGCATCGCCGGCCATCAGCCGCTCAACGATCGACCGGAAGTGGTCACCCCGCTCGCCATAGGAGCCGTACCAGTCGAAGGAGGCGCAGCCTGGCGAGAGCAAGACCACGTCGCCGGTGTCGGCCATCCCCTGCGCGGCAAGGATCGCCTCCGGCATCGACTCGGCTAGCCGCACCGGCACAAGGTCTTTAAAGACGGTCGCCACCTCATCTGCGGCATCGCCGATGGCAACCACCCCGACCAAACTGGTGACGTTGACGGCCTCGGCCATCTCGCCCAGATCCAGCCCCTTGTTGCGGCCTCCGGCGATCAGCACGACCGAATCGAATGCCGCGACCGCGGCAAGGGCGGCATGGGGCACCGTGGCCTTCGAGTCGTTCACAAAGGTGATGCCGGCCAGTTGGCCGACCTCCTCGACGCGATGGGCCAGGCCGGTGAAGCTCCGCAGAACCCCGGCTACGGCGGCGTCGGGCACTCCCAGATCGGCGACCGCAGCCCAGGCGGCCAGGGCGTTGGCCAGGTCGTGAGGGTGGTGCCGGGGCAGCTCGGAGACCGCGACCGGCAGCGCCCCGCGCGGGCCCATCAGCCGATCACCATCGACGTGATAGTCGGCTTCGGTATCGGTGAGCGAGAATCGTTGCCGACGACCCGGAGCCTCGTCGAGGTGGCGGGCCACCACCGCATCATCGGCGTTGCCGACCGCGAGCGCCGAAGGACTCTGGCCGGTCCATACCCGGGCCTTGGCCTGCTCGTAGCTCTCCAGCGAGCTGTGCACATCGAGATGGTCGGGCGAAAAGTTGAGCCAGACGGCCACACCGGGAGCAAACTCCCGACACGAGCTGAGCCGGAACGACGAGGCCTCGACCACAAATACTTCGGCGTTGATGTCTTCGATGGCGGTCACCAACGGCACGTCGGTGTTGCCGGCCGCCACTGCGGTGAGCCCACCCTCGTTCAACATGTCGGTCACCAGCGTGGTGACTGTGGTCTTGCCGTCGGTTCCGGTGATGGCGATGATCGGGCGATGGTCCCAGACCGAGGCCAGGTCGAACTCACTGAGGATTTGTTTGTCGGCCTCGGCAGCCAACCCGAAAACGGGATGGGCCTCCGGCACCCCCGGGGACGGCACCACCACAAAGCTGGCCTCCACCAGCTCCGTGAGCGTGTCTCCATTCGGGGCCTCGACCAGCGAGACGCCGAGCTGAGCGGCCAGCTCCCGATGCGCATCGGTCGGCCGATCCTCCACCACAATCACCTCTTCACCCCGGCTGGTGAGGGCCCGGACCACCGCAGCGCCCGCGACACCCAGCCCGATCACCAGTGTGGGCGGCTCGGCCGCAGGAGTGGAGTGGTCTTGCTCGCTCATGACCCGCTGGTGAGATCGGTGGCGGACAGGAAGTCGGCATAGAAGATGCCGAGGCCGAGGGCGGTGCACATCCCCGAGATAATCCAGAACCGGATGATGACCGTCGTCTCCGGCCAGCCTCCGAGCTCGAAGTGGTGATGGATGGGTGCCATCCGGAAGAAGCGCTTTCCGGTGGTGCGGAAGCGGGCCACCTGCAGGATCACCGACACCGTCTCCATCACGAAGATGGCCCCGATCACCGGCAACAACAACATGGTTGATGTGGTCAACGCGAGGCCGGCGAGGCCAGCCCCGATCGCCAACGATCCGGTGTCGCCCATAAAGATTCGGGCTGGAGCGGCATTCCACCAAAGGAACCCCACGCAAGCACCGGCCATGGCGGCGGCGACGATGGCCAGGTCGAGGGCATGGCTTACGTCGTAGAGTTCGCTGTTGCCGAACATCCAAAAGCTCATCACGGTGAAGGCCATAAAGGCGAGGATGCCGCAGCCGGCGGCAAGACCATCAAGACCGTCGGTCAGGTTGACGGCGTTGGTGGTGCCCACAATCACCAAGACGCACAGGATTACGTAGGGCAGCACCCCCAGCTCGATACCGAGTTGGTCGTGGCGGACAAACGAGATCGAGCGGTGGGTCGGCGTGTGATAGGCGGTGATCACGGCAAAACTGATAGCCACGGTTAACAGCCCGAGTGACTTCATCCGTTTGTTCAGCCCCAGGTTGCGCTCCCGGGACACCTTCAGCCAGTCATCAAGAAAGCCCACCAAACCGGCGCCGGCGATGGCGCCCATGACGGCCAGTCCGCTGCGGGTGAACACCGCCGCGGTGGCATCGCCTTCACGGAAGAGCTCCGAAAGACGACTCACGAGATAGCCAAGCACGCCGCCAACCACGATGGCCACGCCGCCCATCGTCGGGGTTCCGGCTTTGGTGGTGTGGCCTTCAGGGACGTCTTCATGAATCGGCTGGCCGATCCGATGCTTGGTCAGCCAGTCGATCAGATAGCGGGTACCGATCAGCGACACGAGAACCGCGAGGCTCGCAGCGATCAAAAGCCGGATCACTCGAGGCCGGTCCTTTCCGGCTCCAACAGCTGTCGCAACTCGGCCTCAACAACGGCCACGTCATCAAACTCCAGCACGGTGTCGCCCACCGTCTGGGTTGTTTCATGCCCTTTGCCAGCGACCAGCACAAGGTCGCCGGTCCGAGCGCGGGAAAGTGCGACCGAGATAGCCATCTGACGATCAGGTTCGCGAATTGCCACCCCTGATGCGGGGATACCCTCCAGGATCTGGTCGATGATCACCTCCGGCGGCTCACTTCGCGGGTTGTCGGAGGTGACAACCACCAGATCGGAGAGCTCGGCGGCTACCGCGCCCATCTCGGGGCGCTTCTCCCGGTCACGGTCACCACCGCAGCCAAAGACCACCACCAGCGACCCATCGGTGAGCTCCCGAGCAGCCCGCAGGGCCTGATCGAGGGCATCGGGGGTGTGAGCGAAGTCGACGATGGCGGCAAAGTCCTGGCCGGCGTCAACCCTATGGAACCGGCCCTGCACCGGCGGCGTGGCGGCCAAGCCGGTCACGATCTCGTCGAGCGATACTCCCAACTCGGCGGCCGCGGTCGCTGCGGCCAGGGCGTTGGCCACGTTAAACCGTCCCGGGAACGGCACCTCGAGGGTGCGGCCCCGCCAGCTGAAGCGGCTCCCGGCGGCAGTCATCGACAAGTCGGAGACATCAGCGAAAGAGAAGGGGGTGATGGGGATCTCGGCCCGCTCGATCAACCGGGCCCCAAAGGGGTCGTCGGCGTTCACTACGCCGTGGGCGGCCAGCTCGGGGCGAAAGAGCCGGGCCTTGGCTTCGAAGTATTCCTCCTGGGTGCCGTGGTAATCGAGATGGTCCCGGCCCAGGTTGGTGAACACGCCAACGGCGAAGCGGGTGCCGGTCACCCGTTCCTGCATCAAGGCGTGCGACGACACCTCCATCGCCACCGAGTCGCAACCGGAATCGACGGCCTCAGCCAGGAACCGCTGGAGATCAGGGGCGGCGGGGGTGGTGCGGGCGCCGGACAACGTTCCCAGCACGCGGTGGCGGCGCCCGGCCTCATCGAGGATCGCCGCTACCAGATGCGACACCGTCGTTTTGCCGTTGGTACCGGTGACCCCGACAATCGAGAGCTTCTCGCTCGGTCGGCCAAAGAGCTCGACTGCAGCAAGGCCCGTGGCATGGCGGCTGTCCGACACCACGATCGTGGGCACCCCGGCGTCAACCGGTCGCTCTGCAAGCAGCGCCACCGCACCACTCGAAACGGCCTGCGGCGCCAGGTCATGACCGTCGACGCTCGCCCCCTGAATGCAACAGAAGAGGGCGCCGGCGGCCACCGCATCGGTCGACTGGACCACGTCGGTCACCGATACTTCGGACGCAGTGGCGGACTCAGCTGGGTTGGGCGGTTGGAGCTCACCCCCGACCGCCTCGGCGAGGGCGGCCAGGTCGGCGCGGTAGTCGCTCATCGTGGACCCGCTCAGCGCCGGGTCACGGTGCGGTCCGCGCCCTCAGCCGGTTGTTGATCGACCGCCGGTGCTGGCGTTGGCACTTGGGTCTCTTGGATCTCTTGGGTCGCTTGTGGCTGCGGAACGACGGTGCGATCGATCGGTTGGCGGCCGGGGTTGGCGGGTCCGCCGTTGCCACCGGCACCGGTTCCGACTTCCAGGTCGACCACCGGTTCGGTGCCAGCGCCCTGCTGGTCTCGCAGGTCTTGCTGCGCCTGCTCGGCGGCGTTGCGCCGGCGCTCGTCGATCTCGAGCTGACGGGCGATGTCCTCGGCGGAGCGACCGGTGTAGTCGACCTTGGGCTCGTCTTCGGCCTGCTCGTTGAAGGTGCGCTGCTTGTCGTCTTCGCCAGCCGGACGGTCCGGCGTCAGCCCAAGCTCGGTGGTCGCCATCACCGCCAGGTCATGGAACACCGGAGCCGCAGCCTTACCACCGGAGAACTCAGCGATCGGATTGTCGAGGATCACCACGATCGCCAGCTCGGGATCGCTTGCCGGCAGCGCGCCGGAGAAGCTCGAGACGTACTCGCGGTAGCCGTCGTTGCCGTAGGTGCCAGCCAACTCGCCCTCGGTGATGATCTTGCGGGCGGTGCCGGTTTTGCCCGCCACCGAGTAGCCGTCGACCGAGGCCAGGCTGGCGGTACCAAAGTCGACCACGCCGGTGAGTAGCTCGCGCATCTGCGCCGCGACCTGGACCGAAACCGTCCGTTGGGCATCGGGCTGTTCCTTGCTCACCGGCTCGTCGTCATCGGGGCCCTGGGTCGCATGAAGCAGCTCGAGCGGCATGTAGTTGCCGTCGTTCCAGATCACGTTGTAGGCCGCAGCCAACTGGGCCGGCGTCACCGTGAGCTCATGGCCGATCGAATGGGCCGGCGCCGACGACTCGACCCAGCGGTCGGGGCTCTTGAGGATGCCACGGCTTTCCTGCGGCAGCCGCAAGCTGGAGCGACGTCCAAAACCGAACTTGGTCAACCATTCGTGGTAGCGCTCATCGCCAAGCCGCATGGCCACGATATTGGCACCGGTGTTCGAGCTGTAGGCCACCAGGTCGGCAGCGGTCAGCTCCCCGGACTGCTGCGGAATCGAGTTGTGGATCGTGACCCCACCCACCGTCAACCGCTCCGGGGTGTCGATCGTTTCATCGATGCGCAACCGGCCGTCGTGTAACGCGGCGGCGTAGGGAACGACCTTCATCACCGAGCCGGCTTCGAAGCTGTCGGTCACGGCCCGATTCTGAGGCGATACTTCCGCCAGGCCGGTCAACGGATTGCGATCCATGCTGGCCATGGCCAGCACCTCACCGGTCTCGGGCCGGGTCAGGACGGCCACACCCCAGTTGGCGCCGAGGCGGGCGACGTGGTCGCCGACGATTTGTTCGGCCCGCAGCTGGAGATCGAAATCGAGGGTGAGAAAGATGTCCTCGCCATCAACCGGGTCGATCCGTTCGAACACACCCGACTCGATGGTGCGATCCTCGCGGTCACGCTCACGGACCACCCGGCCGTCGGTACCGGTCAAACGATGGTTCCAGTGGGACTCCACACCGGTGATTCCGCGGTTGTCCTTGTTGGTGCTTCCCAGCACCCGCGCCGCCAGATCACCACTCGGCCGCAGCCGAGACGGTCGACTCTCGATGATCATGTGGGGGCCGGTCAGGGCGTCGGCGAGCACCGGCGTGTTGTCCTCGTTGAGCTCCCCCGCCTTAAAGAGCACGTCCTGGGGTACGCGCTCGGCCAACACGGCGTAGCGCCCGTCGCTGTTCAACTGGCCAAAGATCTCTTCAACATCGCCGTCGAGGACGCGAGCGAGATCCTCAGCCATGCGTCGGCGATCGGTGGTGTCGACCAACAGGCCGGGGTCGACCGCCACGTCGACCTCTTCGTCGGGAAGCACCAGCCGCTCGCCATCACGGTCGAAGATCGAGCCGCGGGCCGCAGGGATGATGTTGTCGCGGGTGCGGACGTCGGCACCAAAGTTCACAAACCGATCCGGCGACATCACCTGCACCTGAACCAACCGGACGACTATTCCGGCAAAAGCCAGGGCCACCACCAGGATCAGCACCAGCAGCCGGCGCTCCTGACGCTGGGCCACCTTGCGCTTGCGGGTTGAAGGCCGCTCGACACGGCGGGCTAGTGGCGCCCGTCGAGCACGTGACTGGGCCCGGTCCCGGGCAACCTGCGGTCTCTGGGGCTGGGTAGTTCGACGATCCCCCCGGCGCCGCCCCACCGACGCCGACCCCTCGCGAACGCGACGGTTTTGCGCCCGACGAGGGGGCGCATTCCGTGGTCGCGGAGGAGCGGGGGTGCTCATGAATCGTTGCCTTCAGGCGGACTCGAGGACAGCTGTTGATCATCGCCGGCGCCCACAGGGGCGCGGGGCACGACGGTACGGGTCGGGACTTCCAACGGGGTGGATGCCTCGTCAGCTACTTCCGGTGCATTTCCCTGATCGTTGGCCGCTGGCTGGTTCAGGTCCGGGGAGGTGTCGGTGGAAGGGCTTATCGACGCGTCTGCGGCGGGCGCGGGAGCGGGGTTTGAGGCTGGCGTGGAAGTGGGGTCCAGGATCGGCTGGCTGGCCGGTTGGTCGGCGACATCGATCTCGTTGATGATCTCGGGCTCTCCGGGATTGGCGACCGGCTCGCCACCGCTGGCTACAGCCGGTTCGTCGAGAGGACCGGCTGGTGGGGTCCGCGCCGCGGGAGCCTCGCCCGTTTCGACACCGGGTTCGGGCTCGCTGGTGATCTCTGGGGCTGGCACCGCATCTTCAGGTGCGAGGTTGGGGCGGGTTCGATCGATCAGCGGCTCGCTCAGGGCTTCCTCTGGCTCGGGCCGTTGGATCTGGCTCAGCCCCGACTCCCTCGGCTCCACACCAGAGCCGATGGGCACCAGGAACGAACGCGGCAGGGCCTTGGCCATATCCTGGCGGGCCGCCTCCTGGCCGATGCGATCCGGAGCCTCGAGCCGCGCCACCTCACGGCGCAGCTGATCGGAGCGTCTCTCGGCGGCACCGATCTGTCGATCCAGGTCATCCAGGCGAGCCTGCCCCCCAGCGAGGTGACCATGAACCACCACCGAGGCAAACATGGCGGCAAAGAGCAACGCCAAGCCCATCGTCCACAGATGCGGTACCCGGATGCGATCCAGGCCACCGATCGCCGGCAGCCGCGCCAGGCGAGATCGGTTCAAGCGGGCGCGCGCCGATCCCGCATCCAGTTCAGCGTCGACGGCATCGGATGCTTCGCTCTCCGGGCGCTCCAACAGTGCATTAGCCAACGAGGTCTCCAGGGCGGGTTGTAATCGGCTCGATCACCTCAAGCACCCGCAGACGGGCACTCGAGGCACGGGGGTTGCGTTCAACTTCGTCAGCGGTTGGGGTGATCACCCGCATCCGACCAGCGGTACGGACCACACCACAGCCACACGGCAGCGTGGCCGGACACTCGCAGCCGCCGGTCGTTGCCGCTCGAAAGACGTTCTTAACGATCCGATCTTCGCCCGAGTGGTAGGAGATGGCGAGGACCCTCCCACCCGGGCGGGTCACCGAGATGGCCGCCTCAAGAGCGGGGGTCAACACCTCAAGCTCATCGTTGACCTCGATGCGTATGGCCTGGAAGGTCCGCTTGGCCGGATGGCCGCCACGGCGACGGGCAGGGGCGGGAATGGCATCACGCACGATCTCCGCCAATTCGCCGGTCGACACGATCGGGCGAGCAGCGACGATGGCTCGAGCGATACGCCGCGCGTACCGCTCGTCGGCATTGCGCCGAAGGATCGCTTCCAGTTCCGGCTCGTCGGTGCCGTTCACCACATCAGCGGCCGAACGGGATTGGGTGTCGTCCATCCGCATGTCGAGCGGAGCCGAGCTGCGATAGCTGAAGCCCCGTTCGGCGCGGTCGAACTGGGGTGAGCTCACGCCGAGATCAAAAAGCACCGCGACCACGCCGTCGGCTTCGGCTTCGCTGGTTGTTGGTGCTGCTGAGATCACCGGATCCGTTGCCTCCGCTCGATCGCCGCCGTGTTGGTTGGTGCGAACCTGGCGAGCCAGGTCATCAAAGCGGCACCTCACCACGGACACTCGGGCGGCGAACCCGGCGAGGTTGGCGGTGGCCGCGGCGATCGCGGCGCCATCACGATCCAGACCCAGTGCTCGGAGGCGGTCACACCGCTGCAGAACGGCCAGGGTGTGGCCTCCGCCACCCAGGGTCGCGTCGACAAAGAGCCCTGGACCCGATCCGGCGACATCGGCCACCAGGTCGGTCACGGTGTCCCTCAGGACCGGCACATGGTCAAACGGCTCGTCACTCACGGTACTCACCGTGTCCGGCCGTACCCTTCGTGGGCCTACCCCTCGCTGGTCTGCAGTCCCCCGGTTGACGAGTGCTCGTCGGGATTTGTCCCCCGATGTTGCGAGATGGGAAGCGGGCGGAGTAGGGGCCTTCCATCTTGTCAACCGGAGGACTGCAGATCAGCGATCGGTGTGCAGTGGCCGCCGATGGTTGCTGTTGGTGCTGCTGTCGGTATCGGTGGCGCATTCCTTCCTGGATTCGTACTTTTCTTTCGGGGGGTTAAGTCAGAGCAGCATCTCGGCCACCAGGGCCTCGAGTGCGGCATCGTCATCTTCTTCAAGAGCGGCCCATTGGGTCCGGTCCCAGATCTCCAGGTGCTTTCCAGCACCGGCGACCACAACTTCTCGCTCGAGGCCGCTACGGCTACGCATGGCCTCAGGAATGGTGATGCGCCCCTGTGAGTCTGGACGCACCATCTCCGCACGGGCGTACAGCGAGCGCTTGGCCCGGCGTACATCGGCGGTGGCTTCTCGGTTTTCATCGAACTTGTCTACGTATTCCTCCCACGCCTCGGAGGGCCACAAGCTGATACAGCCGGGGTAAAGGGACAGATATCCCTGCTCGCCCAGCTCCATCCGATGTGGTGGAGGAAGGATCAAACGGCCAGCCCCATCGATCGTTCGATCGAAGTGACTAACGAACATCAGCGTCTTGTTTTCTCAGGTCTCGTTTTCTCGGCTTTTGTTCGCCCGCTCTCACCAGAGGCCTCCAATACGCTCCAACTTACGCCACTGCTCTCCAGAGCGCAACAGCAACTCCCCATCGGCCGGGATTTCCTCCTCGTGAGCGGTGCCGGAGGTGACGGGGAGGGCGTAAGAGGTGCTGAAAACCCACCAAACCTGGCCTCCGACGCTCCCCAAAGCTCCCCATCGAGGCCACCGGACGACGCGGATCGACCACAAACGGTCGTCATGGGGCAACTGCGTTCGGTTAGGCGCGGCCCAGATGCTCGAGGAAGTGGGTCAGCACATCGGCCGGATCGGCATCGATGCCGCCGGCGATTCGCTCCAGGTGGGATCGAAGCGGTTCGATCTGCTGCGGATCGATGTCCACCAGATCGGCAAGGGCGGCCTGACGGACCAAATCGGACCGGAACAGAACATGACACTGCACCCGGGCGCCAGCGCGGGTTCGTCTCTGGGATATGCCCACCGCCTTGGTGGTCGACTCCCCCGATCCTGGATCATCGGTGCCGACCATCACTTCGCCGGGGCCGACGCCAGCGAAACAAGCATCGCGCCCCCACTGCCCGCTCATCATCGCCGCGGTCCACACCTCGGCGCCATGACCAAGATCAACCAAGGCGTCGGCCCAGCAGCGGCCAACCCGGTGGGCGGCAACACCTATGTCGGTGGCGAACAACGGATCGCCAGGATCAACAAAGACATCCACCCACAGCCCGGAACCGGGCCCGAGAAGCACCGCTCCCCCGCCACTTCGGCGGGTGGCCACCTCGAAGCCGCTGCGTTCAGCTCGATCGATCGCCAACTTCGACAGCTTCTGGGTGGAACCTAAAACCACCGCGGGGCGCTCGACTTCCAGTACCCAAACATGGCCCGCCAACGGATCCGGAAACGGGCGATGGTGCAGCTCGTGGGCCGACCCTCGTATCCGCTGTACCAAGCGTTCGTAGGTCACGAAGAGAGGGCGCGCTGGCGGCGACACCACTCAAGATAGGTCACCACATCGCTCGGGGTCGGCGTGGCCGAAGCATCGCCGTACTGCGTCTCGGCCCGAAATTGGAGATAACTCTCGCTCGGGCGCGCAAGCCAGCGGGCCCCCGGTCCCGACCGCCTCGGCATCAGCGATGTGCCGGTACGAAGCGCCTCCGGCCACAGGTCGGGTCGACGCAACAGCGCGATACCGACGCTGAGCCACGACGGTGAACCGCGGCGGTCATTCCCCGCGCTCATCGCCACTCCACAATCTGTCCCACCGGCAAGCCCAGCCCCCTACGACCAACCGCAGCGGCACCGACCAGAGGCCCCTCCGTGCCCAGGCCGGCGGGTGCGATCTTGGCGCCGAGAGCATGGTTGATCCGGCACCGATCGTCGAGCTCGGCCTGGGCGGCAGAGAAGAAGTCGTCGCCGTAGCCCAAGGCCACCGACCCGGCTACCAGGGCCAGCGAGAGATCAAGCAGGTTGGCCACGCTCGCCACCGCCCGACCCACTAGCATGCCGGTGCGGCGCCGGACTTCCGGGCTGGCTTCAGCGGCCGGAGCGCCGGTGATTTTGGCGATGGCGGTGCCGGAGGTCTCGGCCTCGAGGCAGCCCACCGCACCACAAACGCATGGCTGGCCCTCGGGCTCCACGATCACGTGCCCGATATGGCCGGCATTGCCGTCGGCGCCATCGAGCAACCGCCCATCAAGAACGATGCCGCCACCCACACCGGTGGAGACAACCATGGCGATGAAGTTCCTCTGGTCGGTGGCCGCCCCCACCCAGGCCTCACCCAACGCCAGGGCCTTGGCGTCGTTGTCGACAAAAACCGGGATCCCGGTGTGATCGGCGAGCCGCTGGCGCAGCGGGAACTCCCGCCATGACGCAATGTTGAGCGGCGACACCCATTCTCCGTGCGCACCCATCGGCCCTCCGGTCCCGACACCACAGACCACGGGAGGGCCACCGGCCCGATGTTTGGCGGCCAGGCCATCAAATCCGGGACCGGCCACCTCGTCGATCAGGCCCGCGAGCGTGGCAAACAACTCGTCACCACTGCCACCGGTAGTGGCGGTGCGAGCCGATGTCAGCACTTCGCCCGATTCACCAACCAACCCGACCTCGAGCTTGGTTCCACCGACATCGACCGCAAGCACCGGTGGGGCGACATGAGTCGAGGTGGCGTCGGACATGCCCAAAGGGTAACCAAACCGATACCTCGCACACGCCAAACCGACCGAGCACGGTTCAACCCTGCCATTTCCCGCACCCCGTTCCGGGCTAAGTTGTCGACAGGGTTTGGCGTGCCGCTACGCTTGACGCTCACCTGCCAATCAACTGCCTTGGGAGTTCCACGCGGTGGCCAGTACCGAAGTCCAGTCCCGGCCGGCTACGTTCGCCGACCTGTTTCAGATGCTCGGCGCCAACGTGGCCAACGTGATCAAGGGCAAACGTGAGGTTGTTGACCTCGTGCTCCTCGGGCTGATCTGCAACGGCCACGTCCTGTTGGAAGATGTGCCCGGTGTCGGAAAGACCAGCCTGGCCAAGGCGATCGCTCGATCGGTCGGCTGCACCTTCAACCGGGTGCAGTTCACCCCCGACCTCCTGCCGACCGATGTGGTTGGCGTCACCATCTGGAACCGGGGCAACTCCACCTTCGAGTTCCGGCCCGGCCCGGTCTTTTCCAACATCGTCCTCGCCGACGAAATCAACCGAGCCAGCCCCAAGACCCAATCCGCCCTCCTCGAGGCAATGGCGGAGGAACAGGTCACCGTCGACGGCACCACCCACCCACTCGAGGCACCCTTTCTGGTGATCGCCACCCAGAACCCGATCGAGCACGAAGGAACCTTTCCCCTTCCGGAGAGCCAGCTCGACCGCTTCCTGATGCGGGTTTCGATGGGTTACCCGAGCCGCGACGCCGAGATGGAAATCCTTACCGCTGAAACCGACAACACCGGCGAAGGTTTGGACCGGCTCGAACCGGTTCTTTCGGCGGCCGAACTCAACGCCATGTCGGCGGCAGCCCAGACCGTGCATGTGGCCGACGGCATCCGCCAGTACCTCGTCGACCTGGCCGTTGCCTCCCGCAACCACCCCGCTCTCTCGCTGGGCATGTCCCCCCGGGCCACGCTGGCCCTGCAGCGGGCGTCCAAGGCCCGGGCCGCAGCGGCCGGTCGAGACTTCGTCCTTCCTGACGACATCAAAGCGCTGGCGCCCCACGTCGTCACCCACCGCCTTCTGCTTCGACCCGAAGCATCACTGCAGAACGTCGATCCGGCCACGGTGCTCTCGGAGATCCTCAGCTCCACCCACGTGCCGAACCCGGGCTGAACCGGTGACCCGCCAGGGGGTGGCTCTCGCCCTGCTCGGCTTGGGCCTACTCGCCCTTGGCCGCATCCTCGGCCTGGTCGAGCTCTATATCGTCGGGTCGGCCGCCCTCGGCGCCTGTGTGATCGCGTTGCTTCTGGTGTGGTTACGCAAGTTGGATCTTGATGTCAGCCGCCACCTGCAGCCGCCCCGTGTCGCCGCGGGAACGTCATCGCGGGTTGACCTCGAGATCCGCAACCTGGCCCGAAGCAAGACCCCGGTTCTGCGGATGCGCGACGAAATCACCGGCACCCGAGGAGCCGACCTGCTCCTGGCTCCACTCCCACCCGGTGGTGCCACCCGCGCCGCCTACCGGTTGCCGACATCGCGACGGGGCCTGGTCGACATTGGCCCGCTCAGCTTCGAATACACCGACCCGCTCGGCCTGGCCCGGTCCCGGATCTATTCCCGGCGTCAGTCCCAACTCACCGTGCTCCCCCCGATCCTCCCCGTAGCCCCGGTGCCCCGGAGCATCACCGATACCCCGATGAACGGAGCCGAGCAGCGGGCGTCATGGTCACGGTCCCACGGTGATTTCTACGCGTTGCGCAACTATGTGGTTGGCGATGACCTGCGGCGGGTGCACTGGGCCTCGACAGCCCGCCACGACGACCTGATGGTGCGTCAGGACGAGCTGCCATGGCAGGGTCGGCTCACGGTGCTGCTCGATAACCGGCGCCAAAGCCTTGACCATGATGCCCTCGATCTCGCTACGTCGGTGGCGGCCAGCGTGATGGCGGCGTCGCGGGCCCGAAGTGATCTGGTGCGACTCGTAGCCGCCGACGGCCTCGATTCCAGCTTTGTCACCGGCAACCATCCGTGGGATGCGGTCATGGAACAGCTGGCGGTGCTCAGCGCCACCCCCCACGGGTCGCTGCGAACCGCAGTGGAAACCGTGCGACGCCGCGAAGCCGGCGGTGCGGTCGCCATCATCAGCGGTCGACTCACCGAAGAAGAGCTCACGATGGTGAACGGGCTCGGATCCCACTTTCGAGCGGTCATCGGCATCGTTATCCACCCCAGTGCGGTCGATGCCACCGTCGAAGATCCCGAAATCGACCTCAACGGCGGAGACACTTCCGGCATCGGTTCGTCCATTACCGTGTCGAGATCACGACCGTTTGAAGATCAGTGGAACCGAACCGTGGCCAGCCTGTCCTCGAAGCACTAGCGGGTTCACAGGGATTAACTCGCGCGATGGCGATAGACCGCGACGTCTGGGGCGCCGGGAAGCCATTAGAATCAACCAATGGCGCGAACAAGATATCCAGAGCTGCTGGTGCTCTCCGAGGTGACGCTGGCTCTGGTCACGATCGCCTCCGCTTGGGGCCTCACCCGCCTGCTCGATGGCTCCGACTACCTGCTGCCCATCATGGCCGCAGCGGCGCTGGGACACCTGGCTGCGGCAGCGCTGCGCCGGTTCGGCCTTCCGAGCCTGACCGTGCCGCTGGCGATGGTCGGCGGCCTGGTGCTGCTGGTGACGTGGGGCTACTACCGCGACACGACCGTCTTTGGGTTCCCCACCTCGGCCACCATCGACATGTTGGGTACCGACCTGCGCTTCGCCTGGGAGCAGTTTGGCGATATCAAAGCCCCGGCCCCGGCGCTGACGGGCTTTGTCATCACCTCCGTCTCGGCAGTGTGGTGCATCGCCTTCCTGGCCGACACCATCGCCTTTCGAGTTTGGGTCTCGATCGAGGCGGTGGCCCCCGCCCTGGTGATGCTGGTCTTTGTATCGATGGTGGGCACCGACTCCCGCCAGGTCTTCCTCACCCTCGTGGTGGTGCTGGCCATGCTCGCCTTCTTGATGTTCCATCGGCTCTTCCGCCAGGACCGCACCGTCAACTGGTTGGCTGAAGACAACGCCCGCGGCACCGGCACTCTGCTTCGCTCCGGCCTGATCCTCGTGGCCCTGGCCACCCTGCTGGCCGCGATCGTCGGGCCCCGCCTCCCCGGCTCTGAAGCCGCAGCCTGGGACTGGGAAGCAATCAACGACGAACCGGAAGGTCGGGTGGTGCAGTCCCCGCTGGTGAGCATCCGGGACCGACTGGTGAACCAGCAAAACATCGAAGCGTTCCAGGTGACCACCAACTCCGAGGCCTACTGGCGCACGATGTCACTCGATGAGTTCACCGGGACTATCTGGAGGGCCCAGGGCAAGTACAACGACGTGAGCGGCGACCTGCCCGGCGGCGATGTGCCGGCCGGCGACACCCCTTCGGCGGGCACCGAGGCGATCACCCAGACCTACACCATCACCAACCTCAACCAGCTGTGGATGCCAGCGGCGCTGCAAGCTCGTAGCATCGACATCTTGGCCGGAAACGCCGATGAGGCCCGATACCACCCCGAATCATCGACGCTCACCGTCGGCCTAGATCGAGAGTTCTCCGATGGCCTCAGCTACGAGGTGATGTCGGAGGTGCCGCTCCATGATGCGGCGCTATTGCGCAACCCGCCGACCGACAGCAACGGTGAACCGCTCGGCATCCCCTCGGCCATCGCCGAGCGCTACCTCGGCCTCCCGAGCGACTTCTCCCCCATGATCGCCGACGAAGCGGTACGCGTGGCCGGATCCCAAGCCACCACCTTTGACCAGGCCCTGGCCCTCCAGAACCACTTCCGCGACAACTTCAACTACAACATCAACGTGGCCTTCAACGTCACCAACAAACACTCCACCTCAGTGATGGAAGAATTTGTTCGAGTCCAAGAGGGCTACTGCGAACAGTTTGCCGGCACCTTCGCCGCCATGGCCCGCAGCCTCGGCATCCCGGCCCGGGTCGCGGTCGGCTACACCCAGGGCGAACTCCTCAGCACCAACCCTGACAACGGCCTCTCCACCTACTCGGTCCAGGGCCGCCACGGCCACGCCTGGCCCGAGGTCTATATCGCCGGTTTCGGCTGGGTACCGTTCGAGCCGACACCCGGTCGTGGCCTCCCGGGACGCCAGGGCCTCCACACCGGCCAGGACCCGGCCCAAGACACCTCCCTCGAGGATGCGGCAGGCGAGGTGCCGGCATCAACCACTACCACCACTGCACCCGCCGCGACCGACGGCGAAACCCAGGAACAGGCGACCGCACCAACCACCACCGTTGCCCCCGACCGGGCCGCAGGGACGCCGGTATCGGCTGGAACCCCCTCCGAACCGGGATGGTGGGTTGGACCGCTCCGGGTTATTGGAGCGGCACTGCTGCTCTTTGGCCTTTACGCCGGCGCCGTGGTTGGCTGGCGGCGATGGAAGCGGTGGCAGCGCCACCAGCAGGCCACCACCGCCAACAAACGCGCCCGAGCGGCGTGGGCCGATGCCCTCGACGAACTCGACCATGTCGGGGCCCGACCCCAGCGCCACGAGACCCACTCCGAGTTCGCCGCCCGAGCGGCGGTGCTGTTGCCGGAAAGCGACGAACCAACCGAGGTACTCGCCACCCATCTGTCGGCGGCCAACTACCGAGCCGATGGTCTCGGCGATGCCGAGGCCGATGAGTGTCAGGCCGCAGCCGGCCAAATCGCCACGCTGGTGCGCTCCGAAACCTCAACTGCCCGCCGCAGCGCCCGGGCTCTCAAGCCCCCAAGCATCAGCCGCAACTAGCTCTAACTGTCTCTCACTGCCCTTCGGCGGGCAGGATGCCTTAGTTTTCTTCGGACTCTTCGTCGGTGTCGCCGGGATCACCGAGGCGGCGTCGTTGGCTGGCGTCACGCTCAGCCGCTTGGGGCCGAATGTTGCGGGTCATCTGCTCAAAGCCGGAGCGACCCATCTGGCGGGCGTTGCGCTCGATCACCAGGGCTGAACCCAGCATGATCAGGAAGCCCACGAAGGCCAAGAGATAGCTGATCTGCAAGGTGGCCAGCATCACACCGACACCAACAAAGAAGGTCAGGGCGGCCAGCTTCATCGACCGGAACGAGCGCGTGTAGACGGTGGTGTTGCTCAACTCATGGGCGAGTCCCTGATCGGACTCACTCAGCTGGCGTTCAATCTCGCCGAGAATTCTCTGCTCTTCGTCAGAAAGCGGCACGCCCCGCAACTCCTTCGCCTGGTGGTAGTTCTCATCATCTCATATGTACGGAATGAGATACAACGCGTCTTTCAAGCTTACTTGGGTCTTTTTACCCTGCCCGTTCCTATCGAAGAAAACCCGGTAAACAAAAGCAACCCGACAAAAAGCTCGATCAGTCCCGTTCGACCCGGATTTCCGCACGATCGCGGCCAAAAACCCGATACCGGAAGGAGAGATCGTCAGCACCGGTGCGCGGCTCAGGGGTGCTCAACCACTCCACCAGCGGTTCTCGGACCCACTGCGGACCAGGAGCCAACCGCGCCGCGACCTCGGCAACCGCCACCCATTCGGCGTCGATCACGATGCCGTCGGGGTCATCGATGGCCAGATCGCCGGAGAACTCAAGTGCCTGAAAGGCTTCGACCCTCAGATGCCACCCCATGTCCGGAGCGACCGCTTCAATCGTGTAGCAGCGAGGTGACCAGGCTTCGACCGCCAACCCGGTTTCCTCGACCACCTCTCTGGTGAGGCCGGTCAGCACATCCTCGCCCTGGTCGATCACCCCGCCGGGCGGACTCCAATCGAGGGAGCCGCCCCGGCGACGGTTGTGGACCAGCAACACCTCATCGCCACGCAGCAACACCCCACCACCGACAAGCCACGGTCGTGCGCTCTGCTCACCGCCACCGCTCCCACTGGCGCTGCTGTCGGCGGTCATGAGCCCGACGAAATGCGGGCCCGAGCGTGCTTCACCCGATCACGGACGCCCCAGAGGGTGACCAGGCCAAAGGCCTCCACAACAATTCGCGGAGACATCTTCGACTCGCCGAGTACCCGATCACGGAAAACAATCGGTACCTCACGGATATCGCCGCCTGCAGACGCGATCCGGTAGACCAACTCGATCTGGAAGCTGTAGCCCTCGGAGCGGATTCCGGCCCGGTCGATCTTGTCGAGAATCCGGGCCCGATAACACCGAAACCCCGACGTCGAATCGGTTGAAGGCACACCGAGCACCACCGCGGCGTAGCGGTTTCCCCACTTCGACAGCATCCGCCGGGTCACCGACCAGTCGGGAATGCTGCCACCAGGCACGTAGCGAGACCCGATGACCAGATCGGCACCGCTCATCGCCGTTTGGATCAACGCGGGCAGCCGTTCCGGCTCGTGCGACAAGTCGGCATCCATCTCGATCAACAACTCAAAGCCGTCGGCGATGCCCCGATCAAACCCGAGCAGGTACGCGGTCCCGAGCCCCCGCTTGCGGTCCCGGCGGAGCACCTCGATCTGGCCTCGACGCTGACTCACCGCGTCGGCGAGATCAGCGGTGCCGTCGGGACTACCGTCATCGATCACCAGAATGTGGGCCTCAGGCACCACATCACGAATCTGATCGAGGACCGTGCCGACGTTTTCAGCCTCATTAAAGGTCGGCAGGATGATCAGCACTCGCACCGTTCGCAGTATAGGAAGCCCATAAGCTCAGAACCATGGATCCCCAGACTTCAACCGTTCCGTCGGTAACCCCGGAATCGGCCATCCCGCCTCAAACGGCCCGAGTCGTCGCCTTTGTGTCGGTGCTCCTCGGCGGGCTCTGCGGTGCGTTGATCGGGCTAGGCGTAGGTGAGTTCGAGTGCGAAGGAAGCTGTGGCTTCTGGCACGGGCTCTCGCTGTGGATCGGAGGACTGATCGGCGCCGCCGGCGTGGCCGTGGTAGTGGTTCTGGCCCTGCGAGCCATGGGCGAGTGGCACACCATCCGAGAAGTGGGCAAGCCCCGCTAGTGTCCTGTCAGCAAAGTCATGTCACGAATTCGACGGCTCTCAGCGCCCCTCCCGGCGTCCTCGAAAGCGCCATAACAC
>CALAML010000134.1 GCA_937925845.1 uncultured Acidimicrobiales bacterium | reverse complement strand
ACCGTCGACTTCCTTGCCGAAAATGACTGCACCCATGCTGGAACCGGCACCCCCTTCTATCTGATGTACCTGGCGGCCCAGGAGCGCCGGACCGCGGCGGGGGAGGGGCCCCTGTTCCCAAGCCTAAAAGTGTGCCCCGGCGGTGGGGCGCCGATCCCGCCGGCCCTGCATCGCAGGGTGGTCGATGAACTCGGAGGTGTTGGCGTGTGTTCGGGCTGGGGTCTGACCGAGACTCCGGTGCTGACCAACGGCGACGTGGGCGACCCCGACCACAAGATGGCGGGCTCGGAGGGTCGGGCCATGCCCGGGGTCGACCTGATCGCGGTCGCCGCCGATGAAACCCGGTGCGCGGCCGGGGTGGAGGGCGAGCTGCGGGCCAAGGGGCCGCAGGTGATGCTCGGCTACGTCGATGCCACGCTCGACCACGAGGCCTTTGATGCCAACGGCTATTTCCGCACCGGCGATCTTGGGGTGATCGACGCCGATGGTTTCGTGACCATCACCGGCCGACTGAAGGACATCATCATCCGTAACGGCGAGAACATCTCGGCCAAGGAGGTTGAGGATCTGCTGTTCACCTGGCCCCCGGTCCAGGAGGTGGCGGTGTTTGGCATCGCCGACGACCGCACCGGAGAACGGGTGGTAGCCGCCATCGTGACCGCCGATGGGGCTGAGACTCCGACCGTGGAGAGCGTGGCCGCCTTTCTGAGCGGGGCCGGGCTGCGGAACCAGGCGCTGCCGGAACGAGTGGAGATCATCGACGAGCTGCCGAGGAACCCGGCCGGCAAAGTGCTGAAGCGGTCGCTCCAACACGATCTGCAGTCGTAACCCGACGATTCTGTAGGGCGGCAGCCGGACCGGCCGCGGCCCCACCGCCGCGGCTGCCAGACTTTGTCTATGTCGTCTATGTCGCCCGATGCTTTCACTCGCGAGTGCGCCGCCTTCGGCTGGGCCGATCCCGTAGCCACGGAATACCCGCCCGACGACCAGCCGGCGATGCATGCCCACGACTTTGATGCCACCGTGCTGGTGCTTGAGGGTGAGCTACAAATGACCTTCGAGGATCGGGTTGAGGTGTTGGCTCCGGGGGAGAAGTGCGTGGTGGCTGCGGGCACCCAACACTCCGAGCAGACCGGCGCGGCGGGGGCCCGTGGGTTGTTGGCCACGCGGGCCAATCGAACCGCGGCCGCTGGTGGCGGGCCGAAAGCGGCCGAGGGCTCGACAGTCGATGGGGCCACAGTCGAGGAGGTCTCGGAAGCCTACGACGGCGTAGCCGAGCTCTATGCCGAGCTGTTTCTCAACCAGTTGGATCATGTCGAAATCGATCGAAACCTGATCCGGTCGTTCGCCGACCGGGTCGGTCCCGGAGCGCGGGTGCTCGATGCCGGGTGCGGTCCCGGCCATGTGACGGCTCACCTCGATCACCTCGGCCTCGACGCGGTGGGTGTCGACAGCGCGGCAGCCATGATCGGTATCGGCCAACGCGAGTTTCGTCGTGCACCTTCGAGGTTGGCGATCTGCGGGCGCTCTCGTTTGCCGATGCCTCGTTTCACGGAGTGATGAGCCGCTACAGCATCATCCACCTGGCGTTGGCCGATCTGCCAGTGGTGTTTCAGGAGCTGGCCCGGGTGCTGAAGCCCGGAGGCACGCTGTTGATCTGGTTCAACGGCACCGACGATCCGAGCGAACACGGCGAACACTTTGACCACACGGTGGCCACCGCCTTCCGCCACGACCCCGACATCTTGTCCGGCCTCCTGGCCCAAGCCGGCCTCACTGAACAAAGCCGCGACCTAAGAAAGCCCGGAGAAGGAGAACGCCCGTTCCCCCAATTCGCCATAACCGCAACCAAAGTTCGTCGCCGCTAACGAGCAGGTGGCGGCGGCCGAATCGCTGGGGATCAGATTCTTGGAGCGGGTGACCAGGATCGAACTGGCATCATCAGCTTGGAAGGCTGGGGTTCTACCATTGAACTACACCCGCGAGAAACGCCATAGTACCGATGCTTGGGCGGTCCACCACGTATTTATCTGGTGGCGGCCAGTTTGTGGGATCGGTCACAAAGCTGGTTGGGGTCCCCGGGCTGGAGTTGGCAACGTGTCAAGCTCTGCCTGCGTCGCCGTTCTGCTCCATCCGGGTCCTGGCTGAACAGTGGCGCTCGTTGGCGGGTAGTCCCCGAGTCGTGGGCCCGGATTGGCGGGCGACTCCCGGGACTGAAACCCAAAGCCCGACCGAAATGTCGGCGCCCAGCACGAAATATCCGCGCTCAGCGCCGACATTTCGATCGCTGTCGGGAAATGTCGGCGCCCAGCACGAAATATCCGCGTTTAGCGCCGACATTTCGAACTGATTCGCTCTCGCATGGCGGGCGTGAGATCGGTGCCGATGACGTCATAACCCCGCTCGACCATGGCCGCCGCATGGCGGCCCGTTCCACAACCAGCGTCGAGGGCGACCGCTCCCGGCGCAAATAGCTCGGCCAGTCGCGGCGTTACCACTTCTTCCTCGGCGGCAATCATCGGGTTGGGTCCGTCATAAACCGGAGCCCACTGTGAGTACCCCTCGGTCGGTTCGAGTTCAGGGGTGGCGAACGAGAGCTGCAGCAGGTCGTTGGTATCGAACTCTTGAGCGAGGCTGACAAGACGATCTTGTCGTTCCGCGGCTCCCGGGCTGTGCCATTCGCGCAACAGGCCGCAGCCGGCGAGTCCGAGTACGTAACTGCCGAGTCGGGTCTGAGTCATGGGCCCGAGCTTAGGTTCCCGAACGATTGCAGTCGCCCGGCTAAAACCTGTTGGCCCCAGTCAGTAGAGGTCGCCCGACCCACTTTCATCGGAGGCATTGGTTGAGCGGGCTTTTTTGAGCTCGTCGGCCAGGCCGAGGCGCATGGCGAGCAGGTCGGTGGTGACGGTCACCATGCCGAAGCCCTGGGCCACCCGCTTGGGGGTGAGGGCTCCGTTGGCGTGGATGCCGGCGACCACTCCGGCCTTTTGGCAGCCAGCCACGATCGTGGCCAGCGCCTCGGTGAATTCATCGGCGTCGTCGTTGTTGCCCGGTGGAAGCCCCAGGGTGAGCGACAGGTCGGCGGGCCCCACGTAGATGGCGTCGATACCGTCGACGGCGAGGATGTCGTCGAGGTTGGCCACCGCGGTGGTGGTTTCGATCATCGGGATGATGGCCACGTTCTCCGGTGCCCACTCCACATAGGGTCCGTCGACCCGCAGCGAAGCGGTGGTGGGGCCGTAGCTTCTCGACCCGCCCTGCAGCGCATATCGACAGGACGCCACGGCGGCTTCGGCTTCGGCCACGGTGTTCACCATCGGCACGATCACCCCGTGGGCTCCGGCATCGAGCATCTTGCCGATCACGCCGGGTTCGTTCCACGGCACCCGCACGATAGGGCTCGATCCGCCGAGCAGGACGCCTTGAATCATCGGGACGGCATCGGAGTACTCGACCGCGCCGTGTTGGGTGTCGAGGCACACGTAGTCGAAGCCCACCCGCGCCGTCGCTTCCGCGGTGACGGGGTTGGGTATGGCGAGCCAGCCTCCGAGGGTGGTGGATCCGGCGGCCCATTGTTGTTTGAGAGGCGTCATCAACTGCGTTGTATCACGTCTGCTCGGGAACCACTGTGGTGGTGCGGCCCCGGAGGAAGTCCAGCGCGTTGTCGAAGGCGTGTTCGAAGAGACGAACCCGGCCAACGGCGGTTGATGAGGCGATGTGGGGCGTCACCAACACATCATCGCGTTCGAGCAGCGGATGACCCGCGGGAAGTGGTTCAGGTTCGGTCACGTCGAAGGCCGCTCCGCCCAGCTTGCCGGCCTGGAGGGCAGCGAGCACCGCCTCGTGATCCACGAGCGACCCTCGGGCGGTGTTGATCAGGTAGGCGCCGGTCTTCATCAGGCTCAGGGCGCTGTTGTTGATCAGGTGATGGGTGCTGTCGAGTGCCGGCGCGTGCAGTGACACCACGTCGGAAATTTCCAGAAGCTGGTCGAGAGAGGTAAGGGTTACCCCCGGCACCGGGCTGTCGTCGTGGCCCGGGTCGGTGGCCACCACCTTCAAACCGAGGGCCCGGCCGACCACCGCCACCCGCTGGGCGATGCGGCCCAAGCCAACGAGGCCGAGGGTGGCGCCGTCGAGTTCGAGCGAGGTGGCCACCGCCGGTCCCTTCAAACCCTGTTGGGCCCGCTCGGACTGTTGGGGGAGTTCCTTGGTGACCGCCAGCATCAGCGCCACAGCGTGTTCTGCGGTGGAGACGGTGGGTGCGGCTGGCGCGTGGCACACGGTCACGCCGGCGGCGCTCGCGGCAGCAACGTCGACGTTGTCGTAGCCCACACCCATACGCGACACACATCGCAGGTTGGGAAATTGTGAGAAGCGGGCCGCGTCCCAGTGATGGCCGACGCCGATGACGGTCACCTCAGCTCCGGCCAAGGCGTCGTCGTCGGGCCCCACAATCACCGCCCGATCACCAACCAGTGCGGCCTCAGCTTCAGTGAGCGCCTTGTCAACATGAACCGTCAGAGCATCGCCAGCAGGAGCCATGCCGCCAAGCTACGCAAAAACGCAGACCCGAGCCGTCTGAAAAAGAGGAATGTGCTCATCGGGGTCCGCCTCCGGTGTATGCCCGGACCGAAGTTTGTAGTGTTCGGGGTCTGACCCCGAAAACGACAAACTTGGCTGAGAGCCGAACGGTTAGAGGGCGGCGATGAGTTCGTCTACGGATGGCCGGTCATCGGGGCCGTCGCCGTTGAAGGCGTAGGTGATGGTTCCATCGGGGCCCACGATGAAGTCACCGCCGAGCTGTAGGGTGTCTTCAGGGCCACCGCTACCGGGATCACTTCCAACGTCCGCTCCGCCAGACCCGGAGCGAATGTGGCGCCAGGTTTTGGCCCAGCCGTCGCTGCGGGCGATCTCGAGGTAACGCTTGGCCGCCTTCGGACCCCAGATCCGCCAAACTGAACCCCGGCCGAGCCCGTAGGCCCGGTAGACGGCGCGATCAGGGTCGATCAGGATGGGAAACGGCAGCTGGTTGATGGCCTGGTAGCCGTCGATGTTGTCAGGCTTGGTGAAGGTGACCAGCACCACTTCAGTGTCGGAGCCAAGCTCGTCGAGCCGATCGCGCACGGCGCCGGCGTGGGCTGCACAGGGCAGTCAGTGGATGTGGCGATGGAAGATCAGCACCACCGATCGGCCCTGGTGGTCAGCGAGGCTCCACCGGTTTCCGTCGGAATCGGCCAGCTCGATCGGGGGAGCCATCTGGCCCAAGGCAAGGGTCATATTGGGTCGTTCGGTGATCGGGTCCGAGTAGTAAAACGTCGGGGCGGCGGGATTTGAACCCACGACCTCCTGCTCCCAAAGCAGGCGCGCTACCAACCTGCGCCACGCCCCGTATCGATCACGATCGTACCAGCGCCGGCTCAATTCCCCGTCGCTTATTTCGCTCCAAGTTCCATGGTGAGCCAGGTATGCGGTTCGCTATGCAGCACCAACGCAAACGATCGGTCCTTGGCTGGCCCTCCGAAGAGGCTTCCCGACCAGCCAAAGACCGATTATTCGCTTCCGGGTGGAAACTCGCCTTCAGGCGGTGAGCTCTCTGGGTGGGGGTACAACCTTCAAGGTGATGACCTCGGCGGATTCCGCTTCCTCCTCAGTCCGGGGCCACCAGCGGCGGGCCAGGCCGACGATGCCGATGCCGATCCAGGAGACCTGGGTCAGGAGTGATCCAAGGTTGAACTGTTCGCCCATGCTCGCCAGCACCAGGGCTGCGGCGATGGTATTCATCAGGGTGTAGTTGGCGCCGTTGCCATCCATGCGGTTGATCTGCACGAGGGCAAAGGACAGGGCGTAGAAGCCGAATCCAGCGACGCCGGCGAGAACAAAGGGACTCATCGTTGCCACCCCCGGGTGACAACCAAACGGCTGAAGTCAGGGGTGCAGCCAGCATCCGGAGAGCAAGTTCTCAGCTGATGCTGCGACGCTGGTCGTGTGTGGTGCATTGCTCTTCCCGTGTGCATTGCTCTTCCCGTGGGCTTGGTGTTGGTGATTTCATCGAGCGGCCCGAGCCAGGGGAGCGGAGCGGGCCGCTCGATGAGTTCTTTGAAGCGCAGGTTCTCGGCAGGGATCCGTCGCTGGTTCTCAAGGTAAAGAAGTGCCGTTACCCAGCGATTACCTGAGTGCTGTTCACCCAAAACTTTTTGGTGTTGGCGGGTGGTAACGGCCTTGAACGTGTGCCTTATGGTGATGTGATCAGCCCCGCTGATCTATCGTCCGGCCGACACTCCCGGCCGAAATTCCTGCCCACCTCCGGCCCGGAACCAAGACCCTCGGGGTGCAGGCCTCCAGCGGGCCCGCAGTGCCCATCCGGTTCACCAGTCCGCTGCCGGCCAAGTGTGTGGTGTTAGCTTCTGGTCATGATTTCCGGGAAGAAATTTCATCGCCCTATTCGTCGCGCCCAAAAACCTTTGGGCCCCTACCCGAGCGCCGGTCGCCTCTCGGCTACTGCCCTGGCCGCCGTCGCGGTGCTTTCAGGTTTGCTGGTTGGGTTGGGCCCAACCGCTGACGCCCAGTCCGAGCCGGCCCGATGTAACGGTTTGGTCGCCACCGCAACCGTCACACCTGGTCTGCCGTTTGTGGGCACTGAGGAAAGGGATGTGATTGTTGGCACGTCGGGCGACGACATCATTTCTGGCCTTGGCGGCGGCGACATCATCTGTGGATTCGGCGGCAACGATCGGATCAGCGGCGGAGCCGGCAACGACATCATTCTGGCGGGCGGCGGCAACGACCAGCTCTTTGGCAATCTGGGCCGAGACCAGCTGCGCGGCGGCAACGGCAACGACCGGATGTTTGGGGGCAAGGCCAACGACCTGTTGATCGGAGGACGGGGAGACGATCGTCTCTTCGGTGGCCGGGGCAATGACCGCCTGCGCGCTGGTCTGGGCGACGATCGCTGTAGCGGCGGGACCGGCTTCGACCGTCACGGTGGGTGTGAGGACATCGAGGCCCTTGACGTGTTGCGACCGAACGGGTTCGGTCCGTTGAAGTTCGGTGTCGACAGCGTGGCGTCGGCTCAACTGCAGTTGGCCATCGACTTCGGCCCAGCCACTTCGGTGACAGAAGATGTAGCCTGCCCGGCCGGCTCGGTCACGATCGCCGAGTGGGGCGACGACTTTTCGCTCCTCTTTGTGGATGATGCGCTCGCCGGTTGGTTCTACGGCTCGCTCGAGCTGGATCCGCCCCTCACCATGGCCAACGGGGTGACCATCGGGAGCGACGCAGATCAGGTGCTCCGGCTGGCTCCGGGCACCACCATCAGAAACGACACGTTGGGCCCGGAGTTCTTCAACGACGCTGGCGCCGCAGGCTTCGGCGGATTTTTTGCCGAGGACATGGTGACCTCACTCCACGCCGGGCTGACCTGTTTCTTCCGGTAGGAGGTCGTCCCCATCAAGAGCTTCATCACTCGTCCCCCCGAGGTTTCGCAGTAGAGGCGGATGCTTTGGTTGCCCCGAACCCGGCCGACGTCAACCTCTGTGGAAACGGAAGTGGCCCGGAGCTGGTTCCCGTTCCAGCTCCGGGCTCTTCCTGGCCATTGAACGTGCTGTACCCCCGGAGACCCGCGGTGCACAGTGCGGGATGAGGTGCAGTGGGCCACGTTCAGCGACGATGTGGGATGCGGACCGGTCTCTCGGAGGCGACCTCTTGAGAGTGGCTCGCTATCGGTTGCACCACCATAAGGTCACGCCGTTAGCCAGCGATTAACCACAGCGTTGAACCACCCACAGAGTTCTGCCCACGGCCAAGGTGGTGGATGATCCCATCTCGATGACACGCCACCTTCAGGTCCCCGATACACTTCCGCCGGTGAAGGCAACGGTAGAGACTCTCGAAGATGACAAGGTGAAGTTGGCGGTCGACGTCGACGACACCGAACTGGAAAAGGCGATCGACGCCTCGTTCAAGAAGTTGGCCAAGGAGGTGCGCATCCCGGGCTTCCGGCCCGGCAAGGCCCCCCGGAAGGTGATCGAGTCCCATCTCGGTCCGATGGCCGCCCGCGGCGATGCTCTTGAACAGGCCATCCCTGCGGCCTACTCCGAGGCGTTGCGAGAGCATCAGATCGATGCCATCGACCATCCCGAGATCGACATCACCGCCGGCGAAACCGAAGGCTCGGTGAGCTTCGACGCCATCGTGCCGGTCCGCCCCCAGATCGTGGTGAATGGCCACGGCGGCATCAGCGTGGAGGTGCCCGACATCGAGGTGACCGACGCCGACATCGACGACCAGATCGACCTGCTCCGTAAGCAGTTCGCCTCGTGGGAGACGGTCGAGCGAGCGGCGGCAGAGGGCGACCGCGCCAACGTCGATATCGAGACCAGCCAGGAGGGCGAAAAGATCGACGCCCTGTGTGCGGAGGACTACGACTACGAAGTTGGCCTTGGCGCTGTTGTCGCTGAACTCGATGAGCATCTGATCGGCGCCAAGGCCGGCGACGAGGTGTCCTTCGATGCCGATCATCCAATGGAGGACGATGCTCCACCGCTGCACTTCGAGGTGAAGGTGCATTCGGTTTCTGAGCCGTCGATGCCGGAGGTCACCGATGAGTGGGCCGCCGAAGCGTCGGAGTTCGAGACCGTTGACGAGCTGCGAACCAGCGTTGTCGACCGCCTCACCACCGAAAAGAAGCACACGGCGGAGACCACCTATCAACAGGAAGTGTCGAAGCAGCTTTCGGAGTTGTGTGAGTCCGAGGTGCCCGATGCGCTGGTGAACATGGAGATGCAGAACCAGATGCAGGATCTGGCCATGCGGCTCCAGTCTTCCGGGCTCACGATCGAGCAGTACCTGCAGATGACCGGCCAGGATCCAGCGGCCTACTCCGAGCAGTTGCGCGAGACCGGCGAAATCTCAGCCAAGATCGATCTTGTGTTGCGGGCCGTTGTGGCCCAGGAAGACCTCCAAGCCACCGACGACGACCTCACTGAGGAGTTCGAAAAGGCGGCCGAACAGCTGGGTGTGCCCATCGAAGAGGTGCGCGAGCGCTTCGAATCGTCCGGCCAGGTGATGGATGTCCATGCCGACATCTCGAAGCGCAAGGCCTACGAGTGGATCATCGAGCGGGTCTCGATCACCACCGAGTCGGGCCAGTCACTCACCCCGGAAGACCTTGAGCACTCCCACGACGACGACCACGCCGGCCACGACCACGCTCATGATGACCATGCTCATGACGACGAAGCCGCGGCCGACGATGACCATGATCACGACCACGACGAAGATGCGGCTGACGCTGAAACCACCGAGGTGGCAGCAGAAGACGCGGAATCCGAGTGATGTGACGGACCAGTCGTATCCGGCTGGTCAAAATTGCCCCCCGGCTTCCCGCCGAGGTGGACACCGAACCCGTAGAATCGAAGAGCGACGAACAGACGCCCAGCGTCGGTAGGAGAAAAGACGTGACCACCTTCGAGGGATTGGCAGCTGAAGCCGCCAAGATCGCCCGCTCCGGTTTCTCGCCGGTGACCAACAGTGCAGTAACAAACAGTTATGTGCCGATGCCCCACGTGATCGAGCGGGACAACGGCATCGAGCGGTCGATGGACCTGTATTCGAAGCTGTTGAAGGAAAACATCGTGTTCTTGGGCACCCCCATTAACGACGATGTGGCCAACATCATCTGCGCCCAGTTGCTGCACCTGGAGTCGGAAAACCCCGACAAAGACATCAACCTCTACATCAACTCACCCGGTGGCGACATCAACGCGCTGTTCGCCATCTACGACACGATGACCTTCATCCGGCCGTCGATCAGCACTATCTGCTTCGGTCAGGCCGCATCGGCCGCAGCCGTGCTGCTGGCTGCGGGCGACAAGGGTAAGCGCCTGGCGCTGCCCCACGCTCGGGTCCTGATTCACCAGCCCTACGCCGGAGCCCAGGGCCAGGTGTCCGATATCGAGTTGGCCTCACAGGAAATTCAGCGGCTGAAAAAGGCGCTGGAGGAACTGCTGGCCCGTCACACCGGCCAGACCGCAGAGAAGATTTCCAAAGACACCGACCGTGACTACGTCATGACCGCAGACGAAGCGAAAGACTACGGAATCCTCGACGAAGTCATCGAAGCCCGAGACTTTGTCGATAACTCCGGCCCCATCAAAGCGGTTTCGTCCTAACCTAGGACCCAAGGGGAAATCAAGCTTGCGCTTTGTGCCTGCCAGGATGGTGGTTGCTAGCCAGGACCCAGGGAGAACGGATTAATCGTGGCCAAATTCGGAGACGGGGGCGAGCTTCTCAAGTGCTCGTTCTGTGGCAAGTCCCAGAAGCAGGTCAAGAAGCTGATCGCCGGCCCCGGCGTCTACATCTGCGACGAGTGCATCGATCTCTGTAACGAAATCATCGAGGAAGAACTCGCCGAAGCCACCGATGTGCAGTTCGAAGAGCTGCCCAAGCCCCGCGAGATCTTCGAGTTCCTCGACGAATACATCATCGGTCAGACCGCAGCCAAGAAGATCCTTTCGGTGGCGGTGTACAACCACTACAAGCGGGTGCAGATCGGCGCTGCGGATTCCGATGTGGAGTTGGCCAAGTCGAACATCCTGCTGGTCGGCCCCACCGGTTGTGGCAAAACCCTCTTGGCCCAGACGTTGGCCCGAATGCTCAACGTCCCCTTTGCCATCGCCGACGCCACCGCCCTGACCGAGGCTGGCTATGTGGGTGAGGATGTCGAGAACATCCTGCTGAAGCTGATCCAGGCCGCCGACTACGACGTGAAGCGGGCCGAGCGGGGCATCATCTACATCGACGAAATCGACAAGATCGCTCGCAAGGCCGAGAACCCGTCGATCACCCGAGACGTCTCCGGCGAGGGTGTGCAGCAGGCGTTGCTGAAGATTCTTGAGGGCACCACCGCTTCGGTACCGCCTCAGGGTGGCCGCAAGCATCCCCATCAGGAGTTCATCCAGATCGACACCACCAACGTGTTGTTTCTGTGTGGTGGCGCCTTTGCGGGCATCGACAAGATCATCGAGCGGCGGGTCGGCAACACCGGCATGGGCTTCGGGGCCGACATCCGTACCGCCGAGGAAAAGAACCTCGGCGACCTCTATGAGCATCTTCTCCCGGAGGACCTGTTGTCGTTCGGGTTGATCCCGGAGTTTGTTGGTCGCCTACCGGTGGTGGGTGCGGTAGCGAACCTGGATCAGGAGGCGTTGATTCGTATTCTGGTCGAGCCCAAGAACGCGTTGATCAAGCAGTACCAGAAGTTCTTCGAGTTCGAGAACGTCGAGTTGGAGTTCACCCCTGAGGCGCTGGCGGCTGTTGCCGACCAGGCGCTGGCTCGGGGAACCGGTGCCCGTGGTTTGCGAGCCATCCTCGAAGAGGTGCTGCTCTCGGTGATGTACGAACTCCCGAGTCGCGACGACGTCGAGCGTTGTGTGATCGACGATGCCGTGGTGCTGGAAAAGGTGAACCCCACCCTGGTGCCCCGGACGGTTCGCGAGTCGAGGCCCCGCCGAGCCGCAAGCTAGGAGCCTCCTAACCCGCCCACTGCTGGCGTGAGTTAACGAGTACAAACACCGCCGGTCGGGAAGGAACATCGGGTGGCGGGGGTTAGCTGCCCATGGTCAATTCCGAGCCACTGCCTGCGGTCGATGACCGCTACCGGAGTGCCCCATCCCCGCTGATGCTAGCGGTGGCCGCGGCGGCACTTGTTGTCGTGTCGATTTGGGCCTTTGCCGCGCCGACCGGGCGCTCGGTTGGCGAGGCCGGGGTGCGCGCTGATCCAAGCCAGGTGTACAACCCGGTGGTTGCCGGCGAAGCGTTGCCGGACGGGTTCCGGCAGTTGCTGCCCCGCGACGCCATTCTTCCGGTGTACGAGCCGGAGTTTGTTCGCGGCGTCGACTCGCCGTGGCGGGGTTCAATCGAAGTGATCGGCGTGGAGATCAACGGTGATGCCCGGGCCTATCCGGTGAGCTTTCTGAATGGCCGGGAGTTGGTGGTCGACGAGGTTGGAGGAATCCCGATACTCGTCAGTTGGTGACCGCTTTGCGCCACGGCGATGGTCCATCGCCGCCAAGTTGAAGACACCACCCTGGTCTTTGGGGTGCACGGGGCCCTGTGGGGGAACGCCATGACCTGGTGGGATCACGACACCGGGTCCATCTGGAGCCAGCCCACCGGCGAGGCCATCGTTGGGCCCCGCAAGGGTGAGCGGGTCGAGCTGTTGCCGTCGGAGTTCACCACGTGGTCGTCGTGGCTTTCGAACCACCCCGACACCCTGGCCTTAAACGCTCCCGGTGGCGCGTCAGGGTTCGACCTCGGCGAGTTCGAAATCGTGGTCGACTTCACCACCGAAGCAAAGGTCTATCCGGTTCCGGATCTGCGCCGGGCTGGGGTGGTGAACGACGTCGTTGCCGGCGTGGAGGTGGCGGTGGTCTCGAACCCGACCGATCCCCAAAGCTGGGCCATCTTTGCCCGACGAGTCGGCGATGACGTGGTTGAGCTTGAGGTGGCCGATGGGGTATTGCGCGATATTCGCACCGGGTCCACTTTTGATCCGGTCCGGGGCCTGCCCATCGACGGGCCCATCGATGAGATCCTCGACCTGTTGCCGGGGCTCACCTCGTTCCCGGGTGACGTCGACACGTTCTGGCCCGACGCCCAGCGGTGGGAACCATGAGCGAATCGCCGGGGCTGGTGCGCGAGGTGTTGGGTCTTGAGCCGTTGCGTTGGGAGGACGTGGGCCCCCACCGTTTCTGGGGCGGAGCAGCAACGGTTTTTGGCGCCTGGATGCTGGTGAGCCTGAACCGGTTCGGCGGGCTGATTATCGAGGCGCCCAGGGGGTTTCTTCGGATGGCGGTGGTTGGCGTCTGGGGATGGATCGCCCTGAGCCTGGCGCTGTGGTTGGTATGGCGGCTGCGACCCGGTTCCGCGGGTGCCGACGACGCTGGAGACCCCCGCGCTGGCGGCAGCCATCAGGCGGCGGCGTTAGAGACGGAGCGGGAAGCAGCACCTGGCAGCGGCCGCGTTGGCCAACAGCGGATCCGGGCCGGTTACACCCACCCGACCACAGCGGAGTCACCGTCGGTGCTCACCGCCATGGGGGTTGTGGGCCAGGCGCACCGTCCGGTGATTCTGTTTGCCGTGGTCATCCTCATCGCCACCGGCTTCTTCGAGTTGGGTGGGCCGGGGCTGGTCGCCGCCGTTGTCGCTTTTGGCCTGTGGATGCCGGCCATGCTCTTTGGCGTGTCGAGGTATCGGTTCGGTCTCGGCCTGGTCCCCGGTCTGGTTGCGGTGGCGGTGCCCTACCTGATCTGGTTGCTCACCATCGGTAGGTACTTCATCAACCAGGTCAGCCATCTCCTCTAACTCAACCAGCCTGGTCCAAGGTTGGGTCGTTCGCTGTCTGCCCCCAACGACCCCAACCTTTGGAATGGGAACAGAGTGGGGAGAA
>CALAML010000133.1 GCA_937925845.1 uncultured Acidimicrobiales bacterium | reverse complement strand
CCAGTGGGGAATAGCGATCAGGGAATGGTGGCCCTGAACTGGAAAAACACAGATATTCACAGGATGTGGAGAAGTGGCTCGTCGGGCTCATAACCCGAAGGTCGTAGGTTCAAATCCTATCCCCGCCACTTCTTCCAAAGGCCCGGAACCACGGTTCCGGGCCTTTGCCGTTTTGAGCAGCAGCCCATCCCGACTCACCGCTCCTCAAGGGCAAACCCAGCATTGTGCGATCGGTGTTGTGCGGCGGTTCCGGTGAGTTTGGCGCGTCGGATTCGGTACCTCGATGTCGACACCAGCTCGGTACTTTTGACGGTCGGCTTTTGGTAGTCGACTAACTTCTCTGCTCCTTACTTCGGTGGTGGGCTCGATGGCAGGGGCCGCAGAGGAGTTCGAGTTCGCCGGTGATGGTGTGGCGGGTGATTTCGTATTCGGGGTTGTGGTGGTAGTGCAGAAGCATGGTGGAGCCGCACCTGGTGCATTCGCCGTGGTCGCGTTCGTGGACGACGCGTTGTTGGCGTTGGGTGGGGTGGCGGCGGCGGTTGGAGGCGTCGATGGGGTTTCGGTTGGTGTCGTGGATGAGGGTGCGGATGAAGCTGTCGGGGAGTTGGCTGGCGATGGCGTTGTTGGAGAGTGGGGTGCCGTCGTCGAAGGTGTTGCCGTCTCCTCGGATGTGCAAAACCATCTCTACCAGCAGCTCGACTTTTGACTGGACGAGGGTCATGAGGGCGTCGGCTCGTTGTTGGTCGAGGCTTCTGGGTTTGTCGCCGGCACGGGGTTTGGTGGTGCGGATGATGTGGTCGAGCACCGCGCTGAGGATGTGGCCTTCGAGGGCTGGCAAGTAGAGGCGGCCTTCGGTCATGCCTCCGGGTTCGGTGCCGAGGGTGAAGCCGCGGTCTTCGTGGTGGCGGTGGTCTCGTTCGTCTTCGTCTTCGGTGTCGTGGAGGTACTTGGCCAGGGCGGCGTTGAGACGGTCGGCGGGACGGTTCCTCGCGATCTCGATGAGATCATCGACGTTGCTTTCGTCGGCATGGCGGGCGATCACTCGGGTCTGGCTGTAGGAGAGCTCACCGCTTTCGAAGGCTCGATCGAGGGCGGGCAGGAACTTGAGCATGTGCCCCACGTAGCTCCATTCCGACGCGGTGCGTACCGAAATCTGTAGCTTGCGACCAATCCAGTGGGCGGCAGACGCTTCACCTTGGCGGAACCATTCGAGTTCGTCGTCGTACTTGGCCGCGAGGTGCACCAGCCGATGTTTGGAGTTGTGGTTGTCCCTCGCGCAGGCGATCAGCTCGTGGGCCGTTGAACCCGGACGCACCCCATCGAACGCTTCACGCCACGCCGCCGGCTCAGCTTCCTGGTCTTGGTGTTGCTGCATCGGGAGCCAGTCGGGGCCGGGGTCGACCAGTTCGCCGTCTTCGTCCCAACTCAACCAGGGCTCCACCTCGACCGAGCCACCGCACCTTCCCGCCATATCTGCCGCCTCCGTTGTGCCACTTTCAGTTCGTTGCCGAACTTCTGTATTCAAGACTAAGGACAGGTAGTGACAGTTGACTTCGGTAAGCGTTCACATCAACACGAGTGGTGACTCACTGGAGAGCGAGCTAGCGCAGCGGCGCCATATTTCCGCACAAAGTGGTCACCCTGGCTCGGAGTCAGCACAGAAAGTGGCGAAACGGCGCCGCCACGCCGGCGGAGCGCGAAGTCCAGTTCGACGCGACCTCTAAGCGAATCGTCCGGTCGAGACCCAAGCGCCAACCAGCAAGCGAGCATCAGCACCTGCCGCACAAACCAGCTCGCCCCCAACGAGAACCTGGGCGAACGACTGACAGGCGCATGTCGGGACAGCGCAGCGGCGCCATATTTCCGCACAAAGTGGCCACCAGGGCAAGCGGTCAGCACAGAAAGTGGCGAAACGGCGCCGCCGCGCCCAGACCAACACCAAAGGCCAAGCATCAACGATCTCGTGCGCCCGATTTGGTGCGCACAACCATCGATGGCCGCGTCGCTTGACATGCAACCGGGCCGATCCCCAACGAGAGATCAGCAACATTGACAGTCACACCTCAAAACAGGTCGCAGCGCAGCGGCGCCATATTTCCGCACACAGTGGCCACCAAGACTTCAAACCAACACAGAACGTGGCGAAACAGCGCCGATGACGCTGCCGCCCGAAGCTGGACTGAAGCGGTGACTGCGGCTGGCTGGACTGCGACGCTACGGCGCGGCCGATTCGGCTTGAGATTTTGGGCTGGACTGCCGATGTGGGAATCATGTCCATGGACACGCACATCTTGGCGGTCGACATCGCGGCATTTGACGCGGGTGGTGGCCTCAACCACGAGGACTTCTTCGACACGCCGGGCCTGGCCTGGTGTGGCGACACCTTTGAGACTGGCTACGTCTTTAGCGAACAGATCACCACTCTCTTTGCCCCGATGGCGTCGCCCGAACTGTCTTCGATCCTTCGCCGCGAGTCCGTGGCCTTCAGCCACCCGATCGTCGATGCTTTCGGCACCCTCGATGAGGAAGTCGAGCTCACTCCCCTAACGCCTGCCCACTACCAGGAGCTGCGCGCCGTTGTCCGCCAGGCCCTCGATCAGGCCGACTGGGGCACCGACGACACCTACGAATGGGATCAGCTTCTGACCGACGAACACACCACCGGCGATTTCTATCTGATTGCGGAGTTCGTGTAAGCCAACCCGACGCCTACCTGCGACGGGTGTCTGGCACCCGTTGCCGGCTGGCTAGGTGTCGTCGAGGTTCATGGCGAAGTGGGTGTCGGTGCTGTCGCGCCCGACCTCGACGAATCCGCAGGCTCGGTAGAGGGCGAGCGCGCTTTGCCAGGGGGTGTCGGTGAACACCTGTAGCTCGCTGATATTGCGTTGGCGGGCTCTTGAAATGAGCTCCTCAACGACCAAACGTCCCAGCCCCTGACGACGAAGATGAGCGGCGACCGACATCCGCACGATTCGTGCCTGCCCCGGCCGCTCGAAGAGCAACATTCCGGTGGCCACGATCTCACCTGAGCGCTCGACGACCACCACCTCGGCACCTTGACCGAGGTAGTTCTTGTCGATGTCACCGAGGTCGGAATTGAACGTCTCGTCGAACGCGGCGCCCCACCGTTCTCGGAGGCCGTCCTGCACGAGGCCTTCTACAGCCGCCTGGTCGTCGACACGGAAGTCCCGGATCACAGGTACAGCTCAGCACATCTCGGACACCCACGTGAGCGGCGCAGCGCGGGCCCCTCGGTCCAGCAACCCTTGGCCAGCCGAACCACCCAACTAGAGCCGCGGGTCGACCGGCACGCTTTCGAGGGCGAGAACTCCGAAGACACACTCATGGGTTCGGTAGAGATGCTCGTGGGCTACGAAGCGATCGAGGGCTTCGATGCCGAGGACAAATTCTCGACGGGCCAACGATGATTTTCGGCCGAGGAAGCGGCTGCGGAGCCGTTCGAGATTGGCCGGTTCGAGATACTCGGGGCCGTAGATGATGCGGAGGTACTCCCGACCGCGACACTTCACGCCCGGCAGCACCAGGCCCTTCTCGCCGCTCACGATGGCTTCGGCGGGCTTGACCACCATGCCCTCTCCCCCGGCATTGGTGGCCTCGACCCACCACGAGATGGCGTCGGCCACCGTCGCTTCGTCGTTGAGATCCACCACCCTCCGACCGGTGCGGCGGAACAGCTGCGGATCGGCATCCACCAGAGCATCGATCATCTCGAGATGCCAGGCGTGGGGCCGTCGGGCCAACGTTTCACCCTCGGCGGCCAGGATCTGGAACGGCGCGATCTCGATGCCGGTCACACCATCGGTGTCCCAGCAGTACTGGCGGTAGGCGTCGATATATCCGGCCACATGTTGTTGGCGACTGGCGGTGCGGGCCAGCAGCTCGGTGAGCTGGTCTTGGTCTTCTAGACCGGGACTCTCTGGATCTTCTAAGCCGGCAGTTTCTGAACCGCGACTGGCGGCCTTTGTTAGCACTTCCGATGCCGCCTTCAACATGGCGGTGGCGGCTGCACCGGTTGCCGCGTACTGGGTTTGGAGCAACTGCTTGGCCTTGGCCGACCATGGCAACAGCTCGGCGTCGAGCACCATCCAGTTGGTGCTTAACGTGTCCCACAAGCCGGTGGCCGTGACCGCATCCCGCACCCGGTCGAGCAACGACTTGGTGATGGCTTCGTCGGCGAAGAAGGGGCGACCGGTGCGGGTCACGATCACTCCGGCGGCCTCGTTGGTAATGCCAAAACGGGCCATGGCGGCGTCGGCATCACGGGCGAAGATCAACACGGCGCGAGAGCCCATGTGCTTCTCCTGGCACACCAGGTCGGTCACACCCTCGTCGCGGTAGTACTCAAAGGCCTGGTCGGGATGTTCGAGATAGTCAGGCCGACTGCTGGTGGCCACCGGCGCCATGGTGGGCGGCAGGTGCACCAACCAGCGGGGGTCGGTAGCAAAACGGCTGATCACCTCGAGCGCGGCACTCGACCTTTCGGCGTCAATGGTCAACCGACCGCCGAGGCTGGTCTCCACATGGTGCTTGCCCAACACATCGCCCACATCCAACAGCAGCGGCGGCCGGTTGACCGCTTCGGGTTCGGGCTCGAGAGGACGAATCGGCTCGTAGTACTGGCGGGCCGCAGGAACGGCCACCAGCTCACGCTCGGGCCACCGCAGCGCGGTCAGCTCGCCGCCAAACACCGAACCGGTGTCGAGACAGATGGTGTTGTTGATCCACTCGGCGCTGGGAACCGGAGTGTGGCCGTACACAACGGTGGCCGTACCCCGATACTCCTCGGCCCACGGGTAACGAATCGGCAAACCGAACTCGTCGGTCTCACCATCGGTGTCGCCATAGAGAGCGATGCTGCGAACCCGACCAGAAGCCCGACCTTGGTAGCGCTCGGGCAGCCCGGCGTGGGCCACCACCAGACGGCCCTCATCAAGAATGTAGTGACTGACCAGGCTGTCGATAAAGGTGGCCACCTGCTCGCGGAACTCCGGGGTGCGGCTATCGAGCTGCTCCACTGTTTCGGCCAGACCGTGAGTGGTCTTCACCTTGCGGCCCGCCAGGTAGCGGGCCAGCTTCTGCTCGTGATTGCCGAGGATGCACAACCCGGTGCCGGCCTCCACCATCGTCATCACATCGGCCAACACCTTGTCGGAGCCGGGACCGCGGTCAACCAGGTCGCCGAGGAACAGGGCGCGGCGGCCCTCCGGGTGAGACATAGCGTCGCCCGGGCCGACGTCAGTGGTGTAGCCAAGCTCGGCGAGCAACCCAATCATCTCGTCGTGACAACCGTGGATGTCGCCGATGATGTCGAACGGACCACAGTCCTCACTGCGATCGTTCCACGACTTGGTTCGCTCCAGCACCGCGGCGTCGAGGGTCTCTACCGAACCGATGGTGTAGACACGCGAGAACTTCTCTTTTCGGAGGCTGCTGGAGGTGCGACGCAACGTCTGGTGCTGACGGCGGATGGCATGCTCGGGAGTTTGGCGATCGGTGCGCAGCTCGTTGCGTTCCAGACACACCTGCACCGGCAGATCGAACACGATGGCGGTAGCCAACACGTCCCACCGGCGGGCCAGCTCAATCAGCGCCCGGCGATCCTCCGGCTTGGTGTTGGTGGCATCGACGACGGTCATCCGGCCCACCTGGAGCCGCTTGTCGACGATGTCATGCAACAACTCAAAGGCGGGCTGAGTAACCGACTGGTCGGTCTGATCGTCGGACACCAGCGCCCGGCACTGATCACTCGACACCACCTCGGTGGCCAGGAAGTGCTGGTGGGCAAAGGTGGACTTGCCCGACCCCGAGGCGCCACACAGCACCACGAGGCCAAGCTCAGGCACCTGGATCGGGCCCTCTTGACCTCGGCCCCGTGTTCTTGTTCGGCGCGGGCTCATGAGCCGGCCCCGGGGTTGCTTGGCTCGTAGGCCACTCCTCTTCTGAAGATGCTCATCTGGGTTGGGGGGCCGGTTTCGGGATGCTCCGGACCAATACCGAAGAACTCGGCGGTGTAACCGAACTCCTGGTTTACCGACTCCACCCAGGCCGCGAACTCGGCGCGGGTCCACTCGAAGCGATGATCGCCATGGCGTAACCGACCGGGTTCCAAACCCTCGAAGTTCACGTTGTACTCGCGGTTCGGGGTGGTGACGATCACGGTGCTCGGAGCGGCATCGCCGAACACCACGCGGGCGAACACGTCGAGCCGCTCAGCATCAAGATGCTCGATCACCTCCACAATGGTGGCCACATCGGCGCCACGGATCCGGGCGTCGGTGTAGGTGAGGGCGCCCTGCACCAGGCGGATCTTCTCCCGCCGGCGCTCCGACATGTTCTCCAAACGAAGACGACGCTCAGCTTTGTCCAACGACCACAGCGACACGTCCACACCCATCAACTCCATCACCTGAGGCTCGGCGATCAGCCGCTCCAGCAAGCGACCCTCGCCGCAACCGAGATCCACCACCCGACCGCCGCCAGCAGCCAACACCGCTTCGGTCACCGCGGTGAGGCGCTGCTGATTCAGGCTGATCGGTCGCTCGATTTCCTCCTCCCCGGCGTTGTGGCGATCGTCCTGACCATCGATGTCGGCGTCGCCCTCGGCGAGGCGGGCCAGGGCGTCACGGGAGAGGCTGGCGAAGCGGAGATAGCGGCGGGCGATGAACTCGCGGTCGGGGTGTTTGGGGAGCCAGGCGCCACCGCGACGAAGGAGCTTGTCGACCTCGCTCTCTCCCACCCAGTAGTGCTTGGCGTCGTCGAGCACCGGCAACAGCACAAACAGATGGGCCAGCGCGTCCTTCACCGTTTGGGCACCCTTGAGCACCAGCGACACGTAGCGGCTGTCGCCCCAGCTCTCAAAGGCCGGGTCCAGCGGCAGCACTTCGGCCTCCACACTCCAGCCGAGCGGCCCAAAGAGTCGCTTCACTGCGTCGACGCCACCGCGGGCGGCAACCACCGGCACCGCCAGCTCGAGATCGAGTGGGGTATCGACCAGATCGGGGCGAGTGTCACAGCGACCGGCAAGGGCGGTGCCGAAGAGACGGCCGATGGCCACACACAACATCGACGACGCAACGTAGGGGCGATCGTTCACGTACGGCTCAAGGTTGGCTGGGGCTGGCCCCGACTTCGACTTTTTGGAGCCCACCGGTCGGCTCAACCGAACCGGGTCGACCTCAACCAGCAGCGTGGCGGTGGTGCGCTCGGGCGTGGCCTCCGGATAGAAGACGTGGGCCCGACCGCCGGCCACGTCGACCGAACGAACCCGATTCGGATGCTTGTGGAGCAGAAAACCGAGATCACCCGCGTCGGGTGTGGTCGACGTGATCGAAACAAGCATGGTCTCAGTGAACCAGACCGGACCACCCAAACCTGGTGATTTACGGGTTTACCCCGCCGTAGGCGATGCCGGTGAGGTGGTACATCGACCGGTCGAAGGTGGTGAGGTCGTCGGGACAGAACTGATCGAGGCAATCGTGGCCGCAGGCCCGGGCCAGTACCTTCATTAACTCGTTGGTGGCACTGAAGAACCGTTCCAGCCGATCGGCGGCTTCGAGCACCGGAAGCCGGGCCCGCAGCTCCGGCTTCTGGGTGGCGATGCCGACCGGACAGTTGTCGGAGTTACACGCGCGCATCCCCAAACAACCAATGGCCTGCATCGCCGCGTTCGACACCGCCACGGCGTCGGCACCCAGCGCCAGCGCCTTGGCAAAGTCCCACGGGGTGCGGAGCCCACCGGTGATCACCAGGGTGATGTCTTGACGACCGCGGGCATCGAGGTGGCGTCGAGCCCGAGCCAGCGCCGGGATCGTCGGCACGCTTATGTTGTCGCGGAACACCACCGGCGCGGCTCCGGTACCACCGCCGCGCCCGTCGAGAATCACATAGTCCACACCGATGCGGATGGCGGCGTCGATGTCATCCTCGATGTGCTGGGCACTCAACTTGGCGCCGATCGGAATCCCTCCGGAGGCTTCGCGCACTTCCTCGGCCACCACCCGGAAGGCATCCTCGTTAGCCAGATCCGGGAAGGTCGAAGGGCTGATGGCGTCTTGGCCCGGCTCCAGCGCCCGCACTTCAGCGATCTTGCCCTTTACCTTGATACCCGGAAGGTGCCCGCCGGTACCGGTCTTGGCGCCCTGGCCGAACTTGAAGTGAAAGGCCTGCACCACCTTGACCTTGTCGATATCCCACCCGAAACGACCCGACGCCAACTCATAGAAGTAGCGGCTGTTGGCCTCCTGCTCGTCGGGCAGCATCCCGCCTTCGCCGCTGCAGATGCCGGTTCCGGCCTGCTCGGCCCCCTTGGCCAGCGCCACCTTGGCCTCTTCGGAGAGCGCGCCGAAGCTCATATCGGAAACAAACACCGGCAGGTCGAGCTCCAACGGCTTCTCGGCATTCGGGCCGATGACCGTCTTCGACGAGACCGGATGGTCATCAAGCAGCGGTCGGCGGGCCACCTGGGCGGTCACAAACTGGATGTCGTCCCACGACGGCAGCTCTTCACGCGAAACACCCATCGAAGTGACCGGACCGTGATGGCCCAAATACTCAAGGCCCTCATTGGCCAGCCGTCGGATCAAAGCGACGTGAGGCTCCTCCGGGGCTCCATGCACATCCTGATAGGCGCCCTGGTAGGCGTCGAGATCGTAAGGCTGAGGGTTCGACTTCTCCCACAACGCAATCTCATCGGCATCAACCAGAAGCTCATCGTCCTCGATCCAACTTGAGAACCGATTCAACACCTCAGAGTTGTTGTAGGCGCTCACGCCGGTCTGGATCACATAGTCCCAACCGTGGAGGCCACAGATCAGGTTGTCGCCGCTCAGATGACCATCGGCCATCATCGCCCCTCGGTGCAGGCAGCGGCCATACAGCACCGAGTGGTTGTCCTCGAAGCGCACGACCACTAGGTCGACATCGCTTACCCGGGCTGCGACCGGTTCGCGGTTGGGCAAGGTACTCCAGGTGGCGACGGTAGTGGGTTGCATGATCAGTCCAATCTGGAAAGGGTTTGGGATTTGGGGTTGGTGAGCTAAGCGAAACTCGGTTGCTCTGACTGGATTACTGAGACTGGGTTGCTCTGACTCGGTTGCTCTCTGCTCAGGATTCGTTGGTGAACGTTGGTCGCGGTCGCTGCTCGGGCACTTCGTGATGCTCGCTGAGATCGGCGGTGGAGGGATGGGCCTCGAGCCAAGCACCGTAGCGCTTCGAAAACGGCGCGGCGGTAGCGCCGTGCAGCATGATCGAGGCCAGCACCACCACGCTGATGATCGACACCAGCTCCTGGGTCTCGGCGGCCATGGACTCTGTGGTGAGAACCAGGGCAAACAGAATCGAGGCCAGGCCCCGAGGGCCGAACCAACCGATGAAGGCGGTTGTGGGCCGTTGCACTCCACTGCCCCACAGGGCCATGGCGACCGGCGCCATCCGCGCCAACGTGAGCAGCACGACGGCCACCAACACCATCGACCAGCTGAGCGCCTCGATCGCCGGCTCCACCATCGTGGCCCCGAAGACCACAAAGGCCACCAGCGCTCCCAGCTGGCCCAAGTTTTCGGGCAAAGACAACCAACTGTCACACCGGACCCCGGCCGCCAACCGCAGGGCGATGCCGGCAAGGAACGCAGCGATAAAGCCGTTTCCGCCAAGTGAAACGGCCAGGCCTACCGTGGCCGCCAGCGCCGACAAGGTGGCTAGACGCATGCTCGAGACCGCAGTGAACTCCCGATCGATCGCCAGCTGGCTGACCTTGGCAAACCCGTAACCGCCCACCGCGCCAACCACCGCGCCGATCACGATCTCCCCAACCGCTTCACCCAACAGAGCGGCGCTGGACTCAAGCCTGGCTCCCTCGACCAAAACGATAAACACACCGATCACCGGCACGATCAGGCCATCGTTCAACCCGGATTCTACTTCGAGGGCATGTCGCACCCGGGCCGGAACCGAAGGGCTGGACACCACCGCCTGACCCACCGCAGCATCGGTCGGCGTCAAAATGGCAGCGACCAAACCAGCCTCAGCCCAGGTGAGATCCGAGAGGATCAACGACGTGGCGACAGCACCCAGGAGCGCGGCCAACGGCAAGCCGATCAACAACATTCGTAGCGGCAGCGAACCGGTGTCCCGCAGCGACATCGGGCTGATCCGCGACGCGTCGGAGAACAACAGAACGATCAGGGTGATCTCGGCCAGCAGCAGCACCTCTTCGCTACCCAAGGTGACCGCCACCTCGTCATGGCCGACCAGAGAGATGGCGAGGCCAACACCGACAGCCAGCATCGGAGGGGTGATCGGCAGGTGTTCAAGTTGGCGGCCCGCAAGCGCGACAACAAGAACAAACCCGGCGATGATCACCAATGCCCCCAGCGTCATGGCTGCACCGGCTACTCAGCCACAGTTTGCATCGCGGCGGCCGCCAGCAGGTCACGCGCCTCGATGTAGAAGGCAACGGCCACCGCCACCGGATCGCGGCCCTGATCCTGAGCTGCGGCGAGATCGGTGATGCTCAGCTCCGCGCCGGTAAACGCCGAGGAGTTCCAGAAGGGGTCGTCGCCCAAGTCGAGGCGGTCGGTCCACCACGGCGCCACATACAGGTACGGCTCGGAATGACTGTGGTCGCCCGGACTGGCGCCATAGGAGGCACGGTCGTTGTCGCCACCGAACTCCACGCCAACGTCGAAGTGACCGGGCCACAGCTGCACCCGCCCAGGGTTCACCGTGACAGCATCGGCTCGCACAATCTCCAGTGCCGCGGTGCCGAGGCCCCACCATCGGCTGATAAAGCCCGCGTGGGCCGCATCGACCGTAAGCGGCTCATCGCAGGATCCGATCTCCGGTGAGTCGTGCTCGGTCGCCGTCTCGAGATCGACCTCGCACCCGATGTCGGCAGCGGCCTGGTTGATCGAGGTGATCGGGTAGGCCACCACCGAGCCGGCCCGTTCAACGAGGATCTCCCCGCCAATCACCCGAACCTGGGCATTGTCATCACCAAAGAACGGCGTACCGAATCCGCCGCGCACCCACCGAAGCCCAAACTTTCCGTTGACCTGGTGACGGGCCGGGGCAATGGCGGCCATGGCCAAGCGGTGCAGGGCAACAAGCGAGTCGGCGTATCCGGCCGGAGCGGCGGTGACCGGAGGATAGGCACCCAACCACCGGTCCCGAGCGAAGTCGGCCAGCTCCGGATGGCTCTCGACCATCTGCACCCAGGTCTGGTCACCGCCGGGGATCGGCGATACAACGGTGCCCCCGTCTAGCGCTCTACCGTCAACCACAACGTTCACCGGATCATCGGCGAACCATTCACCATCGAGCACCGCCGGCGGCGACGGCTCCAGGACCCGAGCCACATAGCCATCCGGCAGAACTGCATCGGCGTCGGCGCGCGGGTTGTTCGGGTTCGGACCCGTTGGCATCTCTAGCTCCCCTCGGCAGGTGCCTGTGGCACACCAAGACACTAGACGACAGCGGAAACGTAGGAGGCTGCGCTGGGGTGGCCTCCCCGGTTACGGATGCTGTTGGTCGTCTTACCCTCGCTGCTATGAGAACTTTCCTCTCCCCTGCCCAATTTGGACCGCGGCTACAGCGAGCGGCGGTGATGACCATCGCCCTGGTGGCTGTGGGATCCTCCTGCTTCTCTGGGAGCTCGGATGACGAATCAGCAACTCAGCCTGAACAAGACCAGGTTGAACTGGCTGAGACTGAAGAAGCCCGGGCTGGAGAGTCTGAGCCTGACGAAACCCAGGCTGAAGAGTCTGAGAATGAAGTGGCTCAGGCTGAAGAAGCGCAGGCCGACCAGGCTGACGCTGACGAAGCTCAGCCCGAAGAGACCCAAGCCGACGAGGCTAAAGCTGACGAAGCTCAGCCCGAAGAAGCTCAGCCTGCTGCTGACTCGACGTTGGTGGGTTCGCTTGTTGCCAACCCCGGTGAACGCACCGAATGGCGGGCCACCATCGGTGGCGACATCGGTGCTGACGTGTGGCTGGCCCAGACCGGCGGCTTTGTCCGCGGCGAGATCACCTACGACTCGGTGGGTGAACCGATCATGCTGATTGGCCAGGCCTACGACTCGCGCGATGGCTACTTTGTGCGGGAGTTCGTACCGGGCGAAGGCCGAGCCGAAGTCACCGGCACGCTGATCCTCGGCCAGGTCGAAGACGGCACCGTGACCGAAGCCGCCTGGAACGACGACTCGCTCACCCTCGACTACGTCGGCGTGGCCGACGAACCGTACTTCTTTGACCCGCTGGCGCGAGCTGGCGACTACACCTACGCCTTTGCTCCCTTTGGTGAAGGCGACAAGTGCTGCGGTCCGTCCGGCCGGCTGACCATCAGCGACGTTGAGGACACAAGCCTGCAAATTGAGATGAACACCGTCACCTCAGGTCCAGCCTTCAACCAGGCCTTTGTCGACCCCACCGTTGTTCCCCTCAAGGGCAACGTCGCCCGCTTTGAACAGCTCGATGAGTTCACCGATTGTGCGTTCGACATCACCGTCTTTGATGGTTTCGCCTTTGTGCAGCACGTCGATGACCGCTTCGACTGTGGGTTCGGAAACCGAGCCACCCCCAGCGGCATCTTCGTCCTGATGCCCTGAGTTACGACCGGCTGACCGGGCCGGCCGTTGTCGCCGCGCTGCCCCTACCCCTCGGGTAGCGCGGCGATGACGCAGATCTCTACCAGCAGTGCCGAACGGGCCATGTGTGCTTCAACACAGGCCCGGGCTGGCGCGTAACCATCGGGAACCCAGGCGTTCCACACCTCGTTCATCGAGGCGAAGTGATTGTCGATGTCGCGAAGGTAGATCGTGGCCGAGACCAGGTGCTCCCGGTCGGTGCCAGCCTCGGCCAGCGCGGCATCGACCCGAGCCAGCGTGGACGCGGTTTGGCCAGTGATGTCGGCGGCCGGATCCTCAGCCACCTGGCCCGCGAGGTACACGGTGCCACCGTGGATCACGACCTTCGAGGCCCTCTCGGTGGTGTGCATACGGGTGATGGGAGCTGAAGTCATGGGGTCAAGATAGTCGGGAGGCGTGGCGCTCCACGTGCAGAATCGCTGACTCCCGGAAGTCGGGTGGTGTGGCGCCGAGAACAACCATCACCTCCGGCGGCACCGAAATGTCGGCCAGAAACAGCTCGCCAACACAAGCTGCCTCCCGCAGGCCCGCCTTGGGCAGAGCCAGAGTGAGGGTGGCATCGGCTTCGACCACGGCGCCGGGCTGTTCTCCCGTGGTTACGTCGAGGCCGCTCGGGGTGTCGAGCGAAACGATGTGGTCGGCCGAATCGCCAAGATCGGCCATGAGTTCAGCGGTGCGGCCCCGAGGCGCACCGCGAAGGGAGTAGCCGATCAGGGCATCGATGGCCACGTCGGTTCGTCCGGGTACCCGGCCGTCGAAACCGTCGATCTCGAGACCCATCCGCTCCAAAATGTCGAGCTGGTGGGCCGGCACCCCGGCGTAGTCGTCGGGGTCTCGGGAGAGACGCAACGAAACGCTCACTCCGGCGTTGGCCAGATGCCGGGCCGCCACCAGCCCGCCGCCACCGTTGCCCCCGGTGCCCGCAAACACCCTCACCGATTTTGGATCGTAAAGATCGAGCACCACGCGGGCCAGGTTTCGCCCGGCGTTCTCCATCATCTGCAACAACTCGATGCCGAGATCCTCCACCATCACCAGATCGACCTCGACCATCTGGGCCTCGGTCAACCAGCCCACATCGGCGGCGGCAACCTTCGGGTAGGGCTCGGAATGGGACTGCGGATCAGGCAACGTCATGAACTCACACTCCGATCAGAAGCGCATCTGCTGAATTTGGGCCGAGAGGCCACCATCGAGCACCCACAACTGGCCGGTGGCATAACGGGCCTCGTCGGAGGCCAGCCAGTGGACCAGGTTGGCCATATCGGTCGGCGTGCCGATCGTACGCAACGGGTGCACCGCCTCGGCCTCGGCGCGGGCCGCAGCCGGATCAACACCGTCGGGATAAAACTGTTCGAGCATCGGGGTGTCGATATAGCCCGGACAGATCGCGTTCACTCGGATGCCCTCGGGCCCATGGTCACAGGCCATGGCTTTGGTGAGGGCATGGACCGCACCCTTGGTGGCGCAATAGGCGGCCAACTTGGGATCGGCGATGTAACCGTCGTAAGAACCGAAGTTGATGATCGAGGCATGGGGCGAGCGCCGCAGCAGCGAGAGTGCCGCCCTCGACGTGAGGAAGGTGCCGGTGACGTTGATGGCAAAG
>CALAML010000132.1 GCA_937925845.1 uncultured Acidimicrobiales bacterium | reverse complement strand
GGAAGATCTCGCCCTGGGCCAACATAACGCCGGTCCATTCATCGGCCAGCCTGGTCAGTTCGGCATCAACAACAAGCGGGCCCAGGTTGCGGCTGGCTCTGAGCTGGTTGATTCGCTGAACAAATTCCTGGGCTGCGGCTGGCTCGGATTGGGCGGCCGCAGTGCCGGGGCCGGGGGTAATCAACAGCGTGGACAGAACCAATATGGCCAATAGGGCCCGAGCCCATCCTTTGGCCAGCGGGCCTTCACTGGCGTTCGGCGCTCGCGGCGAAGATGACGCGATCGCTCTATGAACGCTATCCGTGGCCATTGACGGATCTACGACCACTATTAGTGGGAAGTTGAGCTATTTCGTGTCCGTTTGACTTGGGTAATCTGCGAAGTGGCAGGATCTCACCCGGGGCTTCGCCAGTGGTGGGGTCCAATGAGGACTCGGAGGAACGCGTTGAATTTGGCCCGCATGGTTGAGGAACACGAGGCCGCACGACGGGCGCTGGTGTCTGGTGCCGACACGGTCACCTATGGGGAGCTCCGTAGCGCCGTGGCCGCAGGCCGGGCCCATCTGGCCCATCTCGGGTTGGAACCGGGCGAGCGGGTAGCCCTGGTCTCGGGCAACTCGATCGGGTTTGTGATCGCCTACCTGGCGGTTCTGGGCCGGGGGTTGATCGCGGTACCCCTCAACCCCCAGTACACCAAGACCGAGTTGCGCGAGCAGCTTTCAGCCGTTCAGGCGGCCGCGGTGATCGGTTCTTCTGAGGCCGATGCCTTCCTCGCCAGCCTCGCGGCCGAGCCGACCGACGGCCTTCGTATCGTCATGGGAATCGGCGCCGATGTCGACGGCGAGATCGTTTCCAGTCCCGATACCGACGTGGTGGTGGCAGCGCCGCTTGGCACCGAAACCAGCGCGGCGCCGGCGGAGATCGTCGAGATGGACGCCGACGACACTGCAGTGCTGATGTTCACCAGCGGCACCGCAGGCTCGCCCAAGGCGGCGATGCTCAGCCACGGCAACCTGGGCATCAACATTCGCCAGGTTATGTCGCAGCCCGGTCTCAGCTTCGCCGACGACGAAGTGGTGCTCGGCGTGTTGCCGGTGTTCCACATCATGGGCCTCAACTCCATGCTGGGTGTGGCCATGGCCAAGGGCGCGGTGCTGGCCCTGGTCCGCGACTTTGATCCGTCTGCGGTGGTGCGCATGATCCGCGACAACTCGGTCTCGGTGGTCAGCGGACCGCCAACGATGTGGGCTGCGCTGGCGGCGGTGCCCGACGTCGGCCCCGACGATATGGCCACCGTTGGTGTCGCGGTGTCCGGAGCGGCCCCACTTCCGGTGGCGGTCGCCGACGCGGTGCACCGCAAGTTTGGGGTGCGGCTGACCCAGGGCTACGGGCTCACCGAGGCCGCTCCCGCAGTCACCACCTCAGCCGGTGTCGACGCACCCGTTTCGTCGATCGGGGTCCCGTTGCCCGGAGTGGAACTTCGATTGGTCGATCAGACCGGTGCTGATGCGCTTGTCGGTGACCCGGGGGAACTTTGGGTGCGAGGACCCAACGTCTTCGGCGGCTACTGGGAACAGGACGACGCAACCCAGCGGGCCCTGCCGGGAGATGGCTGGCTGCGCACCGGAGACATCGCAGTCGTCGACGACGAGGGCTTCCTGTACCTGGTAGATCGGGCCAAGGATCTGATCATCGTCTCCGGCTTCAACGTGTTCCCGGCCGAGGTGGAAACTGTCTTGAACCGCCATCCATCGGTCGAATCCGCAGCAGTGGTTGGTGTGCCTGATCCTCAGACCGGTGAAGCGGTTGAGGCCTACGCGGTCCTGCTGCCCGGGGCTGAGCTGGATGAAGAGAGCCTGCGGGAGTGGGCTTCGGAACATCTGGCCCGGTACAAGTGGCCCCGGAAGGTCACGATCGTGAGCGAATTGCCGCGCGGTCTTGGCGGCAAGCTGCTGCGGCGGGCTCTCGGCTAAGACCTCGCAATCGGGTCGTCGTCATGAGAAGACCGCGGGCAATCGAGCGCGCCGACCGTGGTCGAGTCGTCCCTGCGGCGGGCGGATTTATGGGGGCGCCACTGATTTGTCTGTGGTCAATGAGGTCGGTGCGTTTGGTGAGTTTCCTGGGCCGCGTGACACGAATGACACCAGTTGGTCTGTCCCAAGACCCCGAGTTCGGGGTACTTTGTGAACATATGCACGTAGTCCAGGTGCGACCCTGATGGTTCGCCGTTCGAAACGCCGTATTCCCGAGGCCACCGTGGCGCGCCTCCCGGTGTATCACCGAAGCCTGAACGAACTGGCCGCAGAGAAGACCGAGACGGTCTCGTCGGAGCAATTGGCTGAACTGGCGGGCGTGAACGCCGCCAAAGTGCGCAAGGACCTTTCCTACCTCGGCACCTACGGCACGCGGGGTGTGGGCTATGAGGTTTCCAACCTGCTGTTCCAGATTCGTAAGGAACTTGGCCTGACCCAGGAGTGGCCGGTCGTCATTATCGGCGCCGGTAACCTCGGTCAGGCTCTCGCCAACTATGGCGGTTTTGGCGAACGCGGCTTCCCGGTGGTGGCCATGCTCGATGTCGACTCCACCAAACTGGGCCAGACCATCGCCGGTGTGGCCGTGCACCATCTCGATGACCTCGGCGACATCGTCGAGCGCTACGACGTGGCCATCGGCATCATCGCCACGCCAGCCCAAGCGGCCCAGGACGCGGCCGACCGACTGGCCGCCGCCGGTGTGCCCTCGGTGCTCAACTTCGCCCCGGCCGTCGTTTCGGGACCGGCCCAGCAGACGATTCGCAAGGTCGACCTCGCCGTCGAACTCCAAATCCTCAGCTTCTACCAGCAGCGTCGTAACGGTGGTCCCGGTACCCCGAGCAGCGCCGGCACTTCGTCGGCCGACACCAACGACGCAGTGGAGCCGATCGAACGCGATCCTGCGGAGGTCGCAAAGTGAGCTCGACTGCGCAGGGTTGGGAAACGCACAGCGGAATATCCGGTGTCGGCATGGGTTGGCATCGGG
>CALAML010000131.1 GCA_937925845.1 uncultured Acidimicrobiales bacterium | reverse complement strand
CCCGGCGCTGGTAGGGACCTCCCACACCTGGTCGGGCGCACGGCGCGCCGCTTGAAGCTGTTGGTCGTTGAACACCAAGCCGGGAGCGCGGGCCGGACGGGCCAGCTGATCCGGAGCTGAGGCCGAAGCCGGTAGCTGGGTCGCCGACTGCACAAGGGAGTCTGCGGCGGCAGCCAGTTGGGTGAGACTCTTAGCGATCTCAGATCCGTTGGCTCGCCAGTGGGACCGGGCCCGAATTTCGGTTTCTGTCACCTGCACGTCACCCAGGCGAAAGATCAGCGGAATCAACGTGTCCTGCTGTCGACGTCCCAAAATGGAACGCACCGCATCAGCATCCCCACTCACAACGAAGTTGCGGTCAAAGTCATCGTGGCCCACTGCAATCCGGTCGTCGGCTGTTCCAGGCGCGGTATTCGGGCTCCCCAACCGAGGTTCGTGCAAACGATCAACCGATGTTCGGAGGCGGACTGTGAACGGTAGCCCCGGTGGTGGAAGGATCACCCGGTATTCGATGCGGCGGTCGGTGCCACCACCGGCGATCCGAGCCGACACACCCAGACCGTTCAGCTTTCCCTGAACTCCGCTGAGGCTGTCGCTCTGCCGCACACCCTCCAGTCGGGAGGCCGCTTCAGAAAAGTTCTGGTGTTTGTGGCCGGTTTGCTTACTGATTTGTTGCAACACAAAGAAGATGAAGCCGATCAACAGGAACACTTCGAATGCGCCCACGCTTCACCTCCCGAGACTCCTGCTACTGCTCATGTCGGCAGCAACAACTCCATCATGATGGGTCAATCGCCGGGCCACACGGCACCTCCGATACCGATGCGCCGCCGGTTTGATAGAACAACCCTCTAGAGAACGCCGCGATCCGCTCCGTTGCGACCGCACGGGAGCTACGCAGGCACCACACCAGGCTCGAATGAGCCGACAACAATTGGAGTAAGACATGGCAGGAGAGCTCGACGGAAAAGTCGCCATCGTGACCGGCGGAGGCCGGGGGATCGGGCGTGAACATGCGCTCGGCCTGGCGGCCGCCGGGGCCAAGGTCGTGGTGAACGACCTGGGTGGCGACGCCGCGGGTAGCGGCGCCGACCTCACTCCGGCTCAGGAAGTGGCCAACGAGATCACCGGTGCCGGCGGCGAAGCCGTGGTGAACGGTGGAAACGTGGCCGACTTCGCCGCCGCCAAAGAAATGGTCGACCAGGCGGTCGATACCTTCGGTGGCCTCGACATTGTGATCAACAACGCCGGCATCCTCCGCGACCGCATGATGTTCTCGATGAGCGAGGACGACTGGGATGCGGTTATCAACGTCCACCTCAAGGGCACCTTCGCCCCGAGCCATCACGCCGCCGTCTACTGGCGCGGCCGCTCCAAGGCGGGCGAAACCAACAACGCCCGCATCATCAACACCAGCTCGCCGTCGGGCATCTACGGCAACGTCGGCCAAACCAACTACGGCGCCGCCAAAGCCGGCATCGCCTCCTTCACCCAAATCGCAGCGATGGAACTGGCGAAGTACGGCGTCACCGTCAACTGCCTGGCCCCCGCCGCGGTCAGCCGAATGACCGAAGACCTCATGGGCGGCAACCTCAGCGATGAACAGCGCGAAGCGATGTCGCCGCGCTGGATCGCCAACGTCGCTATCTGGCTCTGCGGGGCCGATGCCGCCAACGTCACCGGACGGGTCTTCGACGTACGAGGCCAGACGGTCGGCGTGGCCGAAGGCTGGCACCTCGGTCCCACCGCCACCCAGTCCGAAGACCCATTCGACCTCACCGAAGCCATGACCACCATCCTCGGCTCGGCCCGACTCAACGCCGACATGGGCGGCAACGACGCCGACGGTCCGGGGCGGCCCAGCCAACAGATCTGAGCGCCTCCCGATCGAGGAGACTGCTGAGCAATACCCGCAGCGTCACTCAGCAGTCTCCTGGCCGACGCGGCGGTCGAAAGGCGGCGTCTGGGGTGAAAATACCCTGTTTAGGTAACGGTGGAACGTGTCGTTACCCCCTACATGTCTGTTTTGCGCTCGTTGAAGAAATCACTGGCCGTCGGAGCTTCCGCGGCCACACTGTCTGTATTCCTGCCCTTCGTCGCAACCCCGGCTGATGCCGCGGTCAAGTGTGGTCCATTCGTGGCCACCATCGTCGGCACCAACGGCCAGGACGTGCTCAAGGGCACGCCCGGTCGGGACATCATCAATGGTCTCGGCGGTAGCGACACCATCCAGGGCTTTGGCGGTGACGATGTCATCTGTGGCGCCGGCGGAAACGACACCATCTGGGGCCACGGTGGCAGCGACGTCATCATCGGCGGACCTGGCAACGACAACATCTTCGGCAACACCGGAAACAACCGGATCTACGCTGGCGATGGCGACGATGAAGTGTTCACCGATGCCGGGATCGACTGGATCTGGGGCGGCAACGGCGACGATGAGCTTCGTGGCGGCGCTGGCAACGACCAGATCTACGGCGAAGCTGGCGACGACTACCTCTACGGCGGGTTCGGCCACGACTACCTTTCGGCCGGTCCGGACGACGACCGCATCTACGCTGGCCCCGGCGCCGACGTGATGCTCGGCGGCGACAACGGCATCCGACTCGACTACTGCTGGGGTGGCGCCGACAACGACCGCAGCAATGGCTGCGAACGACGAACCCAACAGTGGGCCACCTTCTTTAACCCAGGCACCCGCAACGCCGACGAAGCAGCGCTGTGGAACAAGGCCATTACCCGCCGCAACACTGAAGGTCGTCGCACCTCTTGGCAGAGCCACGAGGATCGGCTCTTCGCCGACCAGGCCGTGGCGGCAGCGAAGGCCGAACGGGCCAACACCGGTCCCGGTCAGTCGGCCTGGGTCAACACCCTTCAGGGCGGACTCCAGAAGTTTGGTAGCTGGGGCTACCGCTGCGACGTTGTCGCCGGTATGAGCCCAACTGAGCGGGCCGATGTGGCCATCGCCCAGATGCTCGGCAATGAGAACGCACCCTTCTCGGCCCGTACCCAGTGGTACAGCCGTGAAGGTGACCGCATGGCGGTTTCGTTCGACAGCACCTCCGACCCGAACTGCATCTTCTGGGCCCTGGTCCACGAGTCACCGGTCGCTCCCCCGAGCTAGACCCAGCTCAATCGCTTCGCCGACAGCCCGGTTCACCGGGAACGGCGAAACCCAATCGCTTAGTGCTCCGGACCTCATCGGGTGGTGATGAGGTCGGGAGCTCTTTGCTTTTTGTGCGCGGGGCCGGCGCTTGGGGCCGGCGCCGCTACAGCACCACAGTGGCGGCCCAGATGGCCCAGGCGCCGATCATGACCCAACCCAGGGCAAAGTCGATCAAACCGTTGAGTCCAAAGCCGACCAGCATCCCCTTGGTGGCCTGCCAGGCCGCGCCGGCGGTGCGGTGCTTCATCCACTCCACGGTGAACACCCCGGCCAACGCACCGATCGGCAATCCGACCACCGGAATGGCAAAGAAGCCGATGATGGCGCCAATCAAGGCCGCCAGTTGGGCTGCACCTGATGTGCCGTAGGCATCGGAAGCCTTCTTCGGCACCACGAGCCCCTTCACCACACTGACGATCACGACCAGCGTCTCGAATACGATCACCGCGATGCCGATGCTGCCGAACTCGCCGATCAGGAACCCGTAAAGCACGGCCAAACCCCAGATCAGGGCCAGGCCGGGAACGATCGGCACCAGCGTGCCAAAGAGCCCCACCACCATGGCGAGTGCCGTAAGTACCGTCCACTGTGTATCCACGCCCGGAGGCTACCGGGGCAACGCGGAACCGAGCCACCCGGCCCCGACCAAGGGGCGGACGTCAGGTGTCGCTTAGCGACCCTGGAGCACCTTTGAGGCGTCGCCCTCTCGGCCCCGACCGCCGGCACCGTTCGCCGCCGGACCACCCGAGACCGACGGAACCCCACCGGCATGCGAAGGCTCACCCGACGCTCCGGCTGGTGATTCGCTGGCCACTTCCGGGTGGCGATGGGTGCCCTCGACATCGACATTCGGCAGCAGGCGATCCAACCAGTCGGGCAACCACCAGTTCCGGGCGCCAAGCAGCTCCATCGTGGCGGGTACCAGCAGCATGCGCACGATGGTGGCATCCAAGAACACCGCAGATGCCAGACCCAGGCCGAACAGCTTCACGATCCGGTCGTCTTCGAACATGAAGCTGCCGAACACCACCACCATGATGGCGGCAGCGGCGGTGATGACCCGGGCCGTCATGGCCAACCCATCAGCCACCGACCCAACAGGATCTCCGGTGCGATCAAACTCCTCTTTCACCCGGCTCAGCAGGAACACCTCGTAGTCCATCGACAAACCAAAAACGATGGCGAACATCATCATCGGTAGGAAGGGTTCGATCGGGGCCCCGGGAGTGACGCCCAAAAGGCTCGCCCCCCAGCCCCACTGGAACACCGCCACCACCAATCCGTAGGCGGCGCCGATCGACAGGAGGTTCATCACCACCGCCTTCAGCGGCACCAGCAGCGAACGGAACACCACCATCAACAGCACAAACGACAACAGCAGCACCGCAGTGAAGAAGATCGGCATCCGGTTCGACAGGTAGTCGGTGAAGTCCACGCTGGCCGCCACCTGGCCGGTCAGGTTGGGCTCGATACCTGAACCATCAAGGGCATCGGGGATCGGCCCGCTTCGCAGCTCCCGAACCAACGCGGTGGTCTCCGCGTCCTGAGGTGAGGTGGTGGGGATGATGCGCACCACCGCCGCCTGCGGGTTCTCCGGGTTGTTCGGGAACGGCGGCGAAACCGAGGCCACTCCAGGATGGTCGCTGAGGGTTTGGGTCAGGTTGGCCAAGGCGCCCAGTTCGAGCCCGTCGGCACGCTCCAGCGTGAGGATAAAGGGGGCGTTAAACCCGGGTCCGAAGGCTTCGGAAACCGTTTCGTAGGCCTGTCGGGTGTCGGTTTCCGGGCGAGCATTGCCCTCGTCGCTGAAGCCGAGGCGCATCCCAAGCACCGGCACCGTCAGTGCGAGAAGCAGGAGCGTGCCGCCGACGGCCGCCACCCACGGACGGCGCTGCACCATTCGGCTCCACCGATAGGCGAAGGTTTCTTCGTTCGGCTTCTGGCGACGAGGCGGCAACGGTCGACGCATCGCCGGCACCAAGCTGCCCAACACCAGAACCACCAACGCCAGCGGCAGACCGATCATCAAGAGTGGAAGCTTCAGACCGACCCCGAGGATGCCAAGAGAAGCGAACCCGGCCGAGATCAGGCCACGGTAGCGAGTGACCTCCACCCGCTCACCAGCAAAGCCGAGCAGGGCTGGCAACAGAGTGACCGAGGCAACCATGGTGACGGCCACGGTGACCGCGGCCCCGACCCCAAGGCCGGTAATAAAGGCCAGCCCCATCACCAACATGCCGAGCAGCGACACCACCACGGTCACACCGGCGAAGATCACCGAGCGCCCCGCGGTGTCGATCGCTTCGACCGTGGCCTCAAGCGGTGAGTTTCCACGGTGCAACGACTCGCGATAGCGGGTGACAATAAAGAGGGCGTAGTCGATACCCACCCCCAAACCGATCATGGCGCCGATGGTGGTGGAGAAGTCGGGCATGGTGATGATGCTCGACAACAGGGTGATGGTGGCCAAACCAACACCCACACCGGAAAGGGCGACACCGATCGGCAGACCCATCGCCAAAACCGAGCCAAAGGCAAGAATCAGCACGATCACGGCAAAAGCGACACCGATCAATTCCGACTCGGGCGGTTCGAACTCACCCAGAGCTCCACCACCCACCAGTGCCACGATGTCGGCGTGAGCCAACTCAGCAGCATCGGCGGCGTCAATCGCCTCCGTCGTTGAGGCAAAGCCGGCCTCATCACGAAGCCCGCGGATCTCCTCGCCCACTTTGGACGACTCGCTCTGGTCGATGTCGGCATCAAGAACCACGTTGGCGAAGGCCACCCGGCCCGCCAACTCGCCCTCGTTGGCCACCTGGGCCAGCGGGCCAAAACCCTCATAGGGGCTTTCGATGGTGACCCCCTCGATCTCGGCGACTCCGGCCAGAAATTCCTGGACCGGCCCCACCACCGCAGGATCGTTTACGTCGGTTTCGGTTCGAAACACGATCGAACCGGACTGACCGGCGCCAAGCCCGCCAAAGTAGGTCTCGAGAGCATCAGCCCCGTCGCGGGTTTCCGAGTTGGGGATGTTGGTGCCGCCGTCAAAGCCCGGCCCAACCTGGTTCACGGCAAAGAACACGCCAAAGATGGCCACCAGCCACGCCGCCAGCACAATGCGCCGCCGCTCGAAACACCATCGGCCCAGTGCTGCAAACATGGCTGTCTCCCGAAACGTGGAAACGTTGAGGATGCGCTCCCAGTCCCTTCACGGTACCGACCTCGGATGACGGACCGAAGC
>CALAML010000130.1 GCA_937925845.1 uncultured Acidimicrobiales bacterium | reverse complement strand
TGAAGCGGCGCCAGGAAGAGCTGGCCGAAGAACAACAAGAACTCGAATATTCGAACTAGGGAACCCGTAGAGGGAGAAGGAAGACGCTGTGAATACCTTTCCGTATGACTCTTGGGAGGAAGCTCTGGAGGCCGCCGATGGTGCCTCGGGCTACTTCACCTTTGGGCCGGGTGGCAACCTGGCCATGGTCATCCTCACCATCCTGGCGATCGCATTGGCGGTGGCGTGGATGGGGTGGCTCACCATGAATGAGACGAAACATCTCAACGAGTCGGCCGACAAGGTCGCTCAGAAGTGGGGGCTGTAGCTATGGCTGGCCGACAGATTGAATTTCCCGAAAAGCAGACGCACGTGAAGTCCTTTGAGCTGGCCATGCTCGGGGTGTCGGTGCTCTTTATTGTGCTGGTCGTGATCGCCATCGCCGTGGTCGGCGGGGGTGAAGTACCGAGCGGTTGAGCCTCGTAGTGAACCATCCGCCTCGGCGGTAGAGCTGCTCCGGTAAAACTGATGTAGGCAACGCAGGAGAGACGACAGGTGCAACCATCGAGTCGCATCGTGGCGCAGGGGCTGGGGCTGGTAGTAGCTCTCGGAACTCTGCTCCCGTGGGCGACTTTTGATGATCGGGACAGCGTGTCGGGGGTCAGCTTGGCCCCCGGCACGCTGGTGCTTTTTGCCGGGCTGGTAGCCATCGTGCTCGTGCAGATGAACATTCGGGCCGCCTGGATCGCGCCCGGTTTCGCAGTGGCGGTGGCCGGTCGCGAGCTGGCGTCGCGATTGGGCGATGCCGGGACCGCGCCCGGGATCGGCCTGTGGATCTCAGTGATCGCCGCCGTAGCTGCGGCCGTGCTGCTGATCCGTCAAATGTTCGCCTCAATCGAACGCGTCTCTCCCGATCAAGCCAATACGTCTCAAGATTTGTGACGCCTGGCGCTTCAGATTTTGGCGCGCCCGGCGTCACAGAAGTTGATCTGGGACCGGCCCGATAGGCCGCCGTTGCAGGTTTTGGGCGATGATCAACACCATGCGTTGTGAGCGGTGCGGGGCCCGGGCACCCTCGGGTGCGGGGTGGTGTGGCGAGTGTGGCGCCGCCATCGATGCACCGGCCGATCGTGGACTGGTGGGCGAGACGTCGGATCGGCTGACGGCGGGGCCGTCGGTGGGTGGGGGTGGCCGCGGTCGGCGGTTGGCTTTGGCTGCGGCGGTTGGCATCGGTGTGATCGGCCTGGCCGGCTTTGCTGGACCGTGGCGTGGATCAAACCCGACCGACAACGGCGCGGAATCAGATTCCGCTCTGGACAGTGCCCAACCAGACAGTGCCCAACCGGGCTCCCCTGATGGGGCCGAACCATTGGGGGCCGATCCCGGCTCTACCGAGGGGGCGCCGCCGTTGTCGCCCGAGAATGCTCACCGCGACGGCGAGCGGCCGGAAGGAACAATCGACGCGGCGTCGGCGCCTTGGGTTGGCATCGACGGGGAAGAGGGTTTGGGTCGACTCGCCTTGCTGGTCGATGGAGAGCTGTCGGTGGTCGAGCTGTCGACCGGTGCGGTCGACGCGGTCGACCTCGACGTTGCTCCAGCCGCCCCGCTGCTGGTAGGCCTCGGTCCGGACGTGGTTTACCTCGGCGATGGTCACGCAATGGTGGTGAACGCCGACGGTTCCCCGGTTGGCGACCTCGGTCCGGGCGATGCTCTTCTGCCCGGCTCGAGCTCGGATCGGATCTGGGTGGGCGAGCAGCAGGTTGGCGATCACACCATCGACCCGATGGCGTGGAGCGAAATATCGACGGACGGAGAAACGCTGCGCTCGACGGTGAGGTCGATGCCGATGGAGTTCGACCAGCCCGATCTGGTGTGGGGATTCAATGGTTCGTTCCATCGGCTGGTGGATTCGGATTCGCGAACCTGGATTCGCATCGGTGAGGGTTCGCCGGTTGCGGTTGGTCACAATCATCTGATCCTCAACGTGTGCGATCGGCAGCGGAACTGTGATCGTCGCTGGTTCGATCCCCAGAGCGGTGAGGACCGCGGCGCGGTGCTGGCTGAGGTGGCCGATGGCATCAGTGCTCGCCACGGCGGGTTCCTCTCACCGGATGGTCGCTTCATGATTCGGGCCCAGGCCGGGTCGGCCGAAGCCGAAGTGTCGGCGGTGGCCACCGGTCAGATCTTGGCCCTCGGCTGCAGCGACCCCCGCTCGGCGCGATGGTCGCCCGACTCGGAGTTCCTCGCCTGCCGAGACGATGGTGGCGTGCGGGTGATTCGTCCCGCCACGGGAGACTCTGCGCTGTTGGTGAGCTCTGGCGCCTCTCAAGAGATTGGTTTTACCTTTCTCGCGAGTTGAAGAGCATCCGCGAGATGGGATCTTGAACAGCCGTCTCAATTGATCCATCTCCAACCTGGGTAAAACCAACCGATCAGTTAACGGGCGTAGTTCCCCGTCTTTGCACGGATTTTGGCGACTGCTTGAGTACTGTGACAGATATCACTACTGTGAGGAAAGGCCCACGGGCCAAAAGGCCGACCGGCCGATGCTCAGCGAGGGGTTGAGCAGCATCTGGGGCAACGATGCCTCGAGGGGGAATCAATGAAAAAGCTCTTAGCGATCCTGTTTGCCATGGTGGTCTTAGCCACCGCGTGTGGCGACTCGTCCGATTCGACCGAAGCCACCGGGGCGAGCGATGACGGCGCCGAATCATCTGATGATGGCGGTGGTGAGTCCGCCGCCGGCGAGGACTCGAGCGATCCCATCCGTATTCCACTCCACAACTGGTCGAGCCAGTTGGTCGGCGCCGAGGTGCTCGGCAACTTCCTTGAGGGTGAGGGCTACACCGTCGAGTACGTACCGTCCGATAGTCAGGTGGTCTACCAGTCGATGTGTGATGGCGATGTGGAGCTGGTCCACGAAGTCTGGGAAGGCGCCTTTGGTGTTGCCTTCCAGGAACAGGTCGACGCCGGATGTGTGCTCGACTGGTCCGATCACAACGCGGTGACCCGCGAGGACTGGTGGTACCCCACCTATGTTGAGGATGTGTGCCCTGGCCTTCCCGACTGGGAAGCCCTCAACGACTGCTCGGAGCTCTTCGCCACCGCTGAGACCGGCGACAAGGGTCGCTTCCTTGGCGGTCCGGTAGACTGGTTGAAGGGTGATGAGGAACGGGTCGAAGGTCTCGGGTTGAACTTCGAGGTGATCAACGTCGGTTCGGCCGCCACGCTGTGGGCCGAGCTCGAAACCGCAGCCGCCGATGAAACCCCGATCGTGTTGTTCAACTGGACACCCAACTTCGTTGAGGCGATCTACGACGGCAAGTTCGTCGAGTTCCCCCAGTTCGAAGAGGCCTGCCGGACCGATCCGGAGTGGGGCACCAACGCCGAGCTCACCCATGACTGTGGTAACCCGGCCGAGGGTTACCTCAAGATTGGTGTCGGTCAGCACTTCCCGGAGAAGTGGCCCAACGCCGCTGAGCTGGTGAAGAACGTTGACATGACCAACGCCATGCTGGCCGACATGGCCAACCTGGTGGACTCCGAAGGCCTGGAAGCCTCCGATGCGGCCGAGAAGTGGGCTGAGGACAACGCCGACGTCATCGCCGGCTGGGCCGGCTGATCCGGCCGGTACCCAGTAGTACCTGCAATCCATCTAAGCAATCCATCTAAGCAATCCATCTAAGCAATCCATCTAAGCAATCCATCTAAGCAATCCATCTAAGCAATCCATCTAAGCAATCCATCTAAGTA
>CALAML010000129.1 GCA_937925845.1 uncultured Acidimicrobiales bacterium | reverse complement strand
AGCACGTCGGTGATGATGACGGTGGCTCCGGCCTCGGCGAAGAGTTCGGCTTCGGCCGCCCCCTGGCCCCGTGCGCCACCGGTGATGAGTGCGATCTTGCCATCGAGTCGGTTCATGCCCCGACCCTACTGGCGGTGGGAGGGCCGGTGCCTCGCTGGCGCTCGCTGCTCCCATGAACTTCCGCTACCGGGATTAGGCCGAACGGCCCTTTCGCCGGGCCGGTCTGTGGCCCACACTTGTCTTGTGGACGGGATTGATGACTTGGAAAAGCGGCTGGCCCCCTATTTCGTGGGTGGCGATTCGTTCGATGCTGATGCCCGGCCGGATTTCGATCGTCAGCGGGGATCAGCCTCCGGTGACCGTGAGTCACGCCGCCAAGGCGAGAGCAGTGGCCGAAGCGACGGCGACGTTGAGGTTCTGGACCTGCGGTTGGGCGACAGTCGCGACGACGACGTTGCCTTGGCGCCGGTGATCGACCTGACTGAATACCGGGCCCAGCGCCTGGCCGATGCCGAGCTGGCGGACTCCGACCTGCTCGACTGATCCCACTTCTACCCGCGGTCGCCGTCGAGGGAGACTTCTGGGTCGATAGTGTCGACGAGCGTCAGAGTGCCGACGGGCGCCGGGCGATGAAGCCTGGTTCATTGCGCCAGCGAAATGCCGGTTGGGTACTAACATCGCGGCGTGGTGCAACCGCTAAGTCCCCCTCTCTACCTTGAGCCCAAGCCGGCGAAGGGTCGTATCCGCCCGGTGTCCGGTGCTCGGCGGCGGCGAGCGATGTTCTTTGCTGTGCTGCTTTCGGCGGGTCTGTTGGTGAGCTGTGGCGATGAGGTGCCGACCGACTTTGGCGATCAGGTTCGGTCCAATTTCCTCGAGCAGTGCCTGGGTAACACGGGTGAGTCCAACGACACCGAGGCTGGCGAGCAGCAGGAACTTCGTGATGAGTGCGAGTGCATGTACACCTCGCTCCGCGACAACCTCAGCTTCACCGAGTTTCAGGATCTCGACACCGAAGTCCGGGCCGACCAAAACGAGTTGCCCGACCATGTGAACGACCTTTTGGTCCGCTGCATCATCAACGCCTAGAAGTTGAGGCCGGACCTGGCCGTAAAACGCGAACATCGCCCGCCACCGAGGTGACGGACGATGCTGCAGGGTAGGACTTTGGGGACTTAGCTTCGGAACTTCTTCAGCTTCTCGCCGAGCCAGCCCGCTTTCTCGGACTGTTCCACCGCTGCTCGTTTGCTGGCCGCGAGGTCTTTGACCCGTTGGCTGGCACGGTGGGCCGCACTGCCGGGCACGCTGGTGCCCGAGGACGAGTTGGTGCCGATGGAGCCGGAGGCCATGGTGGCCCTGGTCTTTGGTGTGCTTGGAAGTTCGGCACCGGGGGTCCGGCGGGGGAGGTCGCCGGTGGTGCCGGGGATGCGAAGCCCTGTCGGGGCTTCGGTTCCGGCGTTGGCGCTCAACCGGTTGGTTTTGCGGGTGCCGGCGACTGGGGTTCGGGCGGCCTGGTCTCGCAGAACTGCCGGCTCACGGAGCTTGGAGGTGCTCGATGAGGGGCGGGCCTGGTTGCGTCGGGTAAGCCCGCCGGTAACCGAGCGGCCAGTAGTGGAGCTGCTTGAGGTGGTCGAGCTGCTTGAGGTGGTCGAGGAGGTCGACGGTGCAGAAGGTGCTGCGGAGGTTGGTCCGGTCGTCGGCTTGGTCGCCGTCGCGGCCGAGGCCTCGGTGGTGGTGATCGTGGTCTTCTTCATCGACGGTGTGTTGTCGGCGGGAGAAGTGGCGGTGCCCGTGGTCGGAGCCTTGAGCGGTGTCGGCGTTGCCGTGGCTGCGGTCGGCGTTGCGGCCGCAACCTTGGTGGCCTCTGCCGCAACCGGAGTCTTGGTGTTCTGTCGGGCTCGGGCGGCGGCGCTGGATTCGTTGCGTCGTGCTGCCCGCTCGGTCTTGGAGTTGCGGTTGCCGAAGAGTTCGATCGGCTTTGGTTCGGCCGGCTTGGTCTCCGCCGCCATGGCTTTGGCTGCAGCCGCCTGAGTCGATGCGGCGGCCGGAGTAGCTGGTGTTGTCGAGGCTGACGTGGCGGAGGCGCTTGAGGCCCGGCTCACCATGTCGCCCTTGGTGCGACCCGTGCTGATTTCCTTTGCCGATTCGGCGGCGGTTGCCGCCTTGGCGGCCATGTTGGAGAACAGGCCTGAGGTCTTCTGCGGCTTGGTGGAACTCTTCGCGGCGGGCGAACTGGTCGGACTGGCCGAGCTCGAAGCGGAAGCCGAGGCCGGGGTTGAGGCTGGTGCAGCCGCCGTTGTCGATGCCATCGAAGTTGAGGTGGTGCTCGCCGTCGCGGTCGTGGCGCTGGCGTCAAGGCCAACGTTCTCGGCCGCTTGCGTGAGGCGGGTCCGCATTTCCCGGAGGTCGATACCGAGGGCGTCGACCTGATCGTTGGCCGAGCCGAGGGATTCACTCAGGCTCTGAATCTGGGTGCGGGAGGTGGCGACCTTGGCGTTGACCTGGGTCAGTTCGCTGCGGAGGTCGGTTTCGCGCTCGGTGGAGGCGAGGAGGTCGGCGTCGAGCTTCACTACCTGATCCTTGGTGGTGCTTAGGTCGCTCTCAAGGAAGTTGATCAGCTCGTGGGCTTCGGCGAGGTTGGTGTTTGCTTCGTCGCGCTCGCTTCGGGTGGTGGTCAGTTCTTCGTCGAGTGCCGCGGCCCGGGCTTCGATGCCGGTCAGGCGGTCTTCGGTTTCGGTCAGCTTGGCTTCGGACTTGCTGAGGTCGGCGCCCACGGTGGTCAGCTGGGTGCTGGCCTGGCCGAGGTCGGTTTTCAGCAGCTCCACTTCGCCGCCGAGGCGGGTGCGATCCTTCTCCAGGCCTCGTACCTGCGTTTGCAGTTCCTCTTGGGCCGATCGGGCGTCGGAGGCTTCGGTCTCGTACTCACGAGCACGGAGCTTGGCCTTCTTCTCGCTGGCTTGCAGCGACTCCCACTGGTCATGGGTGATGTTTGGCCTGCGGGAGCGGCGGATGGCCCACCCAAGCACGGCTCCGAGAAACAGAGCCACACCGCCAACGATGAGGTATTGCACGAGGTTTTGTGAGAGATCCATGGGCACTCCTTGGTTTCGAGCCCGCTTCGGTCTTGGGCTGCGGCCGGCCACATTCGGTGGCTCCGGGGCAGTGACTTCAGTTGCTGTTGGCTGCGCTTGTCGGAACTCGATGGCTTGAGTTAAGGAGTTTTTGAATCCTTCACTCGGTGTGTTCAGGCCCGGTCTCCTATGGTGGAGACGATGGCTGCGCCGAATTCAGAAGCTCCAACCGCCGACACACCCACCGAATCCGCTGGTGGTGACCAACCGGCCGCCCCGGCCAAGAAGGCTCGTTGGACGTTCCAGTGGAAGGAACTTTTCGACGAGGTGATCTCCTCGGGCCTGTGCACTGGTTGTGCCGGTTGTGTGATCTCCTGCCCTCACGACGTGATCGGCTACAAGCACGAGCCGGGCCAGTACAAGCCGTTCCATTTGGAGGATGAGCTGGGCCCAACCGACTGCGGTCATGGCCAGAAGGGCTGTACTTCGTGCACCCGGGCCTGCCCCCGCTTTCGTCATTGGGAGACCGAAGCCGACGAACATCTTTTTGGTCGCGTTCGTGAGCCCGACGAAATGTCGGGCGTCTACAAAGACATCATGTTGGTGCGGGCCAAGAGTGATGAGATCTACGACCAGGGTCAAGACGGCGGCCTGGTTTCCCAGATCCTGATCTGGGCTCTCGAAAACGATGTGATCGATGGCGCCCTGGTGTCGCATCTCGAGGGTGGTACTAACGGTTGGAAGGCCAAGCCAGCGGTGGCCACGAACCGCGAAGAGGTCCTGGCCGGGGCCGGGAGCCGCTACACCTATTCGGCCAACACCATGGCGTTCCCCGAGGCCAAGGAGCGGGGCCTGTCCCGGCTGGCGCTGGTGGGTATGAGTTGCCAAACCTCGATTGCTCCAGTGATGTGGCATCGCAAGATCGGCAAGGTGTCAAAGCCGATCAAGCTCAACATCGGGCTGCTGTGTTCAAAGAGTTTTGATGACGCCATGTTCGATGAGCTCTTTTACATCAAGTACGGCTTGGTGAAGGAAGACATCGTGAAGATGAACATCAAGGGCGTCTTCCAGGTGTGGATGCGTAACGGCGACTACCACGAGATCAACCTGAAGGAGTGCCACGCCTGGACTCGTGAGGGTTGTAACCACTGTCCCGACTTTGCCGCCGAGCATGCCGATATCTCCACCGGCGGCATCGGCAACATCACCGACTGGACGCTCACCATCGTGCGCACCGATCTTGGTCGGGCCGTGATCCAGGCGATGATGGACGATGGGGTGATCGAGACCCGGCCGGGCGACGACGATCCGGCCGCCATCGCGTTGATGCATAAGTTGGCCGCAAAGAGCCGGGCTCGGTGGCCGGAGTGGGCCAACGACGAGGCCCGGGTCGGTCTGCCTTCTTAGAGAGAGGGCTAGAGGTCAACCGAGGGGCTGTTGTAACCGAGGCTGTTGTAGGAGTCTCCGGGTGGGCTGGGACCGCGGATTGGCGTTGAATCGGGCGAAAATCCGCCGATAGGTAGGGGCCGGGGATCGATCAGCGCCCGGTCCACCGCTGTTGGTGGTAGCGCGACTACTCTCGCCCTTTCCCATGCATATGCCCCTTTTGGACTCCAGATTCTCTTCCGCAACCTCTGGTTGTACGTCGATCTGATGCCAGCTTCTCCTCCCCCGAATCCGGGACGGCCGCCCCGCCAGGGGTCACCTGTTGGTGGTGCCGCCGATCGTCGGCGGCGTAACGGTGGTCCGGCTGGTTCTTCCAATAGCCGCTCGGCTGCGGGTGCATCCAAAGGGCCTGCATCCAAGGGCGGCCGCCGAACAGCGGAAAAGCGCGCCGGGCGTCGGGGACGCACACCGATCCAGAAGCTGTTGATCACCCTCGGGGTGCTTGGTGTTGTGGCATGCCTGGTTCCGGCCGCGGTGGTGGCGTGGGGGATTCGCCAGTATCAAAACATCGATCGCGTCAGCGCCGAACTGGATGTGCGCGAGAGCGAGGCTGATCCGCTGAACTTCCTCGTGGTCGGCAGCGACAGCCGCGACGGCATCGATGACGACACTGAACTGTCCGAGGGTTTCCTCGATGGCCAGGCCAACCCAACCGGTCAGCGCTCTGACACGCTGCTGGTGGTGCGCCTGGATCCGGCTGTTCCCAGCATCGATCTGCTGTCGTTCCCGCGAGATCTGTATGTGCCGATTGAGCCCGAAGGTAACGAAGCCAAGATCAACGGCGCCTACAACAACGGCCCGCAGGCCGTCATCGACACGATCCAGAAGAACTTCAGCATCCCGATCCATCACTACATGGAGGTCGACTTTGCCGGTTTCCAGGAACTGGTGGAGGCCATCGATGGGGTGCCGATGTACTTCGAGCGAGAAATGGCCGACACCTCGACCGGGCTCCATATTCAGGAGCCGGGGTGTATCAACCTGAGCGGCGCCCAGGCGCTGGCCTTCGCCCGGTCTCGCAAGCTTCAGTACGTACAGAACAACGAGTGGCAATTCGATCAGGCTGGCGACTTGGGCCGTATCGCCCGCCAGCAGTATCTGCTTCAGAAGTCGGTGACCCGGGCCAGCAAGCAGAAGCCGGATTCACCCTCCGACATCCTGTCGCTCATCAACTTCGCCACCCAGAACATCACCATCGACGAATCGTTGGGCCTCGACGAGATGGTGGAGCTGGTCGAGGTGTTTGGTTCGATAGACGGCGACAAGCTGGTCACTCACAGTCTGCCGGTTCGTAACGAGCGCACCGGCACCGGTCAGGCCATCGTGCGGCTGATTGAAGACGAGGCCATCGACGAACTGGCGGTGTTCCGGGGTCGGCCGGTGGCGACCGCAGTGAAGGAGCGCATCGTGGTGCGGGTGTTCAACAGCACCGACCGCAAGGGTCTGGCCGGCCAGGTAACCGAGGCCTATTCGGAGCTGGCGTTTATGACCGAGGAGCCCAGCAACGCCGAAGGGCGCCGGGCCATCACCGCCATCCGCCACGCCCCGGGGCAGCGTTCGGCCGCCGAGCTGGTGGGCCGCCATCTTGGCGCCGGCGCCCGCCTGGTAACCGATCCGAAGCTGACCGGTTGGAACGTCCACATCGACGTAGGCGCCAACTTCACCGTCGTAACCAGGGAGCCCGGAGAGCGGGTTGTGGTGCCAACGCCACCGCCGTCGCCGGCCACCACCACCGTGCCGGCCCAGCAGGCCGCCGTGGACGGAGCCGGTGAAACCCCGGTCCGCCGACCCAAGCCAGCCTCGGCCCGGCCACCCCGCATCTCTCCATCAGGCTTCGGAGTAATCCCCTTCGAAGCCCCAGCCAACCAGCCCTGTAACTAGTTCTTGCCGCAAGGCGGGATCCGTCGGCCCTGGGGGGCCTCCTCGACCCGCGCTGCGGATTTTGTCTCGTGCGACGCCCTAGCGGGCGTCGACGCTCGTCCCTCGCTCCACTCGGTCAACTCGCTGCGCTCTCCGGACCTGGCGACACGCCTTGGGACGCGACCAAGGGCTTGGGAGGTGACGGCGCAGCTATCTGCCCGTCTCGGGACCACACACCAGCGCAAGCGAGTTGTTTGAGCTGCAGGAACCCCAAAGGCGCTCCAGCGCCGACGGGTTCCCCGTGGCATCAAGGCGCGCCAGCGCCGACTGCCGCCTTGCGGCGATGAGCCCGCGGGCCTAAGCGTGTCGAGTGGTCGAGGCAGCGCAAGCGAGTTGCCTGAGGTAGCGAGGGACGAGCGTCGACACTGCGCCAGCAGTGGCGCCGAGAAAGAGTCCGCAGCGCGACATTAAGGAGCCCCAAGGCGCCGACTGTCGCCTTGCGGTAGTGAACCCGCGGGCCTAAGCGTGTCGAGTGGTGGAGGCAGCGCAAGCGAGTTGTCTGAGCTGGCGAGGG
>CALAML010000128.1 GCA_937925845.1 uncultured Acidimicrobiales bacterium | reverse complement strand
GAACCAGTAGTGGCCGAAGCAGACCGGTGCACGCTGCGGATCGGTTGGGGTGATACCACGCAGCCAGTCGGGAAGGGGCGTGTCAGGGAGCTGGTCGACCGGGTTGTCGGCGGGGTCGTAGATCTGCCAGTCCTTTGCCAGGCGTATCCCCGACGCAAGGGTGGTGGCGTTTGGATCCCACCAGGTGACGCGGCCGTTGGTTCGGTCGATGCCGTCCTTGTCGGCGTAGTGATGGCCCGCGAGTTTTGCTTCAGGTCCCTTCAACACGACTTCGACGGCATCGTACGCTTCGCTGCCGCGAACGTTTGCCTCAACCAAAAGCTCAGGCGTCATCGAGTCAGCAGACGACAGCATCGGCCCGAGTAGCTCCATCGACTTCGGGTGCCAGCAGGCGTGCACCACCCGGATCCCATCGAGGTCCAGCCACAACGGAAGGGTCATAAACCAGTCCATCAGGTCTCGATGGGTGGCCGACCCCAACGGTGCGGCATCAAGAAACACTGCGCTCTGTTCGAGGTTCCGCTCGGAGTGGGCGCGGTTCCAGTCGCCAGCCGAGTCCTTTGTGGCCAGCGACGCGGCGTTGAACTCGTGGTTGCCGATCACCGCCAACGCACTCCCAACAGCAACCATGGCTTGGGGGATGGCCACGGCCCGAAGCTGCTCCGGGCCCCGATCGATGAAGTCGCCAACAAAAACCGCCTGCCGTGACGGGTGCCGCCAAGCGCCATCGACCTCGGCGTACCCCATCGTGTGCAACAGCAACTCAAGCTTGTCGGCACATCCATGGACGTCGCCAATGATGTCGTAGCCGCCGTCAGTCACTGGATCCATCACCGATCCCATTGTGGCGGAGCTGTTCGGCTGAACGTCGCCATTTTTGGCCAAGTGGCGCCGTCTCGGCGACCCGGTGCAGCTCGACAACCAACCCAGCCGGACCTCTGCACAGCAACACGTTGCAAAGGTCCGGCCGCCGCCGACACTGGGTTTGGTCTCTGGTGATCAACCTGGCCCCGTCGGTTACCGGTGGGTTGCTTCCCTCCATCACTCTGACGGGTTCGCCGGGCGCCGTCTGTCGGCCAGCCGACACAACTCGATATCGGCCAAAAAAGGTTTTCGAACCGGCCGATCGATCGTCGAGACCCACCCACCTTCAAGGTGAACCTCATTCACCTCGGAGGTGGACCTCGGAGGTGAGGCCCGTTCACCTCGGAGGTAGATCCGTTCACCTTGGAGGTGGACCTCGGAGGTGAGGCCCGTTCACCTCGGAGGTGAGATCCGTTCACCTCGAAGGTGAAACACATTCACCTTGGAGGTGAGGTGTTAGTTGATGATGGCGTCTATCTGGTTGTGGATGTTCTGCACGCCCGGCTCGTTGCGGCCGATCGAGCTGAACCCGTGGCCACCCTCTTGGAGGCCCCGACCGGCTAGAGACAGCACCGGTCCATCCTCGACCCGGATGGCTTCGGCGGCCGGAGAACTGAACGCTTCGGCCACCTCACGCTCCGCGTCGTTGGTCGGGGCCGCCTTGGCCATGAAGGTGTGGCGCAACCGCGACCGGTTCGGCTCCAGGGTCGGGGTGATCTGCACCACCTCCACGCCGAAGGGACCGTTGGCCAACATCAGATCAGGACAGCAGAAGTACAACACCGAAAGGTTGAAGTTCGGGTCGTACTCGGCCCGTCCCTCGATCACGTCCTTGAACGTCACCAACGGAACGCCGAGGCGATGGTGGCGGCCGTAGGTATCGAAGGTGGTGGTGTTGGAGATCACCCCGCCAGCGATCGTGCCCTGATGGACAAACGGGAAATGGTAGGTCTCGTTGAAGGCCTCCATGGTGGCCTTCCAGTTGGCCGGGAACTCCAGGTCCATCACCGACACCTTCCAAAAGTCGGCGTAACCCCACCGCTCCAGCTCCGCACCGAACGGGCCGAGATGGCTGGCCGGATCGACAGTGGCTGTGGGGTCGAGCGAATACCAGATGAACCCGTGGGCTTCGGCACTCGGAAGCTCAAACAGGCCGGTCATCGAGCGATCCATGCCGTCGAAACCCTCGGCCCCAGGGATACCGACCAACGTGCCGCCAGGGTCGAAACTCCAGGCGTGATACGGGCAGGTGTGGCGCTTGGTGCACCCTTCGCCCTCGGCGATGATGGCGCCCCTGTGGGTGCAGTAGTTCAACAACACGTGGGCCACACCGGCATCGTCTCGCGTGATCAGTAGCGACTTGTCGAGCACTTCGTGAACGGTGAAGTCGCCCGGATTCGCCACCGCAGCCGACGGCCCGGCACACAGTGTGCCCGTCAGGAAGAGCTGATCGAGTTCTTCCTGATGGCGTTCCGGGCTGCGGTAGTGCTCCAGCGGTACCTGCATCACCGAATCGGTCAGGTAGGTGGTGTTGCGGGTGACGAGATCGGCCAGTCGCTCGGCCATCTCGGCGCCAATCCCGATGATGCCCGGCTCGTCGGGTGACGTGTCGGCGGCAGGGTTCGGAACAACAGCAGCAGTATCAGCCATCGGGCCAGAATAGAGGCGCGTCGGCCGGATCGGCACAGAGAGCAGCCAGCGAGCCTGGTCGGGATGGATCTGTAGAGAACGGTGAATCGCTCCCGCCAGGGCCCCTTAGCTCTTGTCGAAGTTCTCCCAGTAGCGGCTCGGGCGGGGACCCACCTGGCCCTGATACTTCGAGCCCAGCTTGCCGGTGCCGTAGGGGTTGTCGGCGTCAGAGGTCATACGAATGAAGCTGATCTGGCCGATCTTCATGCCCGGATACAGGGTGATGGGCAGACTCGCGACGTTCGAAAACTCGAGGGTGAGCATGCCGTCCCAGCCGGCATCCACGAAGCCGGCAGTGGTATGGATCAGCAGGCCCAGACGACCGAGGCTCGACTTGCCCTCGATCCGGCCTACCAAATCGGCCGGGATGGCCACCCGCTCAGCGGTGGAGCCCAACACGAACTCGCCCGGGTGCAGCACAAACGGCTTGTTTTCATCGGCCTCGACCATCTCGGTGAGGTCCTCAAGGTTTTCCTTCACGTCGATCAGCGCCCGGGTGTGGTTGCGGAACACCCGGAAATAGCGATCGAGGCGCAGGTCGACCGACGACGGCTGCACCGCGGCGTCATCGAAGGGTTCGATGATGATGCGGCCAGCTTTGACTTCTTCACGAATGGTGCGGTCGGAAAGAATCACCCACGGGACACTAGTAGCAGCGAAGGACCGGCCAAAAGAAGAGCCCTCGACGTATATGGCTGGATTCCGGTTGATCGGTGCCGACGGTGGCAAAGGGGCACTCTCTGCGATTATGGAGGGTGCTGAGCGAACGAAACGCCGGCGCTCTATGCCGACCGGGAAGGTAAAGACCAGCATCGTGTCTGTTCGAACCAAGTCTGTTCCATCGTCTATCCAGCCCGACGCGGCGCCCGCGCGGGCCGTCAGCTGGCGCCTCGTGGCCTGCACGCTGCTGGTGCTGGCTTTGGTTGCAGGAGCGTGCGGCGACAGCTCCGGCGAGACGGCCGATCCGGCAGACTCGGCCGAAGACGGTTTTGGAGTCGGCGATGAGGCCGACCAGAGCGACGATGGCGGCGACGGTGATGATGGCGATGGCGATGGCGATGGCGATGGCGATGACGGTGAGGATGGCGATGACGGGGACGGCGACGACGTTGTTGTCGTCGATGGTGACGCCGGTGACGATTCGACCGACGACAGCGGGAACGGCGACTCCGACGACGACGGTGACACCGGCAATGATTCAGGTGGAGGTGACGATGGAGGCGGGACGTCGGACCCCTACCTTGATCTTCCAATCGGTGTGGCCGAAGAGGTGAAGTTCGACCAAGGGCGATTCTCCGGGGTTCGCTCCGGTACCATCTCCGATCAGCTACGGGACGTCTACGTGCTGGAAGCATCGGAGGGTCAGATTCTGTCTGCGGTGCTGCGGCTCGAGGGCGGCAAGCTGGCGCTGACCGGACCGTTTGGTGACCGCATCGGGCAGGGCCGCCAGGCCTTCGAACACACCCTGGAAGACGACGGCAACTACACCATCACCGTGATTGGCGCCGAGATCGAGGGCGACTACGTGCTTGGCTTTGGCGTGCGCGATCCGCTGGAGCGCGAGGCTCCGACAAGCTCTACCGGCCCGCCACCGGAGGACACCACCCCGCCGGGACCCGAAGAGGAGTTCCCGCCGCTGTCGGTTGACGACATCCCCCAGCTCGAAGACGTGGTGGTGAGAGTCGACACCGAGATTCGGTTTGATCCGGGCACCTCTTCGGAAATCATCACCAACGGCGTGATTCTTGGTGAACGCGATCTCTATCGCTTCGAAGCGGCGGCGGGCCAACTCCTGAGCATCGACATGTCCAGCATCGAGGACAACGCCGTCTTCACCTTGATTGACCCGAGCGGCGAGGTCATCGACACCGAAGCAACCGACCTCAGCAAAATTCTCCAGCGAAGCGGCGACTACTGGATGATCGTCGGATCCACGCGAGGAAACTCGAGCTACACCTTCGCCATCACCATCATCTGAACCGGCCGTCCAGCCAACTGAAGTCGAGCTTGGCTGGCTACGGAACCGCATGGCCACAGCGGCCGCCAAGGGTCTAGGCTGGGCTCACCGCGGGTGTAGTTCAATGGTAGAACATCAGCTTCCCAAGCTGAATACGCGAGTTCGATTCTCGTCACCCGCTCCACGCAGGTCGTCCAATTTTCGTTTGCATTGCTCCGGCTCAGCGGCCCTCCTAGTTGTTTCTTCCCCTGGAACTGACTCTAATCGCACAAACCTTTGGTCGGGTACAGACTTTTTGGTAAGTAAGCTCGGCGGATGAGAAACCGGGTGTACCACTGTCCTGTCGAAGTGGCGACCGATGTTGTTGGCGGCAAATGGACGGCGGTGGTCCTGGCCCACGTCAAGGAGGCACCCCGCCGGTTCTCAGAGCTGCGCCGATTGATTCCTGACATCAGCGAAAAGATGCTCACCCAACGGCTCCGAAGCCTTGAGGCCGATGGACTGTTGTAGCGCACCGTCGTGTCGGACACGCCACCCCACGTCATCTACGACTTGACCCCCGAAGGGCTGTCGTTGGCCCCGGTCCTGCAGGCCCTCTACGACTGGGGAGACGCCTGGGCCAACACCCACGGCCTCGAAATCGAACAGGCAGACATCGCCACAGACGACACGTAGTTCCGACTCGAGTCGCCAAGACGTTCCTGGGATCGACTTCGGTTCGTGCTCCCGAGATCTGCCAAGGAGGGCTGGTCAGGTTGACGACTCTTGGGCTTGGGTGAGGTAGTTGGTGGCGAAGGCGGCGAAGCGGTCGTGGAGTTCGGTGGTGACGATGCTGGTGGCGAGCTCGGTGAGTTGCCCTACCTCGGAGGTGAGGGTGGCCACTTCGTCGGCGGGCATGCCCCGCTCAACGAATGGCTCCCAGAGGTGGCGTTCAAAGACGTCGCGAAAGCGGTCGGCCATCTGATCGACGGCAGTGCTGAGTGCCTCGTACTCATCGAGGATCTCCGCCACCGGAATGCCGAGCCGAGCAACGGCCGGGCCAATGTCGGCGAACGCTTCGTTGGCCACCACAATCTCAGCGCCGTCCACTTCGATCAGCCCAACCTCGGCAGCCTTTTGGATATCGGCCTGAGTAAGGTCGACGCCTTCGAACCGTTGGGTGAGCTCAAGAGGGGAGAGGCGCAGCGGCTCCCGGCCTAACGAAGGAGCGACATCACTTATGCCCAACAGGTGATCGAGCGAACGACCGGCGTTCCACGAGTCCAGCGCCTCCTTTACCGCGGCAAGGGAGAACCCCCGATCCTGGAGATGGGAGATCAGCCGCAGCCGATCCCGATGGCCGGCCCCGTAGTAGCCCACCCGACCGCGCCGTTCCGGTGGCGGGAGCAGCCCCTTGTTCTGATAGAGCCGCACTGTCGAGGCCGGAATCTCCGCATGCTGAGCGATTTCATCGATCGTCATGTCGAACACCTCGGCGGTTTCGTCCACCGAGGGTTGAGCCTCAGTTTTCCTGGACATCGCTGGATTTGCGGGCTTTTCGAGCGATGAATCAGCGGATTGCTTCGAGCTTTTCTTGGGCATGTAGGCATTCTGTCAGCATTTAACTTGCTAGTAAACACTAACAAGGTATATAGTAGCGATATGGAAATGGCGACCATCCTCGAAACACATACCGCAACAACGACCAACCCCGCCGCGGACAGCGCACGCCAGTGGCTGACCCAGGCCGGTCTTGGCGGATTGGTCTGGCTGATCTGGGCGGTGGCGGTGCGGCCGGAATGGACGGCAGTGCTGTTGATGCTCTCGCCGTTTGTTCTGTTGCCGCTCGGTCTTCGGCTGGCCGCCGGTCCCGAAACTGGACCAACCGCTCCATCCCTGCGACGCCTCGAAGGTTGGGCCCCGTTCGTGGCCCTCACCGCGGCCGCCAGCTTCCTACCCGAGGCGGGCCTGGTGGCCACGCTGCTCTCGATCCCATGGCTCGCGTTCACCGCAGGTGTCGCCGTCATCGGCAGTGGGCGAGTGCTCTCACGTCAGAAGCTCCTGGCCCCGGGCATCGCGGCCGACGCCGGGCTGATCTTCCTTATCGTCGGCGGGGCCTGGCTCACTATCAGCCGGGCCGGCGCCAACCCACTTGGGTTCAGCGACGCCATCGTGCAGCTGACCGCAGTCCACTTCCACTACGCCGGGTTTGCTCTACCGATCGTGGCCGGATTCACCGCCAGCCGACTCGGCCGCAGCACGCTGATCCCCCTCGCCGTCATCGTCGGCGTACCACTCACCGCCATTGGCATCACCGCGGGCGGCTGGCTCGAATGGGTCGCAGCCACGGCGATGGCGCTGGCCGGCATGGCGACCGCAGCACTCCTGGTGATGGTGGCGGCCAAAGAAAAGGGTGGCGCCCGGGTACTTAGCGCCATTGCCGGAGCAGCGCTCTTCGCCGGCATGGGCTTAGCTCTCGGCTGGGCCTGGTCGATCCGCTTTGGTTGGAGCTACCTCGGCTTGGAAGGCATGGCCGCCTACCACGGCTCGCTCAACGCCCTGGGCTTTGGTCTTCTCGGCCTCATCGGTCTCAACCTCATTACCCAAACCACCGGCGAAGAAGAGGAAACCCCAGCCATGAACATGCACCTCGGCCGGCCAACACCGGCCACCATGCACACGCTGTTGGAACGGGCTGAGCGCCTCGACACCACCAACGTCCCGGGGTTGCTCGACCGGCCCACCCCGGCCGGATTCGAGCGCAAGGTATGGCGGCGAGAGGTGGGCCACGGCAACTTCGACGCCGCGGCCGAGGCCATCCGGCAGTGGCACGGACATGAGGCCGCCGGTATTTCGCGGCTTCCGACCCGTCCGCCGATCGCCGTTGGCGAAACGCTGGCCGTAGCTATCCCAGTGGGGCCGATTTCGGTCAGCGCCACCAGCCGCATCGTCGACGTGGTCGATGAACCCGACCGCTTCGGCTTCACCTACTCGACCATGCCCCACCACGTTGTTGACGGAGAAGAATCGTTCATCGTCAGCCGCCATCCCGACGGCACCGTCGACATTGTTGTCACCGCAGTCTGGCGCTCGGCCACCCTCGCCAATGCGGTGTGTCCGCCGATCACCCGCTTCCTCCAGAACCGGGCCATCAACCAGTACCTCGACGGCATCGCCGCTCCCTGGTGAGTGTTCCGTTGGAGAGTGGCGGTCTACTCTGGTGACGGCGCGTCAACACTATGGGGGTAGGTATGACCGGCATCGCAGTATCGAGAGGTCATGGAATCCGTTCGTTCCTGGCGACAGGGGCTTTGGGTATGGCGGCGGTGCTGATCGCCACCGGTTGCTCTTCACCCGAGGACTCGTCGAACGCCACCCCGTTGGTCGCGGGCCAGGAGTCCAGCCAGGAGTCGGTGAACGAAACCGCTTCTCGGCAGGCTGAACCGGGTGAATACGGCCCCTCGCTAGACGACTCATCGTCCGACACGAGTGCCGAAGACTCCTCTGAAGTGGTGAATGCCTCTCCTGTTGCTTCGACGACAACTCTTGTCGGGCGCCCGGATCCGTCGTTACCAACCGGTCCATCACTGCCCGATCCGGGCGACCAGCCCGCGGATGTGGAAACGGCACGGGCCGGGGTGATTGCGGTGTTCCTTAGCCACTACGACGGGAGTCGGTCGGCCGAGGACCGGGCCGCCGACGTTGACGATCCGACCAACATTGCCGAGGCCACCCGTGCCATCGAACGCCTCTTTCCCGGCGCCATGGCCGATGCCCGCGGTTCGGTCGACGGGGTGGTCTTCGTATCGCCAACCCGGGCATCGGTGCGCTACCAGATCGATCTGAACGGTGCCACGGTGGTGCCACCAAGTATCGGTGAGGCCAACCTGGTCGATGGGGTCTGGAAGGTAGCCCGAGAGACCGTGTGTCGAGATCAGGCGCTCGGCGGCATCGACTGCGACACGGCCCAACCTTTTGAGCGGGAACCGATCCCGGAACCGCCTTCGCCGCCACCAACGCTTTTGCCAGCCCCGATGCAGACCGAGCTACCGCCGCCTGGAGACCAACAGCCCAACGACGTGGCTGCAGCCGAAGGAGCGGTGGTCGACGTTGCCGCCCGCTGGTTCGACTGGTCCCGCACCATCGATGATCGACTGACGGCAGTGGACGATCCGAGCGGGCTCGGGCCGCTTCTGGAAACACTGGGTGCCACATTCGGCCGCTCGGCGACCGAATCGATGGCTCAGATCGAGGACGTTGTGTTCACCTCAGCGACCGATGCCGCGTTTCTCTACCGGAT
>CALAML010000127.1 GCA_937925845.1 uncultured Acidimicrobiales bacterium | reverse complement strand
CGCGGTGGCTTGGATCACCGCTGGTGCCACGGCGGTACTCACGATCTGCATCGTTTTCCTGGTGCGGCGGTTGCTTCGCAAGTTGGCCAAGCGCTTCCGCATTCAGCGCCATATCGCTGACCTGGGCACCCGGCTCACCGTTGTTGCCGTGCTCGCCATCGGTGGCTACATCGTGTTGTCGATCCTGGGCATCCGGCTGGGCCCCTTGCTCGGTGCTCTTGGGGTCAGCGGTATCGTGTTGGCCTTTGCCCTGCAGTCGTTCCTGACCAACTTCGTCAGTGGGCTGTTGCTCGAGGCCCATCGGCCTTTCAACGTTGGTGACCAGATCGAGACCAACGATCACCGGGGCACGGTGATCGACATCAGCTCCCGGGCGGTCACGATCCTGACCTACGACGGCACCCATGTGCATCTGCCCAACACCGAGGTGCTCGACAATCCGATAGAGAACTTCACCAAGGACTCGATTCGCCGCACCGTCTTGCCCGTGCAGGTTCCCTACGAGGTGGATCTGGTACTGGCCGGCCGCACCATGAGTCGGGCCATGCGTGGAATCCCTGACGTGGAGGAACATCCCGGCCCTGACGCTCTTGTCACTGGTTTCGGTGAGTCGGGGGTGGACTTTGTGCTGCGGTTCTGGCATGCCTCCGAGGAGATCTCGGCTCGCCTGGTGGTGTCCGAAGTGCTGATGGCGGTCCATCGGGAGTTGTTGGCCGAAGGTATCGAGATCCCCTATCCCCAGACCGTGATCCACCCCGCCAAGAACCCCAATCCGAGCTAGCGGTAGTCGTTGTGGCGCCGCACCCAACTCATCGTGGACGACAGCGCGGCCTCGTCCCGGCCCGCCGGTGTGAGGTCGAGGATTCCATAGGCTGCGTTAAACGCTTCAAGACCCCGCGCCGTGGTTTGGTAGTTGAGCACGACCTGGTCGTCCCGATCGGGGCTCCGGGTAAAGACGCTGAGGCCCGGTTGCTCATAGCTGCTCGGTGCCAGCGGGTCAGGACGCTGCTGGTTGGCGCTGAAGCCCATATCGGCGGTGAACTCGGATGGTCCCGCCGAGGCCCAGGGGAACGACCAACCCATCCGGTCCCGATAGTCGTGCAGTCGTTCGAGCGGCGCGTTGGACGTGCAGGTGAAGGTGGTGCTGCGGGCGTTGAGGTGCGGAGCGATGCCGTCGAAACTGTCGGCCCAGAACGAACAGATCGGGCATCCGATCTCCTGGTCGCGACCGAACATGAAGTGGTATACCACCAGCTGAGGCCGGCCCTCGAAGAGCTCGGCGAGCGACACTGTGCCATTCGAGGTGTCGAACGTGTAGGTCGCCTCGAGCACTAGGCCGGGGAGCTTTCGGCGCTCCTCAGCCAGAGCGTCACGGGCGCAGGTCGCTTCCTTCTCGGCGACCAGTACCGCAGCACGGGCCTGGCTCCAGACCTGGCGGTCGGTGGTGGACTCCGTGGTCATGTTCGCTCTCCGGCGGTGATTGCTTTCACCAGTTGGTCCGGTGCTTCGAGGGCCACGAAGTGACCAACGTCGTCGAGTCGGGTGGTATGGGCGTGGGGGAAGGCATCGACCCAGTGTTCGAGCACATCGGTCCGGAAGGCCACGTCTTTCATTCCCCATAGGACCTCGATCGACATCGGGTTGAAGCGGTCGCGCTGCTGCCACAGTGACGCGAGCCACGCGCTGGTGCCCTTGGTGGTGATCTCGCGTGGGAACACCCACATTCCCTTGCGCTCGGCCTTGTCCGGGTGTTGATCGGTGAACTGTTGGTGGAGTTCGTCGGTGAGTGGGGTGCGGGTTCCCCAGGCTGATCGCACCACGTTGCGGGCGAAGAAGTTCCGATGGCGGATGAGCATCTTCCCGATCGGTCCGCCCATGAACTTGCTGAAGCCCTGGTAGTAGGGCGATCGGTTCACCGGCCACAGCCAGGTGTTGGTAATCACCAGCCGTTCGACCCGGTCAGGGTTGGCCAGTGCCCACGACAAGCCGATCGGTCCGCCCCAGTCGCCGACAACCAGTGCGACTCGGGTGAGGTCGAGATGGTCGAGTAGGAGGGCCAGGTTCGCGGCGTGGCTCGTTGGCAGGTAGTCCCAGTCGGTCGGCCGATCGGATGCACCGAATCCGAGGTGGTCAGGAGCGATGCAGCGGTAGCGGTCGCGGAGTTGTTCGATCGCTGGTGCGAACTCCAGGCTCGATGCCGGGTTGCCGTGCACGAACACCACGGTCCGCTCAACCTCGCCGGTGTCGAGCGCGCCGGTGTCGAGATAGCGCAGCTCGCCGGCCGGCACCGAAAACGTCTTGGCGTCGCTGGTCGCCGCTCCTCGGGTGGTGGTCATGCGACCGCCATCCAGCGTTGGGTGACGGCGCCAAGGCGCTCGCCGTAGAGTTCGGCGGTTCGGAGTTCGCCAGCGTCGAGTTCGGTTCCCGGCGGTCCGCCTCGTACGCCCACCCCCTTATAGAACCCGTAGGGGTCGATGCCCTCACCGTCGCCGGTCAGGTTCGATGACGGTGCTGCCGTCCCGACCCAGATCATCCGGAGCTGGGCCGCCAGGGTTGAGAGGTAGTCGATGGTAGAGCCCTTGTCGCCCGCCGGGAAGGCCGAGACGGTGAACCCACCCGCGATCTTGTCCTCCCAGCCATTGCTCATCCAGAACTGGCCGGTGGCGTAGGCGAAGGCTTTGAATTGCCAGGACACCATGCCCATGTAGGTCGGTGCGCCGAACACAATTGCGTCCGAGGCCGAGAGGGTCTCGAGTACCGCATCGTCGGACCAGCCGCCGTTCGGGTCGATCTGCGCCCCGCTAATGATGCGGGAGTGCACGGTGAGGTCTTTGACCCGTTCCGCGCCCGCTTCGATGGCGCCGGCGACGGTGGTGGTGTGTCCGGTGCCGCTGTGATGGATGATGGAAAGTACTGCCACAGGGGCCTCCACTGCTCGGTTCGACTTGCTGGGCTGATCAGCATAGTACACAATTGGGTTACGTAACCAAGCAGTAGATCTGAATGACCACCTCCAACCAAAATCAGTCGCCCGACCCGGCGCCAAAAGGCGAGCCCAAAACGAACGGCGACACCGATGACCTCGAATCGATTTGGCGGGCGTTGGCCGACCCCACTCGCCGGGCCATCCTCGACGAGCTTCGCGTTGGGCCGCTCAACACTCTTGCCATTTGCGACAAGTTCGCCATCACCCGCAACGGGGTGATCAAGCACCTCAAAGTGCTTGAAGCAGCCGGGCTGGTTCGCGTGGAAGCCAGGGGTCGTGAGCGGATCAACCACCTCAACCCCATGCCGCTGCAACAGATCTACGAGCGCTGGCTGAAGCCATACGAGTTCTTCTGGGCGGGCAATCTGCATCGCCTGGCTGCCGCCGCCGAAGGCGAATCCGATCCCGATCCTGCTGCCGCCACCGATTCCAAATCCGAAGGGGAGCCCCGTGAGCACCGCTGAACCAACCATGGTCACCGTAGAGCTGGCCGTGATGTCGAAGGCGGCCCGCGCCCGCGTCTGGGAGTGTTTGGTCGAAGAGGTCGACAAGTGGTGGGGTGAGCCCTACGTGGCATCGCCCGATCGGCAACGCCTCACCCTCGATGCCCGACCGGGCGGGTCCCTTTTCGAAGACTGGGGTGAGGGCGACGGTCTGATTTGGGCAACGGTGCGGGCGGTGAAGACCACCCGGCGCATCATCTTCGACGGCACCTTCAACATGCCTGGCGCTATCGCTGGGGTGGCAACCCTTGAGCTCGACGACGTCGCTGATGGCACCCGGATATCGATCTCTCAATCGGCGGTGGGGGCCATTGCCGATGATGTATCGGAGCGGTTTGTGATCGGTTGGGAGTTCCTCCTGTCGGGTCTGGCCGCCAACGCCGAACGGTGAGTTACCTGGTGTCCTCGCGCACGGCCTTGTAGGCCGCGAGGCATCGTTCCCGGCCTTCGCTGAGGTCGAGGATGGGGTGGGGGTAGTTGTCGCCGAGGTGCACTTCGGCGGCAGCGAGGTCGAGCGGTGCCATCTCCCACGGCTGGTGGATGAATTTCTTGTCGAGCTGGGTCAGTTCGGGCACGTAGGTGCGGATGTAGTCCCCGTTCACGTCGAACTTCTTTGACTGCGACACCGGGTTGAAGATGCGGAAGTAGGGGGCGGCGTCGGGTCCGGTCCCGGCTACCCACTGCCAGTTGCCGGCGTTCTGGGGTACGTCGGCGTCGAGCAGCTGTTTGCGGAAGTAGCGCTCGCCTCTGGTCCAGTCGATCAGCAGGTGCTTCACCAGGAACGATGCGGTGATCATCCGGACCCGGTTGTGCATCCAGCCGGTGGTATTGAGTTGGCGCATGCCGGCGTCGACGATCGGATACCCGGTTCGGCCCTGGCACCACGCCTCGAACCCTTCCGGGTCGTCGCGCCACGCAATGGCGGCGTACTCCGCCCGCATCGGTGCATGGGCCATCTCGGGCATTTCGTGGAAGAGGTGGGCGTACCAGTCGCGCCACGCGAGCTGGCGGACAAAGCCGATCCGACCTTCGGTGTCGCCGCCGATCTCATCGAGGATGACCCGGGGCGAGATGGTGCCGAACTTGAGGTCGACCGACAGCGCTGAGGTGCCGGCCAGGTCGGGGCGGTCGCGTAGCTCGTGATACTGGTCAACGCCGCTGAGCCACGCTTCGAGGCGGGCCTCGGCCGCTTCCGGGCCGCCCGCCATCGGGGCCTCAACGCCGTCGGCGGGCTCAGGAATCCCGGCGCCGATGTCGTCGGCGATGGCGGCCGGGCCCGCTGGGGGCCACTGGTCGATCGGAGTAGCGAGCCAGCGTTTCGAGAACGGGGTGTACACCCGGCTGAGGGTGCCTTTCTGGGTGAGCACCGAGCCCGGCGGGTGCACGAGGTTGCCCCAGTAGCGATGGCTGGCGATCGCCGAGTCCGCAAGTGCTTGTTCCACCGCCTGGTCCCGAGCCCGGGAGCTGGCGGTAACGTCGTTGTTCCAGTAGACCGCGCCTGCGCTCTCACCTTGGGCCAGCTCGGTAAAAGCCGACGCCGGATCGCCGTGCACTATCCGGAGCCGACCGCCGACACTGGCTAACTCTTGGTCGAGGCCGTTGAGATGGCTGATCAACTGCGCCTGACGAAGCGGGGTGCCCGAGTCCCAGAGGCGGTCATCGATCACAAACAGCGCCACGACTCGGGGGTGGTTGTTGGTGGCTGCCGACCAGGCCGGGTTGTCGAGTAGGCGAAGATCGCGGCGGAACCACACGATGCCTGGTCCGGCTGTTCCAGCTGGTTCGGCTGGTGAACTGGGGGAATCGGGGGGATCGCTTTCTGGGTTGGGCGCCATGACCTGTGTCTATCCGATGGCACGGCCCCACTCCGAACCGAACACCAATCGGTGGGTGAGTCGCTCTCGCGCTCAACCCGGGGCCCGGTTGCGACGATGCCTCTGGGGTGAGTTGGTACCGAACCATGTGTCGAATGACCTGGCGAATCCTGGCCATCACCACGATGGCGACACTTGGACCGGTGCTGTTGTTGCCCCAGTTCATGGAGATCGGCAGCTAGTCGGAATGAGTCACCACCGGGAATGGGTGGCCTGGGTCATTCGACCCAAATCGGCTGGATTTCGGTCGTCGGGTAAACGACCGCCGCTTGGGGAGCGTGTGGTGGGTCAAACGTGAAAGAGGAGAACCAGCAAATGCACCGATCCAAATTGCTTCCCACCCTCGGGTTCAGCGCCGCGCTGGCCTGCAGTGTTGCTCTCGGCGCCTGTACCTCCGATGGTTCCGGGTCAAACGATCGCGCCGGGTCGGAGGAAACCGTCGACGAAACTCGGGAGCAGGAGGTGGCGCCCACTACCGCCGCCCGACGATCCCGTGAGAGTTCGACCACCGTGACTCCTACGACGCCAGCAACCACCGCGGCGCCAAGCACCGCCGCGCCGACCACGGCGGCACCAACGACTGTTGCCACGACCGACAGCCCTGAAACCTCGGCACCGACCGACACCTCAGCGACCACCGTTCCGGCCACCGCGGAGCCAAGCGACAACCCTTCGACAACGGTCACGTCGGTCACTTCCCCCACTTCGGCGCCGGCCCGAGACGAGGTGCAGGTGGCGGTGTTTACTGAGTGGATCGTGATCACCGCGGTCGACGATGATCTCAATGTGCGCGAGGAGCCATCCGCCGACGCAAAGGTGGTCGGCACCCTGGCCCACCTCACCGGCGGTATCACCAATGACGCCACTGCGGTCCGAGGCGCTAACGGGAGTCTGTGGCTCAAGATCAGCGCGGCTGGCGTCGCTGACGGCTGGGTGAACTCGAAGTTCCTCGCCAAGCAGGCGCCGCTACCGACCGCCGCCTGTGTGGCCGACCCGAATTTCCCAGCCGGAACCACGGCGATCAGCACTACCCAGGCCGATGTCGACGGTGATGGCGCCCTCGACACCATCGACTTCTCCGCCGACCTCAGCGGCGCTACCCTCTCCGATGATGCGGCCTGGTTCCGGGTCACCTTCGCCAACGGTGGGGTGGCCGACGGTCATCACCCCGGGTTTGAGCTGACGCCGACCGGTACGAACTCGCTTGCGGCTAGGAACATGCATCACGTGGGAGATTTCACCCTCGAACTAGTCGTCGCAGTAGGCGTCAACAGCAGCGGCATCAACGCTGCAGTGATGGTCCTCGACGGTTGCACCTGGGTGCCGGCGACTGGCGATGCCCCGCTCGTGAACCACGGGTCGGTCGGAACTCTTTCCGCTTGGGGCTGTGAATTCGGAGCCCACGGCGAGGTGGAGGTGACCACGCTGCTACAGGACAACAACGCTGGCACCTGGTCGATCGACAGTTGGCATCTCGTTGGCACGAACTGGACGAACGTGGGCACCCTCGACGGCATCAACACCAACCCGCCCTCGGCAATCCAGCCCTGCGCTCCCGGCTTCTAAACCCCACCCTGTCCGACCATTCATTCCGTCGACGCCAGGGCTGAGCCGGACCGGCGGCGCCGCCGACAGGACCGGGCCACCTGCGCCCTGGGGTTGGGGTTTGGCGACCGAAGTTGCCAAGCTGGGCATCGATGAGCGACGAAACAGCCGAGATGATCGAGCGTCTGGAGCACGGCGCGCTCCTAGTCGCCACGCCGGCGCTGATCGATCCCAACTTCAACCGCACCGTGTTGTTGCTGTTGGACCACGGGGTGGACGGAACGTTGGCGGTGGTGTTGAACCGGCCCAGCGACGTAACGGTCGAGGAGCGCTTGGCCGGCTGGGAGGGCTTCTGTCGTCCACCTGGCGTGGTGTTCTCGGGCGGTCCAGTCAGTTCCGAGGCGGTGATGGGTTTGGTCGAGGTATCAGCCGCCCCACCGCCAGGGTGGTTGCCGGTGTTTGCCAACGTCGGTCCGATCGACCTCAGCATCGACCCGACCCCGCTCCAGGGTGTGGTAGCCAACCTGCGGATCTTCTCGGGCTACGCCGGTTGGGGTCCGGCCCAGCTGGCATCGGAGATTCGAGAGGGTTCGTGGTGGGTGGTCGATGCCCACCCGGACGACCCCTTTACCAACGAGCCGCTGGAACTCTGGTCGAAGGTCTTGGAACGCCAGCGCGGCGACCGGTCGTGGTTTTCACGGTATCCGGTCGATCCCGATTTGAACTGATTCTCTGCCGTTTCCCGGGCCGTATCGCTCGGACAGTTGGCCCGCGCGCCGCCATCGAGAATAGTCACAACGAATGACTGTAAGTGAGGTTGATCGACCTTCAAAAATGGGGGATCCGCGACTTTGTTGGTCATCGCGCCTACGCTCGGTGATCGCAACATTGATAACCGCCACCGATGGACACATTTGTGAGTCGTGTCCATCACGGGCTGCTTCGTTGCCACGGGACGTTGCCGAAAGACCACGTCGCCGAATATCTGCCCTACACCACGTTTGCATCAGGGGAATTTGATGGCCGCCTTGCCCGACACCATGGCCCGAATCGCAATTCTGCGCTCCGAAATCCTGGCCATGACCCATTCCCTCGACGAGCGCGCCGTCGATGCGCCGCTCGCGGAATCGGAAGAACTCACCGAAGCCGCCACCGCCCTGATGCAGGCCGCCATCAGCCTCCAACAGGCCGAAAACCACACCCGCCGGTCCATGCGCCGAGAAGACCGAGGCCGAGTCCTCACCTACTAAACCCTTCAAGATTTGTGACGCCCAGCGCGCCGCTTTTGGCAGCGCTAGACGTCACAGATCTTGGCTCAGTTCACCCTTGAGCCAGTTCCACCGGCGACTGGACGATGAAGACCTCGCCGCCGCCCTCGGTGCAGGCTGCGAGTTGGTCGACCACTAAGGGGTTTGCGAAGCGGCCCACACTGTCCAAAGAGTGGAAGCCGCCGCCGGCTTGGATCCGATCGCCGAGGCGGAAGGTGGAGCCGTCGGGCGAGACAACTTCTCCGGCTGGCGACCACCGGTAGCCGAACGACCAGAGAAAGACCGTGCTCGCTCCGTCGCCGGACACCCCGAGACATCCGTTGACCATAGCCAGTACGCCTTCGGCCAGCGCCTCCTCGCCACCTCCGTCGCTCTGGCTTCCGTAGACGAGCGGTCCGTCCACACCGCCGGCTGGATCGGGCTCGGCC
>CALAML010000126.1 GCA_937925845.1 uncultured Acidimicrobiales bacterium | reverse complement strand
CAGTGAAGTCCGTTGATGAATTCGGCGAGCTATCGGTGTCCCTCCCAAGGACGCAGAACCGCCACAACTTGGTGTTATGGCGCTTTCGAGGACGCCGGGAGGGGCTCCGAGAGCCGGCGAATTCGTGACATGACTTTGCTGACAGGACACTAGAGGTTGTTGAGCCAGCGGGTGAGTTGGCGGGCGTCGGCGCCACCGAGAGGGGAGTGGCCTCGGGCTCCGAGGTCGCGACCCCACTGGTCCCCTTCGACGATCTCCACGAACAGTTCGGCGTCGGGGGCCGCACTGGTGATCATCTCCACGTTTTTGGTTTCGACGATTTGGTCTTTGTCGCCGTGGATCAGGTAGCCGGGTGGGTCGTTGGCATCGATGTGGGCCACTGGGGCCGAGCGATGTTTGGCCCGGTCGAAGGCGTCGCCGTGAAGGATGTCGCCCCACAGAGCTGAGTTGGGGCCGGCGTCCCAGTCGAGAATTCCCGATACCGAGATCCAGCCGTCGACCCGGGGCATGCCGGTGAATGCCCGGTGGTCGCTGTTGGCGGTGGTGCCGGCCCAACCGGCCAGGGTGCCACCCGCGGAGTGGCCCGCGGCAACGACCTTCTGGTTGTTCAGGCCAAAGCGGGGGCCCTGGAACTTGACCCATCGCAGCGCCGCGGCAACATCGCCGGCCACGGCTGGGAAGGCGTTGTTGCCTCGGTCGGCGTTGGCGAGGGTGTAGTTCACCGAGACGATGGCGAAGCCGTTCGTGAGCTGTTTGCGCAGGGCGCCCATCCCGTTGAGCACGGTCTTGTCGCCGGAGTAGAAACCGCCGCCGTGAAACATCACGATGGTGCCTTTGGATCCGCCGCCGGTTGGGAGGTAGACGTCGAGGGTGTGGCGGGAGCCGGTGCAGGTCACCGCGTTGGTGGCTGGGCTGGCGCAGCCGGACCGTTTGCCGTAGGGCACGTTGGTGCGGTCCGGTTGAAGATCTTCACCCCAGTTGGGGTCGACGGTGTGGGCCGGCTTCACTTCGTTGGCCGGGGAGTTCCCGCCGATGCGAACCACCGGTGCCGGTGCTGTGCTCGACGGCTGGCAGGCGGTGGCGATGAGGGCCAGAGCGGCCACGATGGCCAACACTCCCAATGAACCGACGCCAAGCCTCTTGCGGGCCGGTCGACCCCGACCGATGCTCTCCGTAGCCGTAGCCGTAGCTGACGGTGATGTGGCTGAGCGTGGCGCCGTCGTCGCCCGGGCACCGGGCTGGCCGGTTGAGGGGGCTTCTGGGTATTCGGGGCAGGGCGGCTGACGATGGTCGAACCGTTGGGCGGAACGCATAACCCGTGTGACAACGGCGTCTTAGCAGGGTCCCTTGAGCGCTACGGCACTAGTCATCGGTCACAAAGAGCTGGCCCGCATCGCTGAATAGGCAGAACCCCCACGGTCAACCAGCACGCTGGGAAATTTCGGACCCTTTCAAACGGCAGGCTCACTCGGCCACCTCGCTGTCGTTCAAGGCTGACGACGCGGCTGCCAATTTCTCCCGGCGTGCGCTTCTGTCGCCGTTCGGGCCGGTTCACCCATGCGCGAGTGCAGCCAGATGACTTCGGGGACACTCCAAAACCCGAAATGTCGGAGAGAAGCGACACTCTTTGTCGCATTCTTCCGACATTTCAGTCCGACGTTTCAGTTTGATGGAGCAGTTCGATGCCGCAGATTCGTGCCCCGGTGATGCCGCGGTAGATGCTGCGACTTGTGTTGTCGCTCGCTTCGGCCTGGCGGCCGGCCGCTTAGTTGCGGGAGCTGAAGATGCGAAGCACGTACCAGAACATGAGCATGTAGCTGGAGAACAGCACCAGTGCCGCTGCCGCGTAGGCGTCTTCGGGGTAGCGCCGGATGATGTCCTGGGTCTGGTGCAGGATGCGGGCGCCGGCCAGACCCACCATGGCGACCGAGAACCAGAGGCCGAGGTTAAAGCCGAAGATCAGGCTGGCGACGATGGCCACCAGGGCCAGGATCATCAGGAATCCGGTGATCGGCCGCAGGAACGAAAGGTCTTTGCGGGTGGTGTAGGCCACGGCGCTGAGGGCCACGATGCCGGCCACGGTGACCGCTCCGGCGCTGGCGATGACTCGACTGCTGTCGTCCTGCTGGCTGATGTAGTAGAGGAACGGGGCAAACATCACCGCTTTGGCGGCTGCGATCAGGGCCAGACCGCCGAGTTGGGTCTGGGGGTTGGCGTTGCGAGCCAGACCGCTGGAGATGTTGGAAATGATCATGACGCCGCCGAGCAGCAGCATCCACATCATTGGCCGGCCAGCGATGGCCTTACCCATGCTCTCGGCGATGCCGGAGGCAAAAAGGGCGGTTTCGAGGGCCAGGAAGAGGCCGAAAGCGACGGCGATATGGCCGTAGACCCGGGCGATGAACTCGCCGCGTCGTGTGTCGTCTTGAATGCGTGGAGGACCAGTGGCGGTGGCAAAGAGAGTACTCATACCCTCAATCTACTACCTCACGATCGTTATTACATGCCTCCGGTGTGTCGTTTCGCAACTTTCCTATGTTCTGAAGCCTTTTGGTTTCCTCTCGGTGATGTCGGTTTAGCTGAATTGGGTGTGTGAACCGAGTCGGAGTGGTTGATAATGACGAGGTGAAATACGTCGTGTGTGTGCCAGATGGATGTGCCGATGAGCCTCTCGCCGAACTCGACGGCAAGACTCCGCTCGAAGCGGCCAACCTTCCCAACCTGGCTGCGCTTGCCGCTCGGGCCGAAGTGGGCCGGGCTGCGGTCATCCCTGAGGGCATGCCACCCGGCAGCGATGTCGGCAACATGTCGATCTTTGGCTACAACCCTCGTGAGTTCCACACCGGTCGGGCTCCGATCGAGGCTGCGGCCCTCGGGTTGCGTATCGGTGATGATGAAGTGGCGTTCCGAGCCAACCTGGTCACCATCGGCGCCGACGGCACCATGGTCGACTTTGCCGGCGGTCATCCCCAAAACGATGAGGCGGCCGAAGCCATCGCCGCCGTCGACGCCGCCTGCGCCGATGTGGGCGTGAAGTTTCATCCCGGTGTGCAGTATCGCCACGTGATGGTGGCCCCGGCCGATTGGGCCGACGCCGAGTGTGTGCCGCCCCACGACCTCACCGGTCAACAGGCGGTGTGGCCAACTGGCGCCGCCGCCGACAAGCTCACCTCGGTGATGCAGACCTCCGCGGCCGCTATGGCTGATTCGGGCCTCGCCGCCAACCAGGTGTGGCTTTGGGGGCAGGGTCCTCAGCCGTCGATGCCGTCGTTTACCGATCGGTTCGGCACCAGTGCCGCGCTGGTGACCGCCGTCGACCTCGTGCGGGGCCTCGGTGTGCTCACCGACATGGAGATCCTGCACGTCGAGGGCGCGACCGGCTGGTACGACACCAACTATGAGGGCAAGCGCGACGCCGCCCTCGGAGCGCTGCGAGATGGCGCCGATCTTGCTTTCATCCATGTTGAGGCCACCGACGAAGCGGGCCATGCCGGAGATGTTGCCGCCAAGGTCGAAGCGCTGGAGAACTGGGATTCGCGGATTCTGGCCGGGCTGGTGGAGGGCCTGGATGAGATGGGTGATTGGCGCATGCTGTTGCTGCCCGATCACGCCACCCCGTTGGCTTTGCGTACCCACACCCCCGACCCGGTGCCCTACCTCCTCCTCGACAGCACTATCGATGGCCCCGGCGGCACCTACACCGAGGCCGGTGTGGCCCACAGCCCCGCGCACGTAGGCTTCGAGTTGATGGCCCGCCTCACCCAATCTGCCGCCTGACCCCAAAACCAACCAAGATTTGTGATGCCTAGTGGTCGCTGAAA
>CALAML010000125.1 GCA_937925845.1 uncultured Acidimicrobiales bacterium | reverse complement strand
GGAATCACGGGCGATGGTGAGTACCGAATCCTGGGTGATGCCCTCCAAGGCACCAGCGCTCACCGGCGGAGTGATGATGCGGCCCTGCTTCACAATAAACAGGTTCTCGCCGGTGCACTCCGACACATACCCCTGCGGCGACAACAGCACCGCCTCGTCGTAGCCAGCCTTGGTCGCCTGGATCTTGGCCATCTGGGAGTTGATGTACATGCCAGTGCCCTTAGCCGCGGGCGGCATGGCATTGGGGTCGTGACGCTGCCACGAGCTGATCATCAGGCGCACACCGTTGGCCACGCCCTCATCGCCCAGGTAGGCACCCCATGGCCAACAGGCCACCGACACCTGGGTCTTCGAGGTGAGCGGGTTCAGGCCAATCTCGCCATAGCCGAGGAAGGCGATCGGGCGGAGGTAACACGACGGCAGGTTGTTCACCCGCACCGCTTCCTTACAGACCGACACCAGCTCGTCGACCGAATAGGGCATGTCCATCAGGAAGATCTTGGCGCTGTTGTGCAGCCGCACGATGTGATCGGTGAGCCGGAAGATGGCCGGGCCATTGTCGGTCTCGTAAGCGCGGATGCCCTCGAACACGCCAAGGCCGTAGTGAAGGGCGTGGGTGAGCACATGGACCTGGGCATCAGCCCAGTCCACGAACTCGCCGTCCATCCAAATTTTGTCGCTCTCGGTGATCGGCACTGGATACTCCTCCGCTACGCACCCACCGGGTGCGGCCTTGCGCTGTGCTGTGTTCTCTGGCTTCGTTCGGTTGTTCTGACTGCTTCGATGATTCTGTTTGATTGGGTTTGTGGGGCCCTCGCCGAGCGCACCTGATGCCAACATCAGCTGCGCCGCCGCTCTCAGCTGCACATCCCCCACTCTTTCATTGAACTCGTTCGATCAGCCTGGGGTGGACTGGCCTGTGGCTATTGCTGCGTGGTTAGTCTCTCAGCTTTTTCCGATCGAAGCGACGACGGCGTCGCCGATCTCGGAGGTGGAACCGCTGGTTTCAAAATTGGCATGGCAGGCGTCGCGAATGGCGGTGGCGCCATCGGTTTCGCCGAGATGGTCGAGCATCATCGCCGCGGAGAGCACTGCGGCCAGCGGGTTGGCCTTGCCCTGGCCGGCGATATCGGGAGCCGAACCGTGAACCGGCTCGAACATCGACGGACCGGTGCGGGTGGGGTTCAGGTTGCCCGAGGACGCAAAGCCGATACCGCCAGAAACGGCTCCACCCAGATCGGTGAGGATGTCGCCAAAGAGATTGTCGGTCACGATCACGTCGTAGCGGCCCGGGTCTTCCACGAAGTAGATACAGGCGGCGTCGACATGGTTGTAGGCGGTCTCGATGCCGCTGTACTCCTCGCTCACCTCGTTAAAGACCCGCTCCCACAAGTCGCCAGCGAAGGTGAGCACGTTGGTTTTGTGCACCAGGGTGAGGTGCTTGGCTGGCCGGGTGGCAGCGAGTTCGAAGGCGTAACGAATGCAGCGCTCCACCCCCATCCGGGTGTTCACCGAACCCTGGGTGGCGATCTCGTGAGGGGTGCCCTTACGCAGCACCCCACCCTCTCCGGCATAGGAACCCTCGGTGTTTTCCCGAATCACGATCATGTCCACGTCGGGCTCATGCAGGAACGGTCGCTGGTTGATATAGAGGTCGAGCTCGAAGCGCATCTTCAACAGCAGACCGCGCTCGATCACTCCTGGCGGAACCCCGGGCGCCCCAACGGCACCAAGCAGCAGGGTGTCGAGGCCCCGCCACTCGTCCAGCACACCGTCGGGCAGCACGGTGCCATCGTCGAGGTAGCGGGCGCCACCAAGGTTGTAGTGGGTGAGGTCGAGCTGTACGCCGACCGCCTCAATGGCTTTAAGGGCCTCTGGAATGACTTCCTGACCGATCCCGTCTCCGGGAATGACACCAACGTTGTGACCCACCATGCTCCTTGGGTTCAGTATCGGCAGAGCCGCGCCGAATCGGGCGACTCACTCGTAGGTCCGAGGCTATCGGAGGGGTGGCTAGAGGCCCACGAAGCGCCTGTGTTACAGCGGGCGGCACCAGCACACGGCCCGGCGACAGGTGGACAGGCGAGCTCGCCAACTAGGGACCTGTCCCGAGTTGGAGCTTTAGCGGGGCGCCTGGGATGGCTGAGATCGACTGCCTCACGGGTCACGGGACTTCCTCGGTGGGCCTGGCCGTAGTGCCGGGTCCGATGCAGCCGTTGGGTTGCACCTTTGGCTAGCGATCACTTCTTGGTTGACGAACTCGACTTGGGGGTAGCTCGACACCACCAGACATTGGAGGTCGACCCAACTTCCGGGCGTCGCACTCCGAGCTGGGCCTGGCCGACTTTGATTGGCAGCTCTGCGAGCTCGCAATTGAAGGCAGCGAGTGACCGCCGGCAGAGGCAAAGTAGTCGCCATAACAGGGCCGGACCCAAGTTGGGGTGAGTCGCGGCACAGCCAGAGAGACCGCTCAGATCGACTCCACGTCGGATCACCGTTTGGCAGCACTGCCAACCGGCAGCGAATCCAACAAGCGCTCGCCGGCAGAGGCAAGAGGCAAGAGGCAAGAAGCCGCCATCACGGGGCCGGACCTGCATCGGTCTCGGTTCTGGGCTGAGCCGCTTCGATGGCGCAGCGAGCTCGGGTGATCCAGTACGCCGGATCGTGATTCGGCGGGTCGGGCGGCTGGTCAGCGGCGAACGGTACGAGTTGGGTGTTGTGATTCCGGGATGACCTTCGCTTCGTTGGGGGCTGGAGCTGAGCCGAGGTCGGGCAATGGGGCTGACGCGGGGTCGGAGTCGGGGTCGGGGACGGGCACTCGGCCTGGGGCTGTGAATGGGGCTGCTGGGCCTGGGGCGGGGTCGGAGTCGGGCGCAGGGGCTGGGATTCGGGGCTACTGGTCGCCGCCGGGTTGGGAGTGTTGGAACCGTTGCGGGGTGACTCTGAAGCGGGTTTGGCTGGTTGGGTGGTGTGTTCGTTGAGGGCGCCAGGGCCGGTCCGGGCTCGTTCGATCGCTGCTCGGGCTCGGGCGGCAAGGGTAGCGTCGACAAGGACCGTCAGCGGCCGGTGAAGAGTGTCGGTTTTAGTCCGGGCACTGGCTCCGGGCCGGGTACCGGCGCCGGGTTTGGCGTGGCTACCGGCCTCAGGTTCAGCGAGGGTACCGCTGTCGGCTTCGAGCCGGGCACCGGCGTCGGGTTTGGACTGAGCGCAGGCTTCAGGCCGCGTGCTGGTTCGGGTTCTCGTTTGGCTCGTTGGCGCTGTTGCCGGTTTGGGCGTTGGGTCGGTGGGCGTCGCGGGTGGCGAGGGGGAGCTCGCCGACGGGCTGGCTTGAGGAAAGCGGTCTTTCGCGTGGCGGAGAACCTTGGGGAAGAGGTATCCGTCGTCGCTGGGGTCGCCTGACCGGGGTGTGGTTGGGGGCTGGTTTGGGCTCGGCTTCTGGCCCGCAGCGTTCGTGGCAGCGCCGTCGGGCCGACCTTGATCCGAGGCTGGTCCGGTTGTCTCGGAGCTAGTCGGCTTGTTCGTCTTCTTCTTGGATCTGGCAGGGGGGCCACTCGGCGGAGGTCGATCGCTTGGGCTGGTGTTGGCGCCTCCACCCCCTCGACCATTGGCGCCGCCTATACCTCCACGGCCATCGCGGCCGCGCTCACTGGAGCTTGGGCTGGTCTCGGGCTTTGTCGGGCTTGGGGCGCTTTTGGGGCTCTTGCCGTTGCGAGCTTCTGGCTTGTTGTTTTTCCCGGTGGGGCGGGTGGGGGTTGACTCGCCGCTTGGGCTGGCTCTGCCGTCTCTGGTGTCGGAACTGCCGGGCTTGTTGTTTGTACTGGCTTTGGGGCGGTTGGGGGTTGACTCGCCGCTTGAGCTTTTGCTCTTTCCTGTGCTTGGCCTGGTTGAGTGTCCGCCGCTGTAGCTATTGGTTCCGCGGCCCGGGGCTACTTCTGGTTTCTTGGCGTTGGGCCCGGTGTTGTGGCCTCCGTCGCCTCGTCCTCCTGGTCCGCCACCTCTTGGGCCGCCGCCGCCACCATCGTCACTGTCTCCGCCTCCACCGTCACTGTCTCGACTGTTGTCGCTGCCGTCTCCAACACCGTCACCGTCTCCACCGTCGCCGTCGCTGTCGCCGTCGTCTTTGTCGTTCCCGGTGTTTGGGTTGTTGGGGAGGGGGTGGGTGGAGTGGAGTTTGCCGTCGGGGGTGTAGAGGTGGAGGGTGCGGTTGTGGTCGAGGGTGGCGGTCCAGCCGCCTTCGTGGAGTTGGTGGTGGAGGTTGGTGCAGACGGGGATGAGGTTGGCTAGGTCGGTGGGGCCTTGGTCGGCGGTCCAGGTTTGGATGTGGTGGATTTGGCAGTGGGTGTAGGGGGTGTCGCAGTTGGTGTCGGCGCAGGTGTTGTACATGGCGCGCAAGGCTCGGCGTTGGTTTCGGTTGGCGAGGCGTTGTTGGCGGCCCAAGTCGAGGGTGACACCGTCGCCGTTCAAGACGATG
>CALAML010000124.1 GCA_937925845.1 uncultured Acidimicrobiales bacterium | reverse complement strand
TGCCGCTCGCAGCTGGCGGGCCAACTCCCAGGCGAGCAGCCCGCCGGAGGACCAACCGGCGAGGCGGTAGGGGCCCTGGCGTTGGGTGGTTCGCACCTCTCGGAGGAGAACGGCGGCCTGGGCTTCGAGAGTTGGCAGTGGCCGACCCCGTTGATCCAGCGGAAGCCGAAGACCCATGACCGGAAGGTCGTTGGGTAACCCATCAACCAACGAGCGGTAGAGCAAAAGATCGCCGAGGGCGGGGAGTACGATCAGTGGCCGTTCCTCGGCTCGACCCTGTTGAAGCCATTCGATGGAGCCTTCGCTTCGTTGCCGCTGGTTCGTGGTCCCACTGTCGCTGGTCGGCTGTAGTCGATGGGCCAGTCGGGCCGGGGTTCGGAACTCGATCAGCTCGCCGATCGCCACCCGTTGGAGCAGTTCGGCTTCGAGGGCCATCACCAACTCAACCGCCACCAAGGAGTCGCCGCCCAGGTCGAAGAAGTCGTCGTTGGCGCCAACCCGGTCCAGGTCAAAGACCTCGGCCCAGATGCGGGTGATCTGGTCAATGGTTTCGCCGGTGCCCGCGGGAGCCTCAGCACCGGCGGAGGTGACGGAGGTGTCGGACGCAGTTGCCGCTAGCTCAGCAGCCAGGGTTCGGTCGATCTTTCCGTTTCGGCTGCGGGGCAGCTCCTCGGCCCACACATAGCGCTGGGGGCGGATCGCTTCCGGGAGCCGTTGACGGGCCACCCTTCGGGCCTCCGCCTCAGCTTCCTGGCGTTCGTATCCATCGACGCCAACCAGGATTGCCGTCAGGCGCCGGCCGGTGGCGGTCACTGCGGTCTCTTCGATGCCGTCGATCCCGCCGAGCACTGCTTCGACCTCGCCGGGCTCGACCCGAATGCCGCCGAGCGAGAGCTGCTCATCGATGCGGCCCACGAATACCAGGGTGCCGTCGCGCTGGGCCACGACCCGGTCGCCGGTGCGGTAGCAGTCGATCGCCTCGGGCAGGCCGGTGGTTTTAGCCGGGAGGGTCACGAAGCGTTCGGCGGTTTCGTCGGGGTTGCCGATGTAGCCCGACGACAGTGTTGGTCCCGCAATCAGCAGCTCCCCGGTTACGCCGAAGGGCACCGGGGTGAGGGAGTCGTCGACCACCAGCACCCGGACCCCGGGGATCGGCGGACCGATTGGCACGTTTGTTGCCTGCCCATGGTCGGGGTCCAGGGTTTGGGCGGTGGCCCACACGGTCGCTTCGGTCGGTCCGTACTCGTTTACCAGAGCCACATCGAGTCCGGGGCTCTCGTTCAAGTATCCATGGTGACGGTCGATCAGCGCCGGTGGGCATGCCTCGCCAGCCACGATGGCCACTTCGAGGCCGGGTAGTAGGCCGAGGTTGCGCTCCAGCAGGCCTCGATACAGCGATGGCACACAAAGGGTGTGGCTGGGTCGGCTGGCGTGGAAGAGTTCCAGCAGGGCATCGACATCGCCAACCTGAGCGTTGGTGGGGATGACCAGTTCGCCTCCGGTTGTCAGCGTCCAGAACAGACCGGCAACCGAGCTGTCGAAGGAGAGCGCCGAAGCCAGCAGGTAGCGCGACACCGGCTGGTGGTAGAGCTGGCGTCGGGCTGCGGTGCTGGCAGCCAGATTGGCATGGTTGATCGAAACCGCTTTGGGTAAGCCGGTCGAGCCGGAGGTGAAGATCACATAGGCCTCGCGCTCCGGATCGATGCGGGCCGGGGTGATGGGTTCCGCGCTCGTGCCTGGTCGGACCAGGTCGTCAGCCGAGGCGAGCTCGATGCAGACCGTCCACTCCGGTAGTTCGTCTTTGTCCACGTCCGGGGACACCAAGGCGGCCCGCAGGTCGACGGCGTGGGCCATGGCTCCGATGCGCATGGCCGGCAGCGCCGGGTCGATAGCGACATAGGAGGCGCCGATCAGCCAGCAGGCCCGGATGGCGATCGGCCAGAGCACCGACCGCTCCAGCACCAAGCCGACTCGGTCTTCGGCCCGCACGCCGGCCTGGTTCAGTTGGGCCGCCAGCGCAAACGCCGCCGTCTGTACTTCCTGGTAGGTCAGGTGTTCGTCGCCACAGCGCACCGCCGGGCTGGTGGGGTCGGTGGCCGATGCCGCGGCGATCAGGGCTGGGACCGGGGTGGTCGCATCGACGGTGATGGCCGGGCCATCGGCGATGGAGACCAGGGAGGGGTCGAGGGAATCGAGTCGACGGTCGGAGTCGGCGATTCCGGCGATGGCCGCGGCATCGAACGAAGCCAACAGCTCGTCGACGTCGGCGTCATCGAGAAGCCCGGCCGCGCTCTCAAGTTCGAGGTCGATGCCGTCATCACCCACGCTGAAGACTAGAGCCAGATCCCCAACGGCGCCGGCGGAGGCCACCGGCTGGGGCAGCAGCGCTTCACCGTCGAGGCTGAAGGGCTGGCGTTCGTTGAACGCCACGATGATCTTTCCGCTCGGCTCGGCCAGTTGGTTAGTTCGGGCTTCACGAACCATCTCGGCAAACGGGAGGGTTCGGTGGCTGATGGCTCCGGCGAGTTGGTCGTCGATGTCAGCGACGGTTTCGTCGAAGGTTCGGTCGGCAACCGCGCTGATCCGCAGCGGCAGCACGTTGGTGAAGTAGCCGACGACGTTGTCGATCTCGGGCCGGTTGCGGGTGCTGGCGGCAACCCCGATCTCCACTACGTCTCCGGTATGGCGAGGGGCGAGCACGGCGGCGGTCGCAGCCAGGATCGGGGCCAGGGCCGTGCGGCCGGGCCCGCTCTTGAGCTGGTCCAGGGTGAGCTGGAGGCGGCGTCGATCGGCGCGGTCACCGCCGTTCAGGCCGGCGTTGGCTCGGCGGTGAATCGCCAGCTCGGAGGGCTCGGTTGCGAGTTGGCGGCGCCAGTAGTCGCGGCTGTCGGTGTCGTCCTGGCCGGCCTGCCAGGCGCCGTGCTGGGCGTAGGTGACGGCGAGGGGAGCGAGCGGCTCGCCCAGGTAGGCCGTGTTGAGAAGGTCCCAGAACACTTCGAGCGAACCGGCATCGCTGCTGATGTGATGGGTTCGCACCATGAGCCAGCGCCGGGCGTCGGCCTCGCTGGCAACAAACAGATCCGCGGTAACCAGTGGCCCGGCTTCAAGGTCGAACGGTTGGGCGTTGAGCTCCGAGGTCAGCGAGGTCAGCGAAGCGAGTGACGTCAGGGTGTCTTCCGCCACTACGTCGACGAGGTGCTGGCGGACGGCCAGGGCCTGATCGACGCTCAGTATCTGGCGGGCTCGGGTGTAGCTGGTGTGCAGGGTGGGTTGATGGGCCACCACTGCGCCCAACGCTTCGATCAGTCGTTCGCTCTCGATTGATTCGGGCAGCTCGACGATTTGGCCGCCGTTGAAGTTGGATGCAGCGGGGTTCAGACGCCACTCATAGAGCAGCGATTCCTCGGCCGCGGTCATGGCTGTGGTCGCCGGCGCTGCTGTCGCGAGGTTCGCTCCCGCCGCGTCCGTCGTTTCGCCCCGGTCCGGGTGGGATCCGCTGGCCGCGAGACCGGTCTCGCCGTCGATGGCCTGCGCCAGCGCGGCGACGGTTCGATTCTGGAAAACCAGGATTTCCGGCAGCGTTCGGCCGACGCGATCGCCGAGGATCACAATCATCTCCAGGGCGTCGAGCGACGCTCCGCCGAGGCTGAAGAAGTCGTCTTCGGTCGAGAGGCCCTCGACACCGAGCACTGCGCTCCAAACCTCAGCCACCAGCTTTTCGGTCGCCGATTCGGGGGTGCGACCGATTCCGGGCAGTACCCGTCCGGCCCTGGTCGGTGTCGGCAGCGCCGCGGCATCGACCTTTCCGTTGGCGGTGAGCGGCACGTCGTCGATGCGCACGTATGCCGTCGGGAGCGCATGTTCGGGAATTCGCTCCGCAAGGTGGGCCCGGAGTTCGGCTGCCGACAGGTCGCCGTTCGCCTGATACCAGGCGGTGAGCATCTCGGCCGGGCGTGGTTCGTAGCCAACTTCGGCGAGCATCCTGGTGATGGCGGCCAGTTCGGTGGCATCCATCGGGTCGTCGAGTTCCTCGATGGCTTCTTCGCGGGTCTTGTGACCGAGCTTCACATCCCAGCTGTAGGGCAGGGCGTAGTTGTGATGTCCGGTTTCGAGTTTGTGAACAAAGATCCCTGCCGAGTTGATCAGGCAGTTGGTGGAGCGACCGGTGTCGGGCGGTCGTTGCCAGGTGGTGCGGTTATCGAGGTAGTCGAACATGTCAGCCAGGGCCACGTCGACATGGCGGTAGAAGTCGATGAAGCGGATCCGGTCGAGAACTTCGTCGGTTTCGAATCGGGACACGTCGAGGTTCCGTTGCACCGCGTCGTCGGTGCGGTGGTAGGCCTTGCGGGCTTCGGTGACCATGTTGTCGATCGCTTCGATCGACCCGGTGTCGGCCACCGTCTGGTTGGCGGCATCGTCGAAGCGGTTCCCGTCGAACATGCCGGGAACCAGCCGGGTTTCGAAGAACTGGCCGCGGGAGAGGCCGGTGACGATGGCGGGGATACCGAGTTTGTCGGCCCGGTTGATGGCCAGGGTGTAGATGGTTTTGTAACAACCCTGGCAGACGTTGGAGAACCGCTCGAGGCTGTCCCGGAAGATCTCGTTCATAGCCTCGGTGGTGGCGAACTCGTGCTCGACCCCGAGATCAGCGGTGGCGTTGCGGGCGTTCTCCTTCGCCCCTTCGGAGATGAAGCCGTTGTCGAGGGTCATGGCGTAGACCCGCGCTCCCATCTCGACCAACCGGTAGAGCGCATAGGTCGAGTCTTTGCCACCCGAGAGCAGATGGAGCACGTCGTAGTCGCCGGTGCTGAGCCGCTGGGCCGTCGCCAGTTCGTTGGCCAGGTCGGCTTCGGTGCGGAACCAGGCATCGGCCTGCGGGGCCACCGCGTCGTAGGCGTGACAGGTTGAGCAGACCCGCTCGGCGTCGAAGGTCACGTTGGGCACGTTCGAGGGGATGCCACAACGCACGCAGTGAACGACGTCGCGGTTGGCTTCGGGGGTCCAAACCCGGGCCACGGCTCGGGTGATGCTGGGATGTTCGACGAGGGCGGCCTCAATTTCGCCGGGTTCAAGGCGCACTCCGCGGACCTTGGTCTGGTCGTCGATGCGTCCGAGGTAGACCATGGTCTGGTCATCGAGCATCCGCACCCGGTCACCGGTGCGGTAGAGCGGCTCGGACGTCAGTGCCGGGAGGTGGACGATCTTGGTCGCTGAAAGCTTGGGGTCACCGAGGTAGCCGGTGAGCATGCCGGGTCGGTGAACATAGAGCTCGCCGACGGCGCCGCCGGGTACCGGTTGGCCATAGCCATCCAGCACAAACAGTTGGGTGCTCGGAGCCGGTTTGCCGATCGGTACTTCGGAACCGAGATCGGTGGTGGCGTCGAACTCGTGGATCATGCAGCCCACAACACACTCGGTTGGGCCGTATTCGTTGAAGATCCGGAGCTGTTCACCAAAGGTTTCGGTGAGGTGAAGCGCCAGGGGTCGGAGGAAGGCTTCGCCGCCAACAACGAGCGACCGAAGAGGGTGACCGGGCTCAACCATGCGGGTCAGCAGCTCGAGATGGCTGGGGGTGGCCTTGGCAAACGTGGCCACCCGGTCCTCGGCGATCTGACGCAGCGCGGTCACGCCGCCTTCTGGGTGCACCGTCATGGTGCCGCCGGCCAGCCAGGGCAACATCAGGCTGGTGATGGTTAGGTCGAACGAGAGCGACGAGAACAGCGGGATGACCGGCTGATCATGATCGATGTAGGCATCCTTGGCGAAGGCGATGTAGTTGGCCAGCCCCCGGTGGCTGATCGGAACACCCTTGGGCATTCCGGTTGAGCCGGAGGTGAAGATGACATACGCCCGGTCGTCGAGACTGGGCATGGCCAGGTCCTGCACGCTGATCGAGCGCACGGCAAGCTCGGCCTCGCTCGGCAGAGAGTCAAGAACCAGGGTGGCTCCGGAACTGGCCTTGAGGTGGTCGCGGCGACGGGCCGGATAGGTCGGGTCGATGGGAACAAAGGAGGCCCCGGCCCGCAGCACGCCATGTATCGCCAGTGCCGCGTCGATGCTCGGACCCATCTCGATGCCGACACAATCGCCGGGCTGGATTCCTTGGCCACGAAGCCAGAGCGCCAACGCGGTGGTGCGGTCGGCCACCTCTCCGGCGGTGAGCTCGATCGGGGTCGGTCCGGTCGAATCGATGAGGGCGATCCGGCCCCGGTCGGCTTCGAGGGCGGCCAGCGTGGCCTCGGCGATGGTTTGGGTCACGTCCTCAGCCACACCACCGCTGGCGTTGTAAGCGCTTAGGAACTCGTGGGCTTCGTCGCTGCTGAGGATCGGGAAGCTCCCAATCGGGGCCTCGGGGTTGGCGATCATGGCGTCGATGACGGCGCCGAAGTGGTCCAGGGCGCAGGCCCGGTGACTGGCGTTGGCGATGTTGTGGTTGAAGTCCAGGCCGATTTCGAGCTGGCCGTCGCCGGTGTAGTCGAGCACCTGTACTCGCATCCGATGGTGGGCATCGATGTGGCCGGGGTGATGCCAGGTGGTGTCGGTTTCGATGGCGCCGAACGGCCCGAAGGTGGCGCCGTGCACGTTGAGCACGATGTCGAACTGTTGACGGGGTGCGGTGCCGGGTTGAGCGTTGCTCAACAGCGTCATGACGGCACGGGCGACCCGTTTGTGCAGGGTGGTGAAGGTGTCGTCGGCCGCGACCTCAACCGGGAGCGGGAACAGTTCGACGAGTGGCCCGATCGTGGCTTTGGCCGTCTTGGAGCGGCGGTGGTGAATGGGTACACCGATCGTGGTCGTCTCGTTGGCGCCGACTCGCCATGCGTAGGTGGCGATGGCGCTGGCCATCGTTGTGAGCAGCGCCAGGTCGTTCGAGAGGGCCCGGAACGGTCCGGTGATGAGCTCGTCGAAGCCTTGCTGGCGGTGCACCATTTCCAGCGTGAGTCGATCGGACCGCGAACCGTGGGTGGTATCCGGTTGGTAGAGCCTGGTGCCTTCGACCGTCTTCTCGGCATCCTGATGCCAGTACTCCGCCGCCTTGGCCCATCGGGGATTTTCCCTCTCGGCCGCCAGTTCCGCCGCGGTGTCGCGATAGCGGGTCAGCGAGAGGGCAGACCCGTGATACTCGGCTGCGGTGGCCTGATAGATCAGCGCTGAACTGGCCGCGTCAGTGAAGAGGTGGTGGGTGTTGAGCCACCAGATCCACCGGGCGCTGGGTTCGGAGTCGTCGAGCCGGATCACCACGGAGTCGTAGCCCGCTTTGGCCACATCGAGCGGTATGGACACCCGCTCATCCATCCAGGCGTCGAGCTCATCAGCGTCGAGGTCAATGAGTTCGGTGCCAGCCGGGGGTTCGCCCAGCACCGACACCACCGGGCGGCCATCGATCTCGGTCACGGTAGTGCGAAGGATCGGGGTGGCTCGCACCACTCGATCGAATGCCGCGGCGAGGCGGGTCGGGTCAATCTCAGCCCGGAAACGACTCACGATGGCCATGTTGGCCAGGGGCGCGTCGGGGTTCAGCCGCTGTGAGGTCCAGATCAACTCCTGCGAGGCAGTGAGCTGTCGGCTCGAGTTGAGGGCGACTGGGACGCTGCTGGTCATTACGCGTTGGCACCCTGGGCGTTGGCGTAGTTGACCATGCGGTCGACGGTTTGGAAATTCTCGAGGGTTACATCGGCGGGATCGACCGTGATGCCGGCCTCATCTTCCATCCATTGAGTGATTCGGATGACGCCGAGGGAGTCGACCGCACCGGTCAGCAGCAGGTCGGTCTCGCCCTCGATGGTGATGTCATCGAGGGCAACTTCGTTGCGGACGAATCCGAGCAGGCGTTCGGCAAACGATCGGTCGGATGCGCTCATGTCAGTCACCGGTGGCTCCTTGTTGGCTGGGGTTTCGGTCGCTCGTGGAGCGGGACCGGCCCGGGGCGGGTTTTGGGTTGGCGGATTCGGATGTGGTGTTGCTACCGGCCGTTGCCGAGATGGCGTCGGCCGAGGCTTCGGCGATGGTGGCTCGAATGGTCCGTCGGTCGAGTTTGCCGCTGCCGGTTTCGGGCACCGACGACAGGACGACGTAACTGGAGGGTTTGGCGTAGGCCGGCAGGTTCGTGTTGGCGTGGTCATCGACCGAGGCGAGATCGGGCTCCGAACCGTCGCGGCGCACGACGCCAGCGACGAGGGTGTCGGAGCCATCGGCTTGGCGGGTAACCGCTACGACGGCCAGGTCGATGGCGGGTGAGTCTTCGAGGATGGCCTCGACAAACTCGAGTTCGATGCGGTGACCCCGCACCTTCACCTGGTGATCGAGTCGACCGTCAAAGACCAGCTCCCCGTCGTCGCGTCGGCGGCCCAGGTCTCCGCTTCGGTACCAGCGGCCGCCATTTTCGCCGCCCTCGATATCGACGAAGCATTCGGCGTTGAGCTCGGGCCGGCCCCAGTATCCGTGCATCATGGTTGGGCTCTGAATCCAGATCTCGCCCTGCTCGCCATCATCGACGTCTTTCCCATCGAGCACCAGCCGCAGTTGGGTGTTCTCCCAGGGCCGGCCGATAGCGATGGTCTCGTCGGTGGTCGGTGGACCCGGCAGGTCGTAGTGGGAGCACCAGTTCGTTTCGCATGGGCCGTAGACGTTACGAAGCGTGGCGTTGGGAAGATGGGCCATCAGCGCAGCCATGGCCGCCGGCGGGTACACCTCTCCGCCGAAGAGGGCCCACCGCACGCTCGACAGATCGCGCTGATCGAGGGCACCGCGCATCTCGAGTTGGCGGAGGGTGAATGGGGCCGAGTACCAAATGGTGACCGCTTCGGACTCCAGCAGCTCGGAGAGGCTGGCGGGCAGCATCTGGTAGGCCTCAGGGATGATCACCGCGGTGGCGGCGGCGTAGGGCGTGTTCCATAGCGCGAGGGTTGAAACGTCGAAGTGGTGGGGGGCCACATCCGCAATGCGGTCGCTACTGCCCAGTTGCATCGAGCGGTGGACCCGCTCCACATAGGCCATGGCTGATGCGTGGGTGTGGACCACGGCTTTGGGACGGCCGGTGGAGCCCGACGTGGTGATCATGTAGCTGGGGTCGTCGCTGGCCACCGGTACCGGGGGAGTGGGGGCCGCAGCGTGTACCTGTCCCGCAGCTACCCAGGTGATGGCGGACGATGAGTCCTCCTCGGGCTCACTCAAACCGATCACCGAACGCAGCTGATGGAAGTTGTTGGCTTCGGCGAGCAGGTCGACGAGTGCGTGGGTCGATCGGCGGCATGGCGTATGGGTGCACAGCACCGATACGCCGACTTCTTCGACCACGCTGGCCAGGTAGCCGGCGGCCGCACCGGGGTCGAGGGGCACTGCAATGGCACCGATGCGAACCGCGGCGTGCATGGCTACGGTGCCGGCGATGCTCTTGCGATAGTGCACCCCAACCCGATCGCCGGCGGTGACGCCGAGGTCGAGGAGGGTGGTCGCCAACTGGCCGGCGCGACGATCGAGTTCGGCCCAGGTGGTGAGCTCGCCCCCTTCACGGACGCCACCGGCGGGGTTGAGGTCAGCGGCGTGAGCCAGCAAGTGACCGAGGGTTGATGGCGCGCTGGTCGGATCCGGCTCGCCCGCAACGCGGTCATCGGTGGTGTTGGACGTGGCGATCATGGTCTCGTTCGGTTTCTGTCTAGACGTTCCACAGCGAACAAGCCATGCCGAAGCTCTTCCTCTGCTCTGTCCATGTTCGTCATTTCCAGCACAATCTTCCCGGCATTCCCAGCTCCAAGCACAGTGGTTTCTTCGGAACCGGCAGGTTTCTGGATGAAATACCGCGCTCAGTAGCCTCTACCGAGGTTGGACTGCGAAGCGATGGAGTCGAATAAGTGAAACTGCCCGTCTCGCCGCGGGGCCCCTCGACGCTGGCCGACCGCGGTTCTGGACAAGTGGTCAATGGCGGTTCGGACTTTTTGGGTGCCCGACCCGCATGTCTGAGGGTTGGTGAGTAAAAATGCCCGAACGCAACATCAGCTAGTGACGCGGAGGCGCGGCATGTGTCACGGTTGGTGAAGTTCGGGTCATCCAAATGGGCCGGTGGTGCCGTAGAGCATCCATCGACCCTGCCGGACCACAACCCGCATGAGCCCCCGTGCCCTGTCCAAGCACCGACGTGGAACACCACCTATGAGTCCAAACCAGCCTGTAGATCCGGCGCTCTCGCTGGCGGCCCTGCTTGAAGACGACCATCCCGAGAAGCGGAAGGTGTCCGAGTGGGCCCGGGAAAACCTCGACGACGAGCGACTCTTTGAGCGCGACCATCGGAGTGAGTTCTGGCGGGAGGGGTGGCAGCGGTGTGCCGACTACGGCATCCAGGGTCTGGTGATTGCTCCCGAGTTTGGTGGTTCCGGACTGGATCTCATCACCGCGCTGTTGCGCTTCGAGGGTCTTGGGGTGGGCTGTCGCGATGCTGGGCTCGTCTTTGCCCTCAGTTCGCAGATCTGGACCATGCAGATGGCCCTCGATCGTTTCGGCACCGACGCTCAGCGGGCCCGGTATCTGCCCGGTTTGGTGCGCGGCGAGCAGATGGGCGCCTTCACCATCACCGAACATGAGGCCGGCAGCGATGCCTTCGCCCTCACCACCACCGCCACCCCGATCGATGGCGGCTACCGCCTGAACGGTCACAAGGCCTGGGTCAGCCTGTCGCCGGTGGCCGACGTGTTTGTGGTCTTTGCCACCACCGACCCGGCTCTGAAGCGGTGGGGTATCACCGCTTTTCTGGTCGATGCCGACAACCCGGGCCTCGAAGTGCTGCCACCACGACAAAAGATGGGCATGCGCACCACGCCATTCGCCGATGTGGTCTTTACGGACTGTGAGGTTCCGGCCGACGCGGTCCTCGGCAACGTCGGTTCCGGCGCGGGGATCTTCTCGACGGTTATGGAATCGGAGCGGGCCTTCCTGCTCGCCGGTTCGGTGGGCCAGCTGGAGCGCCAGATAACCGAAACCGCGGACTACGCCAATACCCGCCAGCAATTCGAGAAGCCCATCGGCAGCTTCCAAGCCGTGTCGCATGCCATCGCCGACATGAAGGTGGGTCACGAGTTCGCCCGCCTCTCGCTCTACAAGGCGGCCGCACTGCAGGCCGCCGGAACCCCTTCGATGATGGCTGCGGCCATCGCCAAGCTGGCGGCCAGTGAGGCTGCCCTCGAAGGCTCGATTAACTCCGTGCGGGTCCATGGGGCCCGTGGTTATGTTTCCGAATTCGGCGTCGAACGTGGGGTGCGAGACACCCTCGGCGGCGTCATTTACGGAGGCTCATCCGACATCCAACGCAATATCGTGGCCCGCCTGCTAGGCCTTCCCAAGGGAGAATAGTGATGACCTTGCCAACCCCAACGAATCGGAAAGTGAGCCGGTTCGGCCGACTCGCGCTGGCATTCGTGCTGGCGATATCGGGCCTGCTCGGCGGCTGGTTCACCAACGCCGATCCGGCTGCGGCTCACGAGCCCGACAAGAGCGTGATCTACCTCGATATCTTCGCCAACGGTCAGATCGAAGGCGAGGTCCAGCTGCCGGCCACGATCGTGGCTGAGGAGTTCGGGTTCGACCTCATGTTTGAGGGCAACAGCGAGCAAGACATCGCCGAAACCCGCGACACGATGGCGCCGTACGTGGCCGAACACCTCCGGTTCACCGGCGTCGATGACGCAAACATTGACTTCGCCATGACCGATACCGAGCTGCTCGAAACCGAGAGCGGCGAGTTTGCCGTCTACAACTTCGAGCTCGAGGGCGAGACCGCCGATACTCGGGTGTTCAACCTGACCTACGACGGGCTGATGGAAGAGGTCGATGGCCACGACGCCTTTGTGGTGATCCGCACCGACTTCGGCGGCGGTCAGTTCAACAACGAGGGCAACTTCCTCGACATCCTTGATGCCGGCAACACCTCTCTCGATATCGACCTCGACGATTCGTCGGTGTGGAAGGGCTTTGTTGGAACCGTTGAGCTTGGTGTGGAACACATCTTGATCGGTACCGACCACATTCTCTTTGTGTTGGTTCTGCTCCTCCCGTCGGTGGTGTTGTTTAACGCTGCTCGTCGCTGGGAGCCGGGCACCAGCTTCCGGTCCAGCCTGTGGCGGGTTCTCAAGATCGTGTCCTTCTTCACCCTGGCTCACTCGATCACCCTCACCCTTGGGGGTCTCGGCATTCTTGAGCTGCCGTCGAAGTTGGTGGAGACAATCATCGCCCTGTCGATCATCGCTGCCGCACTGCACAACCTGCGGCCGGTCTTTGCCAACAAGGAGTGGGTTGTTGCCTTCGCCTTCGGTCTGTTCCACGGCCTCGGCTTTGCCGGGCTGCTGAGCGATCTTGGCCTGGGGCAGGGTCAGCGGGTGCTTTCGCTGCTCGGCTTTAACCTGGGCGTGGAGTTGGGTCAGATGTTCATCATCCTGCTGACCTTCCCGATCCTCTTTGTGCTTCGTCGCACCACCGCCTACCTGCCCCTGATGCGGGCCGGTTCGGTGCTGCTGGCGCTGATCGCTGCGGTCTGGGCCGTCGAGCGGATCTTCGAAGTCGACCTCGGTATCGACGGTTGGATCATGCGGTTCACCTCGACCCCGCAGGTTTGGGCCCTGCTGGCGCTGAGCATGGCTGGTGCCACCGGCCTCTTCTTCCTGCAGAAGTCTCAGGGCAAGTTGATCGAACCGGCTGCTCCCGGCTCTGCCGATGTGGCCGAGGCGTCGGAGCGGATCCCGGTTGGAGCCCGATAGGCGGCACCGAATGTTGACCGGGGCCGTCCCTGGCGGGTCGGCTATGTCGGTTCAACGGAAGTTGGGTCAATGCGTTCGGTCCCTACGGCGTCAGCCATGAAACGGCGTCAGCCATGAAAGAAGTCCTGGCCCGGCTCTCGCAGTCGCAGACCAGCCGTCGTTCGCTGTGGAGCCTCGTCGGCTTTGTCGGCAATGCGGTGTTTGCCTTGATTTCAGCGTTGTCGATCGGTCGGTCACTCGGCGCCGAGACCTTCGGTGTCTACGTTGGCGTCGTCGGCTATGTCGGGATCGCCGCGCCGTTGGCCACGATGGGAACCTCGCAGG
>CALAML010000123.1 GCA_937925845.1 uncultured Acidimicrobiales bacterium | reverse complement strand
GAGCTCGGTGGTCCGTTCCGTCATCATGGGCACGAACGGGATGTTGCCGCCGGCCGACCAGCCGATGCCGCAACCGCCCGGATCGAAGCCGGTGAGGTCGAGCGATACGTCGGCCGCAGTCGACAGGTCGGTGTCGTCCTTAGCCGTCTTGTTCTTTGGACGCTCCTTGGCCTTACCGCCCGGGGCAGCCAGGGCGTCGCAGCCAACCGAGAAGTAGAAGTAGTCGCCGTCGAGATCCATCACGAAGAGGGCATCCGGACCGTTACCCGAGGTGGAGATTCGCTGGGGTAGGCCCTCAGCGCCGGGGAAGTCGAGATCGAGGAACAGGTCAACCGGTTGATCGCCCATGTTGAAGTACAGGTACTCGTGGTCGTCACGAAGGTGCGCTCCCAGATGGGTGAGCTCTGAGCCGCGGGCGGTGCCCACAACACCGGCGACGCGGTCCATGAAGGCGCCCTTCAAGGGGCCAACCATCGGCAGTTCGATGCTGGCCACGCCTGGGGTGAGCGAGCGAAGCTGGCCTTGCCTGTCGACCTTGAGGCCAAGGTCCGGGCCGTCGAGGCCCAATCGGCCGATGGCGATCGGTGATGAGGACGTTGGGGCACCCTTCGAAGCTTCCAGACCCGGTGGCGGTGTTGGCCTGCTCTCGGCCTTCTTGCGGCCCCGGCTGGTGCCCTCCCGACCGGTGAACCCATGGAAGCCGTTTGTGCTGCTTGCGACCCAGGTGCGATCCGCCTCGGCCGCGCCGTTGGCAGGAACCCGTTCCAGGGCGCCGGCCCGACGGGTGTCGATCGCCAGGACTCCGGCCAAGAGCGCCATCACCAGCAGCGCCGCTAGGGCAGCCCGGATCGCGCCCGGTGCCGCTTGTTTCGCAGTGGTCATTTGGTTTGTGGTTGCAGCTTCCATGTCATTCCCGTTTCCTTGTTCAGCAGTTGCATAAAGCCTCAAGGAATTCGACGGGGCGAACCACAGTCCCTGCATCTCAATTCGTTGGGGTGAAAAGGCCCAACCAAGGTGGTGCTACCACCCCCAAAAATCAATGAACGACATACAATGCTCGGGAGACTTCCGCGGCCCTGTCGACGCGTGCAAGAGTGGACCGAGTGGAAAGCTGGCGGCCGCATCCAGGCGTCGGCGGCAAACGGGGGATCAGATGCAGACCAGCGATCAATATTTCGCCTTTGGTGTAGCCATGTTGGTGATCGGCGGGGTGCTCTCGTTTGTGGTCGGCCCGTGGTACTTGGGAGTGGGATTCCTCCTACTGGGCGCCCACCGCATCTATCTAGGCTTCTCAACCAAAAACAAAGACGAAGCCACCAGCAGCTCCAAAGAGTAGAAAAGGCAAAAGTTTGCACTTTTCGGGGTCATACCCCGAAAACTACAAACTTCGAGCCCAGGGCAAGGCAAGCCACCAATGACGAGACGACGTGAGGCGCAGCTACCAAACGCGCCGCAGGACGTAACCCAAAGCGCCAAAGAGTACGCAAAACCCGAGCCAAGTAAAGCCGGCTGGCCGACGTGCAAAGGCACCCCGTCAACAACAGAGGGACAGGGCACCAAAGGCCAGCCAAAAGCTCCGTGCAACGGCCGTGCGGAGCACAGTGCAACGGCGAGACGACGAAACGCGCAGCTACCAAACGCGGCGAAAGGCGCAACCCAAAGCGCCAAAGAGTAGGCAAAACCCGAGCCAAGTAAAGCCGGCTGGCCGACATGCAAAGGCACCCCGTCAACAACAGAGGGACAGGGCCCCAAAGGCCAGCCAAAAGCTCCTGTGCAAGGGAACCCGTCGGCCCTGGCGGGCCTTTGGGGTTCCGGCCCGCCCGGAGGGCAATTAGAGCTAGGGCGCCTCAGGGATGGGGCGGAGTCGTTGGAGGATGACGATCACGGTCAGCCCGCACATCACTCCCAGGGCGTTGGTGGTGATGTCGCCGATCTGGAATTGACGGGTGCTGCTGTACATCGGCTGGGCCAACTCGATGGCGACGCTGCCGGCGAAGACGAGCACCGCCAGTTCTTCGATTCGCACCCAGCGGCGGAGCGAGGTGCCGACGATGATGGTGCCGACCATCCAGCCGGTCAGGTGGAGGATGTCGTCGGTCTCGAAGGGGATGTCGTTGCGGTCGACGATACGGCGGACGTCGACATCGAAGGTCTCTTCGATTTGGGTGGTGACCTGACCCTGTCGCTCACGGGCTTTTCGCAACGCTTGCGGGGCCCGGTCGCTGAGGCTGGTGGTGATGGCGACGATGCCGAAGGCTGCTACTGCGAGGATCCCAAGGATCAGCTTCATTCGCCGTTCCGACTCGGTGAGTCGACTGGCCACTTTTGGGTTCTGGGCGCCGGATCGTTCGTTTCCCCCCTGGGCGGAGCCCGGCGCTCCCGTCGCTTGGTCCATATCTTCAGGCTACGAGCCTGTTGGCGCGTAGCGGGGGCACCTCCCCATTCCCGCTTTACCCCCTGGTCCCGATTGGTGGGGTTGCCTCCCCATTACCGTCAAGCCGTTTCGCCCCTATTGTGGAATTGTGAGAGTTCTGTTTGATAGGACGCAGTATGCCCCCCGGGACAAGATCACCGGGGTCGTCGAGGTGGCCGATGTCGACGAGCTGGCTGAGCCGAGGATCAGCCTATTGCTGGCCGACGACAAGACCGGTGAGCATTTGCCCGGGTCATGCGTTGACTCTGTGGAACTGGTTCCCGACGAGGAGGGTGTCGCCGCGTTCGAGCTGAAGTTCAAACGCTCCACCTCGGCGTTTCAGAGCAGGTGGGCCGATAGCGCCATCTGGGTGGTCCAAGCCAAAGCGGATTCGGAGTCGTCGGTGATCGTGGATCTGCCCGTCGATGAAAGAAGGGTTGCCAAACGCCGCGATGTCGATCACGACCGGTTGGCCGAGCGGAGGCGGAAGGTGGAGGCCGACTACCGCCTGCATAGAAGATTTGACCGGTGTGCATACGCGGGGCTCGCTGGGGTTTTTGGATACGCATTTCTCACCATGGCCCTCGGCTTCTCATCGGTCCTGGCCTTGCTGATACCTGGCGTCCTCATCGCCCTCTGCTGGGTGATGCTTCCCCTTAAGCGGTATCGGCCCATCGTTGATGTGCTCTCGAGCGAGGTGCGACTCGGTGGGACGGTGACGGCCAATGTTCAGGTGTCGAGGGACGACTTGTCGGCCGAGTTGCGAGGCGTCCGTGGGCTGAAAGTAGAGGGGAGAACGGCGGATGGTTCCCGCTCCATATCCTACAAAACGACGGTCTTCTTCTCGGAGTCTCAACCGTTGGTTTCGGGAGACAACTCGGTCTCGCTAACGCTGCCGATCCGGGAGCCGGCGACGTCGTTCCACGAAACGCTGTTGATCCAATGGTGGCTGGTGGTCACGCCCACCGCGCAGAGGAGCCGGTGGTTCCCGAAGTGGTTGGTGGCCGAGAAGCGAGTCCGGCTCAACGTCGTGTAGAGACGTTCTTGCTCGGCGTCGACAGTGGGAGCGGCTCGCCAGTGGGCAGCACGCGGTCCCGTTCGTACATTCAAATCTGTGAGCGTGGTGTTGTTGTGAGAATGCTGTTCGACCAAGAGGACTATTCGCCTGGAGAGACGGTTTCCGGGTTGCTCGAGGTGGAAGAACCGGGCGATCTCGTGCGGCTGTCCATCAAGCTGATGTGGTCGATGAGGTCACCGACGACGCCATGGCCGGCCCCGCCTTTGCTACGTCGAGGCTGCATCTGGATTCTGAGGGCGTCGCCAGCTTCGAGCTGAAGTCCAACTGGGACACCCGCTGGCCGACCGGTGCGGTGCTGGTGGTGCGGGTGGTGAGCGCCGGCAAAACCATCTTCACGGTCGACGTGCCGATCGAAACCCAAGCCCGCGAAGCGGCTGCCGCCGAGCGCGAAAAAATGGCGAAGAGCAAAGAGGCCCGAGAGGCCGACTATTCCTTCGCCAACGTTCGCCAAGTCACCGCCGGCTTCATCATGATCGCGCTGTCGATCGCTTACGCCATCAACAACATCGAGTCCGGTTCGGACTACCGACTTGGTCTGGTGCTGGCCGCGTGCCTTTGCGTTGCCGGCTACCTCGTTATCCGGAACCGGGTGCATCGCCGGCTGCGAGGGGTTTCGGTCGCATTACAGACTCCACTGGTGCGTCTCGGTGAGCGTTTGGAGGCAGAAGTGACCGTTTCCAAAGAAGGCCTGAAGGCTGAGCTTCGGGGTGTAGACCGCGAGATGCAGGGCCTCAACTACCGCCGGCGGGAGGTGCATTCGCAGGCCAAACCGCTGAAGGTTGGTGCCAACAACGTCACGTTCCGCTTGCCGCGGCGCGAGCCGACGGATTCGGTGGCGTGGTATCTGGTCGTTACGCCCAAGCCGAAGCCCGATCACTTGTTGCCGAAGTGGCTGATCGCCGAAAAGCGGGTTCGGCTGAAGGTGCAGTCCTAAAACCGTCTTAGAGGAGTCTCCAAGCACCCAATGCCCCCGACATTTCGGTCGGCTAGTGGCGCTAGCCGCGGGCGTGGCCGCGAAGGGTGTCTCGGGCCTGGGTTTCGGCTTTCTTGGGCACCTTGACCTGCCACATGTCGCTGGCGGGGTCCTGGCACACGTCGCACTTGATGCCAGCTGAGTCGAGAGCCGAGACGATGTCGGCCGTTTTGTCGGGGTTGGCCACCGCCGCCACCGGCACGCCTCCGGAGCTGCGCTTGGCCACGACGACGCCCACGATGATGGCCGCGACCACGGCAACAACAACCAGCGCAACCAAAATCAGCAGTATCAGTGACACGGAGACAGTTTCCCAGCGGGGAGCCCGTGACTCGCGGACCGATCGATCCGACCCCTCCAGATCGTCATTTTCGACCGTGAGTACTAGCTTTGGAGACGTCATGGCAGAACATACCGTTGCGGAAAAATTGGCTCAGCTCCTTGAGAAAAAGGAGGCGGCGCTCTCGCCTGGAAGCGAGCGTTCTATTCAGCGTCAGCACGACAAGGGCAAGATGCTGGCCCGGGAGCGCATCGAGTATCTGCTCGATCCCGACTCCTTCCACGAGGTCGACCAACTGGTGCGCCACCGTTCTCCGGCGCTGGGTACCGACGACGACAGTCGGCCCTACACCGATGGGGTAATCACCGGCTGGGGCACAGTGGATGGCCGCAAGGTTTTTGTGTTCAGTCAGGACTTCACCGTCTATGGCGGTGCGCTGGGTGAGGTCTTCGCCGAGAAGATTCACAAGATCATGGATATGGCGCTGTCGGTGGGGGCCCCGCTGGTGGGGCTGAACGATGGCGCTGGCGCCCGCATCCAGGAGGGTGTGGTTTCGCTCGCCTCCTACGGCGGGATCTTCCATCGCAACGTCCAGGCGAGTGGTGTGACTCCCCAGATCAGCGTGATTCTCGGCCCGTGTGCCGGTGGCGCGGTGTACAGCCCGGCCATGACCGACTTCATCTTTATGGTGGATCAGTCGTCGCACATGTTTATTACCGGGCCTGATGTGGTGAAGACGGTGACGGGCGAGGACGTCACCCTCGAGGAGTTGGGCGGCGCTCGCAGCCACGCGTCGAAGTCGGGTGTGGCCACCTTTGTGACCCCCGATGAGAAGGCCTGTCTCGACGATGTGCGGTATCTGCTCGGCTTCCTGCCGACCAACAACATGGAGATGCCGCCGCACTACGAGTCCGAAGACGATCCGCAGCGGTCGTGCCCCGAACTCCAGACGATCCTGCCCGATAGCCCCAACATCCCTTACGACATGAAGGAGGTCATTGCGTCGGTGGTCGACGACGGTGACTTCTTTGAGTATCAGCAGATGTGGGGTGGCTCGATCGTGTGCGGCATGGCCCGCGTCGACGGTCATCCGGTCGGCGTCGTCGGTAACCAGCCGATGAATCTGGCTGGTGTGCTCGACATCTCGTCGTCGGAGAAGGCGGCGCGGTTTGTCCGCACCTGCGATGCCTTCAACATTCCGCTGCTCACCTTTGTGGACGTGCCGGGTTTCCTTCCTGGTGTCGATCAGGAGCACGGCGGCATTATCCGCCATGGCGCCAAGCTGCTCTACGCCTACTGCGAAGCCACCGTGCCGCGCATTCAGATCGTGGTGCGTAAGGCGTATGGCGGCGCCTATGTGGTGATGAACTCGAAGTCGATCGGTGCCGATCTGGCCTACGCCTGGCCGTCGGCCGAGCTGGCGGTGATGGGCGCCGCCGGTGCGGTAGAGATCGTGAACCGTCGCGAGATTGCCGATGCCGAGGATCCCGACGCCAAGAAGGCGGAGCTGATCGACGACTGGACCGAGCGCTTGGCCAACCCGTACATGGCGGCCGAGCGGGGTTATGTCGACGATGTGATCGATCCGAACCATTTTATTTTATTTATTTGTGGGCGAGAGGGGAAAATATAAGATATAATATATGACCAAGATCAGATATATGGTTAAAG
>CALAML010000122.1 GCA_937925845.1 uncultured Acidimicrobiales bacterium | reverse complement strand
CCGGCCAGGTTGTCTGATACTGAGGTGAAATCGAACCGCCATGACGATCCGCGATCGTAGTGGCGACGGGCGCCCGGCCGATGGATGCCCGCTATCGGCGGCTCCGGTCGCGGGGAGGAAGATTCAGGCTTTCGCCAAGCCCTGCAACTGGCCGCAGGGCGGATCCGTCGGACCCGTCGGCCCCGGGAACCCGCAGGGTTCCCGGGGGCCTTTGGGGTTCCTCCTCGACCCGCGCTGCGGACTTCTTCTCGCTTTGGCTCGTCCCTCGCCAGCTCGGGCAACTCGCTTGCGCTGCCGAGACTTGTTCGAGAGCGGCAAGGCGGGATCCGCCGGCCCACGAACCCGCAGGGTTCCCCGGGGCCTATGGGGTTCCTCCTCGAACCGCCTCTGCGGATCTTTCTCGCCGGGACTCCTGGCGGAGTCCTACGTTCGTCGCGCTTGGAGCCGGGCCCGTTTGGGCCCGGCTCCAAGCTTTGCGCCACCTGTACTGCTGGGGTTAGTTCGAGAGGGTGACTTCCCAGTCGAAGACGTTGTCGCCCTTTCCGTCGACCACCACGTCGTAGCGGCCGTTGGCGGGGAGCACCACACCGTCCTCAGTGAGGTCCCCAAAGCTCGAGCCGCGGGCCACCTCGTTGTCGAACCCGCCGACCTCGATCAGGCTCCACGAGCCGTCGTACCTCGGCGTGGCTTCGCTCCAGTCGATGGTGAGCGTCTGGCCCGCCTTACCGTTGATTCGGATCACGTCGGTCTCGCCAGGAACGGCGATCTGGCCCGAGATGGTCTGGCCGATGCGGGCCGTCTGCACCTTCCGGGTGACCTTGCGGACAACCACCGAGTAGCTCAGCACCTTGTCGCCACTGCCGTCGACCACCAGATCGAACTGGCCGGAGCGGGGAAGCACGATGGCGTCGTCTCCATCGGAGAGCCGCGAACTGCTCGCCACTTCGCTGCGATCGAAACCCTGGACCGGGTAGAGCTCCCACGAGCCCTCGTAGATGCTGTCGATCTCGTCCCAGTCGATGTAGATCCGGTCACCAGCCTTGCCACTAAAGCGAAGTGCATGCTTTTCACCCGGAATCCCGATCCGGTCACGATGCAGCTCACCCATCTTGTAGGGGCGCAGCAGGCGGGGTGCCCGAACGACCTGCATGCCAAAGGTGGCGGACGAATCGTCATCGGCCTCGACCTTCACGGTGTACCAACCGGTCCGCTCCACCTCAACGGTGTCGCCGGCGTCGCCGAGGCGGGAGGACGAAGCCAACTTGGTGTCGCCCCGGGAGATGTCCCAGCTGCCGTCGTAGTAGTCGCTGGTGTCCTCGTCGAAGTTCACATACAGCTGTTCCCCTTTTTCGGCCCGGAACTTCCAGGTCATGGCCCCGCCGGGGCGCAGGCTGCCGCGGCGCTGGGTGACCAACGTCTTTTTCAAGATGGCCCGCTTCACCTCACAGCTACTGCCCGTGTCCTGGCCAAACCCACCGAGGCAGGTGTCGCGGCCCGGACCGCCGTTCAAGGTGTCGTCGCCCTTGCCGGCTTCCAGACGATCATTGCCCCGGTTGCCGATCAACTTGTCATCACCGTCGCCGGCGATCACCCGGTCGTTGCCGGCACCGGCGGTGATTTCATCCTGGCCACCGCCACCGCAGATGATGTCGTTGCCAGCCAGCCCCATGATGATGTCGTCGCCACCAAAACCATGAATCACGTCGGCGCGGGGTGTGCCCCGCAGAACGTCCGGTCCCGGCGTGCCAGCGAGCGTGACCACCTTGCCGCCGCACCTGGCCTTCGATGCCTTCTGGGCATCCGCACTGTTGGTGGTGCCGAGCAGGGCCATAGCGGCCAGCACGATGGCAACGGCCGCCAGCACGATCATTTGGTTGTTGCGGTTCCTGGTGTTTGGGGTAGACATCGGTTCTCCTATGGTTCGTTGCGCTCAACCTAGGAAGAATCGATTTCGGCGTCCGTCGCCCAGCCGACACTGTATTTTCGGTCGACCCCGCCTCTCGCTCCGGCGGCAGGTCCGGGCGCCGCGCTAGCGGATCGTGACCTGCCAGGTAAAGGTTTCGTCGCCATCACCATCGATCACCAGGTCGTACCGGCCGGTAGACGGCAGCGCCACCCCTTCCTCGAAATCAGCAAGGCTGGAACCCTTGGCCACCACGTTGTCGTTGAAGCCGCCGACCTCGATCAGCTCCCAGTCGCCGTCCCAGCGTGGGGTCTCGCCACTGAAGTCGATGGTCACGACCTGCCCGGCACGGCCGTTGATCCGGAGCACATCAACCTCGCCAGGCACGGCGATCCGACCGGTCACCGTCTGACCGGTGCGGGCCGTCTGGACCTTTCGAGTGACCTTGCGGATCACGATCGAGTAGTTGAGGAGGTCGCCATCATCGCCGTCAACGATCAGTTGGTACTGGCCACTGCGGGGGATGACGATGGCGCTGTCGTCGTCGTGAAGGCGAGTGCCGTCGGCGATGGCGTCGCGGTCAAACCCGAAGAGTGGCTGAATGGACCAGTCCGCGGCCCATTGATCAGACACGTTGTCCCAATCAAGGAAGATGCGATCACCGGCGGTCGCCCGGAAACGCAACGAGTGATTCTCACCCGGGATGCCGATGCGATCCCGATGGATCCGGTTGATCGCAAGCTGACGCACCAGCACCGGCGCGCGAACCACCTGGACCGCATACCGAACGCCATCGTCCTCAGCCGAGATCGCCATCGTGTACCACGCGGTGCGAGGCACCACGAAGGTGCTCGAGGCGTCAGCCAGGCTGGAACCATCGGCCAGCTCGCCGGTGGGACCGGTCACCGACCAATCGCCATCCCAACGCTCGGTGTTCTCCTCATCGAAGTTGACGTAGAGCACGTCACCCTTTTCGACGCGGAACTTAAACGTGCCGACGGCATTCGGGCGGAGGTTGCCCCGACGTTGGGCCACCAATGTCTTCTTGAGGATGGCCCGCTTCACCTCACAGCTGTTGCCCCGGTCCTGGCCGAACCCGCCGATGCAGGTGTCGCGGCCGGGACCACCGTTCAAGGTGTCATCACCCTTACCGGCCTCGAGGCGATCGTTGCCGCGGTTGCCGATCAACTTGTCATCACCGTCACCGGCAAAGACTCTGTCGTTGCCGGCACCAGCGACCAGTTCGTCATTGCCGCCACCACCACAGATGATGTCGTTGCCCGCCAGCCCCATGATGATGTCGTCGCCACCAAAACCATGAATCACATCGGCCCGAGGTGTACCCCGAAGGACATCGGGACCCGGTGTGCCGGCCAGCGTGACCGCTTGGCCTCCACACTTGGCTCTTGGTGTCGGCTGGGCCTCGCTTGAACCCAAACCAACAAGTCCGATCTGGGTCAACAGCACAGCCATCGTTAGTGCGGCCCAACCGGCAGTCCGGTTGGCGCGGCGGCTACGGATCAACATGTCTTTCTCCCCTATGTCTGGCGGCGAACCAATCGTAGAAAGCTCGATGGAGTCGGGTGATCGCTTTTCTCCGACTCGGACCGATTCGCCACAACGACTTCGATTCAGTAGTGCATTGGTGGCCTTTCGGCCACCCACAGTGAGATTCGCACGCTACTGCTCCCTCTCCCGGCCTTCAAGGTGAATGTCATTCACCTTCAAGGGATCGCAGCCTGACTCAACCCCGCTCCCTTCACCCGCCATCCACCTCCGAGGTGAACGTCATTCACCTTGGAGGAGGACTCTTCGAACTAGTCGCCCCCGTATCGGTAACCTTTAAGGTGAACCCGATGCACCTCCGAGTCTGTCCGGCCGGGCTTAGCTCAGATGGTCTGTGGCGTTAAAGCCCACCAGTGTTGCTGAGCCATCGCCGTTGAGCCTCACTGTGGTGAGTGATGCTGGTGTGAGAAACATTCGCCAGGCGACCTCGTCTGGAACCCCGAGCGCCCAAGCGGTCGCGGCCTTGATCGGCGATACATGACTCACCACCACGGTCGCCGACTCTTCGGCCTGAGCGCTGAGCGCTTCGCAGGCAACCCGCACCCGTTGGCCAAGCTCCACGAGTGTCTCTCCACCCGGAGGGCGAAAGTCGATATTGGCGCGCCACTCCTGCCAGATCGCAGGTCCCAGGTCGGCGACCGGACGTTCGTCGAACTCCCCGTAGTCCAGCTCGATCCAGCGATCGTCAACAACAACCTCCGCCCGCGTATGGGCGGCGACCGCCTCTGCAGTTTGGGCCGTCCGTCGAAGCGGACTGGTCACGATGCGGGCGATCGGTTCATCACTGGCGGCCAACGCCTGACCCAGGGCCTGGGCCTGGCTTCGGCCAAGCTCATCAAGATCCGGATTGGCTCGACCCAGCAACAACCCACGGGCGTTCGACACCGTTCGGCCGTGTCGAGCCAGCAGTAGTGATCCGGTCATTGCTCCCCCTTCGGTTTATGGCCAGAGGAATCGCCCTCCCCGGGCCGCGGCCTGGCCCGGCCACTCCCTGATCGACCCGTGCCAGATCTTCCCGGTGCTGATCGACCAGCGGCCCCCCGAGCGCGCTGCCCCTCAACCGACGCGCCGCCACCCGGACCATGACGGGCCACGCTGCGATCCATCTGACCGGTGCGAAAGAACGTCCGCCGCGGTGCGGCGTCATCGAGACCGAACCGTTGCCAGGCCCAGACCAGTGCGATCCCACCAAGTGCTTCCAGGAGCAACCACACCGGGAGCGGACGATCCACCTCCGGGATCGAACCGGTCGCAAAGCCGCCGCTCGTGACCGGCCACCAGAACAACGACGAACGGGTCCACGAGGCGTCAAGCACCAGGTGCAGGAACATCCCGATGGGAATGCCGATCAGCGAACGTCGACGCAATGGGCGGCCCCAACTCACGATCATCACCAGCGTGAGCGCCAAGACCGAACCCACGGGGGTGTGGAGAATGTTCGGCGAACCAAGCGCCACCTCGGCCAGCGGCAGCACCGACCCAAACATCACGAGTCGATAATCAAGCGCCGGCGACTGAAAGATCGACCAGACGATGACCACGCTCAATCCGAGAAACCAGAGGAACACTTCGCTACCTCAGTGCCGATCGGGGCGGTCGGCCATCAGGGCCAGGTGGACGAAGAAGGCCCGGGCCGACGACAAATGGCCCGGGCTCAGCGGATCAACATGCGGCCACACTCTTCACAGTGGACCACAGCATCGGCATCCAGCTTCTTGATGCGGTCGACCTCAATGGCCGAGAGGCTCAGGAAACACCCGGCGCAGGTGTTGCCATTCAGCTTGGCCGCGCCGATACCGCCGAAGCGCTCCCGCAGGGTCTCGTACTCGCTCAGCAGCGCCTCCGGCACATCGGCAACGGCGACGTCGCGCTGGGCAACAACCTCAGCGGCCTCAGCATCAATCTCGGCATCGGCAGTGGCAATCTGGCCGGTCACCTCGGCCACCTTTGCTTCGAGGGCCTGCGTCGAAGCGTCAAGCTCACCAAGCTGGGTGGTCAACGGTTCGATCCGCTCCATCAGGTCAAGCACCTGATCCTCAAGCTGCGTCTGCCGACGCTGAAGTGCCGCTATCTCGTCCTGCATCGCCTGCAGCTCGCGAGGGCTGGTGATGGTGCCGCCGTAAACCGTGGCATTCGTCGATTCGGCCTTGGCAATCACGGTTGCCGCTTCGTCCTCGTAGCGCTTCTGTTCGCGAACGAAGGTTTCGCGTTCAGCGGTCACAGCCTCAATGGTTTTGGCCAGCTCACCCTGCTCGCGTTGCAGCTCAGCGAGGGTGTCCCGCTCGGGCAGGTTCTTGCGGCGGTGAGCAAGTTGGTCACTCCGCAAATCGAGATCTTGAACGGTCAGCAGTTGGTCAAGGTTCCCCATGTGCTGCCCACACTAGGCGAATCACTCGCGTGTAGCGACACCACATGCGGTTCGGACGCGGCGGCCCTAAGACGTTCTCCTCTGCGGTTCTCGCTAGCGCGGCCGCGCACCGATCTGAGTGGGCTCAGGCGCTTCGTCGACCACCACCACCGTGCCTGCCGCTGCAGGGTCCGCCGCGGGCGACTGCGGCGCCGGTGCTTGCGGTGGTGGTGGTGGTAGCGGGGTCACTGGGGCTGGCGACGGGTTGACCTGGCCCGCACCGGTTGAACTGTTGACATTCGGGCGATTGACATTCGGGCGATTGACATTGGGGCGGTTCACGTTCGGACCGCGCCCAGCTCCCGGCCGACGCGCCTGCGCTCGGGTGCCGGGAACAGGCGCGACGTCCTCGGGCTGCACCAGGCGGGAGGTTTCCCCTTCCAGCAGCAGTTCCCGGGCGGACCGCCGCACTTCAACCGGCTCGGAAAAGGGCAGAGGCACCAGCGCTGCTTCAGCGTGATAGCGGCGCATGTACCGACCCCACATCTGCGCCGGGAAACTGCCACCGGTCACTTCTCGACCGCCCACATCGCGCATCTGAATCTTGGCCGCCGGGTTGCCCATCCACACCGCTGTCGACAGATGCCGGGTGAAGCCCACGAACCAAGCATCTTCGAAGTTTTGGGTTGTGCCGGTTTTGCCTCCCGCATCGTGGCCCTCAACCCGAGCGGCGACGCCGGTACCGTCCTCCACGTTGGCCTTCAGAATGGCCTGCACCCGGCGAGCGGTCTCTCGACTGATAGCGCGTACCGGACGAGGCTGGTGTTCGAACAACACCTCGCCATCGACGGTCTCGATCCGCTCGATGAGGTAAGGATCGTGTCGGACACCTTCGTTGGCGATGGTGGCATACGCCGAGGCCATCTCGATCGGCCGAACCTCCATCGTGCCCAGTGGAAGCGAGATGATCTCGTCAGAGAGCTCACTGGTGATGCCGAGCCGCTTGGCAACGTCGACGACCGCATCCAGGCCCACGTACTGACCGAGACGGATGAACCCACAGTTCGACGAAGCGAGCGTTTGCTTTTCCAAGGTTGTCAGCCGGCCACGGCTCTCCTCAAAATTCTCCAACTCATACGGGTTGGGGGTGCCGCCGGTGTTGTCGAACTCGCAGGGCCCAATGCCATCGAGCAGATCCTTCTCGGCGATGCCCTGCTCCACCGCCGCGGTGAGGACCATGGTCTTGAACGAAGAACCAGGCTGGCGCCCTAAGCCCTGGGTGGCGATGTTGTACTTGTATTCATCAAACCCCGGCCCACCGATGACCGCTCGAACCGCTCCGGTAGCGGGCTCAATCGAGGAAGCTGCGATGGTAAAGCCGCCGTCATTTTTGGGAAGCACCTCGTCGCGGGCGGCATCGGCCAAACGCTGAGCTCGCGGATCGAAGGTGGTGTAGATACGAAGGCCGCCGCCGAAAACCATGTTGATCCGCTCACGCTTATCTGCCGACAAGATCGGCTCGTCGAGCAGCTTCTGGGTGACGTCCTCGATGAAGTAGTCACGGATGGTCGGCACCACCTGTTGAGCCGACGTCGGCAGTGCCCGGCGGTTGTAGCGAGCTTCGTCCTTGCGGGTGATGTCTCCGTTCGCCACCAGCCGGTTCAACGCCAGCTTGCGGCGAGCTCGTGCCCGCTCCGGATGGGCGATCGGATCGTTGGCCGACGGAGACGAAATCAAGCCCGCCAGCAGGGCCGCCTCCGCCCAGTCGATGTCAGCAACGTCCTTGGCGAAGTAGACCTCGGCCGCAGCCTTTACGCCGTAGGCGCCGTTGCCGAAGTAGACGAGGTTGAGATAGTGCTCGAGGATCTCGTCCTTCGACATCTGCGACTCAAGCTGTCCGGCGAGACGCATCTCCTTCAGCTTCCGGTCGAGCTCCTTTTCACTACTCAGCACCGCATTCTTTATGAGCTGCTGAGTGATCGTCGAGCCACCCTGGCTGATACCGCCAGTGCCGACATTCTTCACCGCAGCCCGGGTAACCGCCCGAAGGTTGACTCCGCCGTGATCGTAGAACGACGCGTCTTCGAGCTGAACGATGGCCGTCTGCACCGTATGTGGGATGTCCGCTAGCGCAACCCGCTCCCGGTTTTCTTCACCGCGGAGCACGGTGATCTGCTTACCGTTTCGGTCATACATCTCGGACCGCAAGGCCAGTGGGCGCAATTCGATCTTGTCGTCGAAGGTGGCCTCTGTTGCCGAGGTCAGCTCGCCGGCGTGCGGGGCCATGGCGGCGACACCGGCCACGACGGCCAGTGCAGACATCGCAATAACCACGGCGAGCGCGGCAATGCGGCTGGCAAAGAACCCGAAGGTAGAAACGATGGGGGCGATAGCAGCGACATTACCGGCCCGACCTCCACGGTTGGTGCACGGTGTCGAGTGTCATAGGGTGGCGGCGTGACCAGTCATCCGTTCCGATTCGGCGTGCAGTTTCGACTGCCTGATGCAGGTGCAACCTGGGCTGAGACAGCCCGAAGAGTGGAGGATCTTGGCTTCTCCTCGCTCCACTTGCCGGATCACTTCGGGGACCAACTGGCGCCGGTACCGGCGATGATGGCGGCGGCGGCGGCAACCACCGAGCTCAAGGTCGGCTGTCTCGTCTTCGACAACGACTACAAACATCCGGTCGTGTTGGCCAAGGAAATCGCCACCATCGATCATCTCTCCGGTGGAAGGGTCGAACTCGGCATCGGGGCGGGCTGGATGCTCAGCGACTACGACGAGTCCGGCATACCCCACGATCCAGCCGGGGTGAGAGTCGACCGAATGGCCGAAGGCATCACCGCAATGAAGGCCCTCTTCGCGGACGAGCCGGCCAACTTCTCCGGCGAGCACTACACGATCACCAACCACAATGCGCTGCCCAAGCCGGTTCAGCGGCCGCATCCGCCGTTTCTGATCGGTGGCGGCCGCAAGCGGGTGTTGAGCATCGCTGCACGCGAAGCCCAGATCGTGGGTATCAACCCGTCGATGCATGAAGGGGTCATCGGGCCCGGCGCGATCGCGACCGCTACCGCGGCGGCAACCGACGAAAAGCTCGGTTGGATCCGCGATGCCGCAGGCGACCGCTTCGATGAGCTCGAGTTGAACATGCTGGTGATCGGTGTGGTGCCGTCGGATGATGTGGAGGCGAGTGCAGCCGAAATGGGAGCCCTGTTCGGCATCTCGGGCGAGGAAGCCCTCGATGTGCCCCACATGTGGCTCGGGGACACCGATCGAATCTGTGATGTCCTCCACGAGCGACGTGAGCGGTGGGGAGTCTCCTACTACGTAGTGCAGTCGGACACGATCGAAGCCGTAGCTCCAATCGTTGCCAAACTCACCGGCCAATAGCCACCCCAAACCCGCCTGGTTCATCTAGTCGTTACCTTCGAGGTCCGCCTCCGAGGTAGTCCGCCCACCTCGGAGGTCGACCTCGGAGGTGGATCTTCGAGGTGGGCGCTATTCGGAGGTCGGGCTGTCTTTGAAGTTTGGTGGGCGCTTTTCGCGATGGCTGGCTACGCCTTCGGCGGCGTCGGGTCCCTGGAAGCCCAGAAACTCGTAGGCGAGTGAAGCGTCGAAGGCTGGCGCGTGCATGCGGTAGGCGTGATTCAGGGTCCGCTTGGTCCAGCGAATCGCCTGTTGGGCGCCCTCGGCCAACTCAACGGCGACAGCCATTGCCTCCGCCAACACCTGCTCCGGGCCGTCCTCGTCATCAACACAGAGCGAGACGAGACCAATGCGCTCGGCCTCCGCACCACGCAAATCACGACAGGTGAGCAGGTAATACTTGGCCTTGGCCATGCCACAAAGTATCGGCCAACAGATCGCGGCGTGGTCACCGGCGGCTACACCCAGGCGAGTGTGGCCATCGATGATGCGGGTGTTGGCCCCCACTACCGAAACATCGGCCAGCAGCCCAGCCACCAACCCGGCACCGACCGCTGGCCCCCACATCGCTGAGACCACCGGCTTGGAACAGTTGATGATGTTGTCGACCAGGTCTCTCGCCTCCCGCAATACCTGCAGGCTGCGTTCGTAGTCGCCCATGATGTCGTCGATCATGTCGAAGCTGCCACCGGAGCTGAACCCTCGGCCGGCGCCAGCCAGCAGCGCCACCCGTACCGCCGGATCCCGATCGATCGCCAACCAGACATCGGCCAACTGGCGATGCTTCTTCCCATCGACGGAGTTCAAGCCGGGCCCTTCAAGGGTCAACTGCAAAACCCCATCTTCCGGATTGGAAAACGTCAGGTCCGGAAACTGTTCCTGATACCGGTCGATCATTTTCTTTGTCCCCTTTTTTCACAATCAGAGTCAACGCCTGGACAGCCAGAATTCACCCGGCTCGATCAACCGGAGCAGCAACACCTAAAGCAGCTCGTCAATCCGCAGCAGGGTCATCAAGGACGAGGAGTTCGCCGCTGCGAACCACCTCGAACTGGCGCTGTGGGTCCGCGGCCTCAATGCTTGCGGCGGGCTCGTGGCCGGCGTCTCCAAAGTGAGCAATCGCTCCAGTCGGCGCGTATTGGAGGATGTAGGTGCGACGGACCTCGGTTTGCAGGTTTGGGCCGGTCATATGCGGAGTGAGTGATGAAAACACAACTGCTCCCCCGGCCTGAACCTCAGCCGCCACCGCCTCGTCGGAGTCCGTAAGGCACTCGAACCCCAACGGATCCACCCACTCGTGGGCCAACGTCCCGTGGCGATGCAAGCCGGGCGCGACCCACGGGCAACCGTTCTCGACAACGGCATCGGTGAGCGCAACCCAAATCGTCAGATACTGCTGGGGCTCAACAAAGGTGTATCCGTTGTCCTGGTGCCACGGGAAGCGCCGAGGCTTGGTTGGCTTCTTGTACACCAGTTGATCCCAATACAGCCGAACGTCGGGCCCAAGCAGATCGCGGGCGATGCCAGCAACCACTGCGCTTGTCGCCAACTCCCGAGCGGCTGACGACTGCACCACGACGTGGGGCGAAAACACGATGGCATCCGCCTCAGCGATCAAGGAGCGCTCTCCGTCACGAGTCCGCAAGTTGGCCTCGGTGGCCGCCTCTATCTGATCTAGTTCGGTCCGCAGGCGTGCCAAGAGGTCGGGCTCGACAAGCTGGTTCACCAGAAACCAACCGTCCCGATCGAATGCTGCTACTTGTTCACGGCTGAGGGTCTGCGGCTCAGCATTGACGTTCTGCCAAACAAAGTCGGTGTTCCAGGGATGCAGGGCGGGAGCGTTCGAGTGACGACCAGACATGAGACTTTCTACACCGATTCGCTTATCTCGTGCTCCGTTCCGCCGACAGGCACAACGAGCGAGTGGCGCGATCGTGTCGCCCCCATTGCACGAACGAATCACTCACTCGGCAGTCATCACCGTTCTCGGGTCGGGCCTTCTGGTCCGGCCCGAGCCGTTTTTGCCGCTCGCCGGACGCATGGGAGATCCACCTCGAAGGTGAATGCTGCTGTTCAGCTTGTTCCAGTAGTGCCTGCGCTACCTATTCGCGTACCGTCGCCCGGAGCCGTGCTGTAGATCGGGCTCAGCGAGCGGAGGCGGATAGTCAGGATTGGTCGGGAACGATGGTTGGCAACCAGCGTCCGACGAGGGGCATGTCTCCCGGATCGCCAAAGACTGCTGTTTTCTCGGTGACCGGGTTTGCCAGGTCATTGGTGACTTTCCAGGTCGCTTCGCCGTCTTCGACCCGAACGACACCGATCGTGTCGAGGCCGTCGCCGTTCCAGTCGCCCACAATCGGGCGATCGCCCCGTCGGCCGAACTTCGGATGTCCGCCGAAAGCATCAAACTGCGTGATTGTCCGATCATCATCGCTTAGCAGCCACTCGCCGGTGCTCGGGCGGAACACGCCGATGGTGTCATTGCCATCGCCATCCCAGTCACCAACGACCGGTACATCGCCCCGGCGTCCGAATTGCACGGTGAGATCGGTGGTCGGCCGAGACACTCCAAGGGTGAGCCGCCAACGCAACACACCGGCTCGAGGGCCGTTCTTGATGACGCTCACGTAGCCGAAGTTGTCGATGCCATCACCATCCCAGTCACCAACGACGGGCGTAGCGGTCCCGGTGCCGAAGCGAGGGGTGAGGCCCTTGCGGTTTCGGTAGGCGACCCGTTTGTTGTCGTTGGTCACAACCCACCGCCGGCTCTCCCGGCGGTAGACCCCGACCGTGTCGACACCGTCGCCGTTCCAGTCACCGACAACCGGCACATCTCCGGTTCGAGCGAGACCGAGACGAGCCGGGAATGCGGCCTCCTCACCAAAGTCGGCAGCTAACTGCCACTCACCAGCCGCCCCTGGGCGACCGGGGAAGCGCACCGCGCCAATCGAGTCGTTCGAAGGCTCGCCGTAGAGCCAAGCCCGGTGCAGGCCTGAGTCGGAGTAACCCCAGAAGGCCTTCATCCGCTTGGCCGGCCCGCGGTTGTAGCCCTGCAGGGCGTCGTAGGTAGCGCGAGGATTGTCCTCGCCTTCGCCGACGCCAAGTTCGCAGAGGTAGTTCGCGCTGGCTGCGGTGGCATCGGCCCAGTCCCAAACGTCGCGCTGGCCGTCGCCGTTGTAGTCAATCCCGAATGCCTTCCAGGTGCCGGGCAGGAACTGCATCGGGCCCTCGGCGCCGGCATAGGAAGTCCAGTTGAACTTGCCGTGCTTGGTCTCTTCCCAACCAACCCCAGCCAGGACGGTCCACGGGACGTCGCAGTTAATGGTTGTCTTGGCCCAGTTGGCAGCGTTGCGGTAGTGGACGATCAGCTCGGCCGGGATCTCGTTCCGGGCGAATTTCGAGACGCCGGTGCGAGTCCATAGTTCCGACACCTCATGGAGGTCGGAGCTCAGCTCAGCGGCTCCGGCTGGTGCAGGACGAATGGGACTGACGCTGAACATACTGAGAGATAGAACAAAGACGATCAGGACCGATAGAAGACGTCGCAGGCGACGCGGTCGTGAGCGATTGCCGGAGTTCGGGGGATTCAAAGTCTTACGCTCCGTGGCAGGATCGGTTTGGGCGACCAGGCCAGAAACTACCACAGAGTGTGACGAACAGGTAACGGAAGCCACTGGTTTGTCACACTACGTGACCGATTTCATCCCAATGCCGTCGATAAACCCTGAGAAATCAGGGAATCCCTCATGTCAAACGATTGCCATATTTGCGATCGTATAGGGAGAATTACCCAATCGTCCGACCACTTTGGGTGGCCATCTGCGCGCCCGACTCCGTGAATGTGACATGCGCTGAAATATCAAGTTCTGGTCGCGGCTTGGCCAAACTGCAAGGGACCGCGCCGCGTCGGCCACACAAAGCTGACAAGCTGACGACGGGGCCGATGCCAGGCCTACGCGCCAAGCCGAGGGCCCTCTGCCGAGGATGACGAGGCGCGATCGCTACAGGTCAGATTGTGAACGCGAACTGGCGACCGTTGAGTTCGAGAATGTAGGACCCGGGGTCGAGTTCCCCGACTGAAACCACCCGTGAGAACTCGACGTTGTCCTGGCCACAGTTCTCTCGACGGGTCGGTTCGGCGGTAACGTCCATGGACAGTTTGGAGTCCGGTAGGTGCCGAGGACCAACAATTGTTGGCCGATGACAGTCGCTCGGCAGCCGACCAACGATGCGAACATCGACCAGGATCGGGAAGGTCTCGCGCACCAGCACCTCGGCCAGCTGAGCCTCAACTTCTTGGCGAGGTATCGGCTCTGGATCGCTGAGGTTGGTCGGAGTCGTTGTCGTTGATGTCGTTGTTGTCGTGGACGGGTTGATCGTGGTCGTTGAGCTTGTTGTCGCCACCTGAGGTGCGCTGCTGCTGGTTGTGACGAAGTATCGAGTTGATGTCGATGTCGTCGCCTGACCGATCGAACGTTGTGTTGTCGAGCTCACCGTTGAACCCGACTCGACACGTCGCTGGGCTCGGTTGCCGCTGTTTGCCGTTGTCGGTGGCGTTAACGGTTCGGTCGTGGACGCCACGGCGGACGAACTCGTAGTCGAAACCTGAGCTACTGGCACAGAGGACGACGGCGCCTCGGGTGTCGAAGTCGTCTGGCTGGTCTGACTCGAGAGCACCTGGGGCTCCCGCGCTTCATTAGAACCGAGGACCATCGGGAGCAGGAAATAGCCAAGCACGACCATGACCATGATCACAAGAAGACCGTACGTGGCTTTCCGCAGCCCTTCCACGGCGCCGAGACTAGCGGCGAGCACCGAGCACACCGTGGATACCCGGGGCCAGCTGCGAAATGCGGCGGTTACCTATCGGCCTGCCCCACCTACGGGCTCCACCATCGAGGTGAATACACTTCAGGCAGCGTCAGACTGCTGTTAGTTGTAGTTGCGGCACCCGAGGCCGATACCGGCGTTGGAGTTGTTGTCTTCGGCCCACAGACAGACCTGCTTCGGGCCGGCAACGTTGGGAAGCCGCATCCAGAAGCCGTGGCGATCGCCATAGCCGGGGAAGATCGCGGTACTGCGGGAGGTCCTGGTCGCGGCCTGACCCGTTCGGATGTATCGACCGTTCACGCTGATCTGGACCCGAACCGGATCGGTGGTGTCGGGGTCGACGACCCAGCCGACGGCGGCGGGGAAACCACGAGGATCATCAACGATTCGCAGGAAAGAGCCCACCGGACCGGATTCGCTCACCGACACGTCACGACAACCAAGTCGCGTTGCTGGCTGGTCGCCCGCAATATTCTCGGCTCGGATACAGACCCGGTAGTTCCCGGAACCGACAGGCATCGATACATAGAAGCCATCCTGGCGGCCGGAACTGGGCCGGTTGATCACCGTCGGAACGGTTTTTGTCCTCGACCCATCAACGGTCATCGTTACTCGCCCGGTGCCCGCATCAGGGTCGAAGGCCCATCCAGCAACTGCAATACGACCCGCCCCTGGGGTGGCGACCGCGGTGATGGCGCCGCGAGGAGCGTTAGCGTCCGCCGGTGGAGTTGGAGCGGGATTGCTAGGTGGGGTCGGAGCCGGGCTGGTCGGTGGGGTTGGAACCGTTACGGGCGGGTTGGTGGGCTCCGAGCCGCCGTTGATCGAAATCGACTGCGGGGCGGAGCGATTCCCGGCGTTGTCGTAGGCCACCACTTGATAGGTGTTGGCATTGCCGGCCTGACCCCGATCGACAAAGCGAACCCGACTCGAGTTGGGACCATGACATCCGGTGCCTCCGGCGTCGGAGAACGTGCCCTGGCCGCTGGCCGGCTTGAACTCGAAGTTGTAGCTGGTCGGCGACAGTTGCAGCGCCAACATGCCGAAGGTGGTGCGGTCGCGCGCTTCGGGCAGCGGGTTGGTGAAGGAGCCGAACCGCCCATGAGAGTAGCCACCGGTACCGACCGTGATCTGGCGGATGCCGTTGCGGTCGGGGTTGCCGCTCGGATCCAGAACCCCGTAGCGAGCGTAGATGTGCTGATCACCGGCGAGGTACAGCTCCACCCCATGGTTGTACATCAACTCCCACAGCGGCTTCAGGTAAACCGCGTTGTCCGGAAGGGTGTTGCGCCACCGGGGCTGATGGGCGTACACCAGCGTGCAGGGCGAGGTTGAGGCGGCGAGCTCGGCGTCGAGCCACTGGTACTGCGGAGAGCCTACGGCGCAGCCCTCAATCTCCCAGCAGTTCGTGTCGAGACCGATAACGCGCCAGTCGCCGACGGTGTAGCTAATCCACCCCTGGCCGGGGGTTCCGGCCCGGTTGCCGTAGTAACGGTAGAACGGCTCGGCGCCCGGGGTGTTCCACTCGTGGTTGCCCGGGATCGGGAATGAGCGGTCCTTGTGGCGACCCCACTGGTTGTCGAAACAGTTGATGAAGGAGTTCCACGATCCGTTGCCCTGCACCACGTCGCCGACCAAGGCAATGGGCCCGGGCAGCGTGTCGGCCAGGTTCGCAGTGGCCGTGTGGCCAGCAATCTGAGCCGGCGAGTTACAGAGGGCGATATCGCCAACTGCGGACATCGGCGCGGTGGACCCGGTAACCGGTTGTCCGATCCGAACACCGTCGCGATAGACCTCGTAGCCCACCACACGGTCGGGGGTGGTGGGAGTCCAGGACAGCTCGATCGAAGATCCCTGATTGGTCACACTCAGGGAGCGGGGCGCGCCCAGCGGGGCAGCATCGACGGGGTTGGCGGCAACCGTCGGCAGGCCGAGGCCAACGGCCAGAATCGCCAAGAGTACGGTGAGGGTTCGAGTCTTGGCGCCGCTGGTTGAGCGTCGCAATGGAAGACGGCCGTTTGGGGGAACTGACATAGCGCAGCATCCTATCGCTATTCCCACTCTGCGTGGCAACTGCGTCGACTTTGCATCAACGTCCACACAACGGGCCAGACCCCGGCAGAGAGCGGCCCGGCCCAGTAACTTTTGCCATAACTGGCGAACGGTCAGCGAGACCTCAAAAAGACGACCGACCCTCCACAAGCGGATCAAAGCCCAGCAAATCACAGCAGCGCCGCCACCCCTCTCAGAATCATCAGCGTCCCACCGCCGCACCCTCGCCGCCCCAAAATCCATATTTCTGACAATTTCTCGCAAAACGTACCGACTGCCCGGTCCAGAGGGACCGAGCAGCCAGCGGGGCAGGGATCACATTTTTGACGTCAGCAACATTGGTGACGTCAGGGTCGAGCGACAGGGTCAGCCGACTGGCTGGCACCCGCCAAGCCCGGCGAGGTAGCCAAGCACCTGACCAGAAAGCTTTTGTGATTCGGCGGTCGAGAGTTGCAACCGATCGGTCACCGACTCCATGGCCGACATTTCGCCAGCACTCCACGTGGTCTTGATCGTGTGCTCACCCGACATGTTCGGAACCTGAGCGACCGTTCCATCCTGAAGACCACCAAGGCTGATGATGAAGGCGACAAACATCACGCCGCTCTTCTGCACCTCTTCACGGCTGATGCCGAAGGCCCGGGAGGCGCAGTCGACCGCAGCGAGCTCAGCGTCGGTGTAGTTGACGCTCACCGGAATCAGCGTGCCGCCGCCCCCGCTGGTCGTCTGGTTGGTGTCGAAGCCCCGAGCGTTCCACTGGCCCCAGCTCAACTCGGTGCCGTTGTAGAAGTAGCTTGTATGACCCGGCACCTCGTAGGTGTTGCCGTCGAAGACGAAGTTGCGGGAGAAGACGCTCGAGTCGCCCATGTCCTGCACCACGCCGATGGCGCTGCGCTGCGATGCCGAGGTCGAGCGGAAGGTGTTACCGGTGACGGTCACGTTGTCTGTGCGGGCGAAATCGGTGTTGGTTGAGGAGTTTCCGGAGTTGACGTGGCGATCCTGCTGGATGATGCCGACAAAGGTGTCGCAGTCGGTCACGCTGTTGTTGTAGATCTCGACTCCATCGGAGCCGGCCACCAGGACACCTGCACCCCAGGCCCAGCTGGTGGCGAAGCGGCCGCAGTCGCTGATGGTGTTGTTGCGGATCACGCCGTTCTCGGAGATCTCGTAGAAGATTCCCGAACCGCCGGTGCCATGGTGGCCACGGACGATGTTTCGCTCGATAACAACTTCATCGCAATCGATGTCGCACCAGATTCCGGTGCCCTGGTTGTCATAAACCAGGTTGTCGGTGATGTTGGTTTTGATGGCCTCAATGATTTTGATGCCGCCACCGTGATCGGCGTCGTCCCAACCGCTGGTGTTGTTGTTGTTGATCTCGTTGTCGACGATCTGGCTGCGACGCATGTTGTAGCCGCCCACACCCAGCATCCCGTTGTGGT
>CALAML010000121.1 GCA_937925845.1 uncultured Acidimicrobiales bacterium | reverse complement strand
TGAAGCTGACGGATCAGCTCATCGTGTTGCTCGGTCTCGGTAAGTTCCGGTCCGTCGTCCCATTGACGCGGTGAGGTCATCGGCGGCTGACCTGGTCGGGGTCGAGGCCCTTGCGGATGGCTTTGGTCCGGTAGAGGCGCTGGTCGGCAACCGAATAGAGCTCCTCTGCAGTGCTGGCGTCGTTGGGGCAGGCGGCAGCACCGGCGGAGAGGGCAACGGGTAGCCCGTCGGGTACTTCGGCGGTGCGAACGGTGAGGCGTTCGAGAACCGGTGGTGCGGCATCGGCGTCGGCGTCGGCCAGCAGCAGGGCAAATTCGTCACCACCGAGTCGGGCGGCGACGTCGCCGGCGCGCAGCCCGGCCTGCAATCGGGCCCCGATCTGGCGGAGTACCTCATCGCCGTAGGGGTGGCCTCTGGTGTCGTTGATGGTCTTGAAGTTGTCGACGTCGAAGAGCACAAGAGCAAAGGACCACTTATAGCGCGTGCTGCGGCTGACCGCTTGGCTGAGGAGGTCGTCGAAGCCCCGCCGGTTGTAGAGGCCGGTCATCGGGTCGTGCACGGTCTCCTGTGAGAGCCGTTCCACTTCTACTGCCAAGCGGCACAGGTCGAAGAGGGCCGCTTGTTCGCGGCCGGCCTCGGGCACGATCGGTTCGGTGAAGATGCCGGGTTCGGGCGAGCGGGCGCCGGCGGGTGGCCAGGGTCCGTCTCCGGCGGCGAACACGGTGCGATCGGCGCCGTCCACCACCACGGCCACTACCCGTTGCAGCCCCCAGCGGATTCGGAATTCGTCGAGGGCGGGTCCGATGGCGGCGATCCCGCGGCCCGCGGTGAGGTCGGCCAACAGCTGGGCGCTGGCAAAATCGACCGGGTTGCGGCCATGCCCAGAAGGCACCGCCGACGTTGTTTGACTACCGCCGCTCACACCACGCAGAGTAGTCGGTGGCCCTTGGCGGGGGCACGTTGGTCACCGGTAGGACGGTGGTCGGTCAGTCCGGTGAGGCTCAGGCCGCCGGGCAACCCTTCCGGTTGCTACGCCCCTCGCTCCGGAATCACCGACGCAGAGGGAAGGGAGTAAACACCATCAGGCGGCCGCGGTCTTCTAATCTCCGGTCATGGGAAACTTTCAACCGTTCGATTCATCGGTGGCCCACCAGCATGAGGCCGCTTCGTCGAGAGCTGTTGGGGGTGTTGGACCTTGGCAACAACCCCGCTTGGCCATGACGAGCGTGGGGGCTTTTGTCGGCTTCCTGGCACTGGCGGTAGTGATGGCGTTGTCGGTGGCCGCTCCGGCGGGTGCCCAGACCACCTTTAAGTGTCGCGGCGTGGATGCCACGCTCGTAGGAACGGTGGGCGATGACGTGCTGCTCGGGACCGCGGGCAACGACGTGATTGTTGCTCTTGGTGGTAACGACGAGATTCGTGGTCTCGGCGGAGCCGATCTGATTTGTGGCGGTCCGGGCAACGACAAGATCTTTGGTCTCGGTGGGCCCGACCGCATCGACGGTGGCATCGGCAATGACACCATTCAGGGTGGCGACGGGAACGACTGGCTCTTCGGTGGAACCGGTGCCGACTTGATCCTCGGCGCCGACGGCAAGGATCGGATGTTCGGCAACGGCGGAGACGATCGGCTCTTTGGCGGGCCGGGTGCGGATGCCATCAACGGCGATCTTGGCACCGACATGGTGGCGGGCGGTCTTGGCCTCGACAACTGTCGTACGCCGCCCCCCGATACCCGGGCAACCTGCGAACGCCCGATGCCCGCCGACGCCAACCGCGCCTATCCGGCGGTGAACAATACCTCCGACAACGCCAAGGGAACCCTCGGCATCGGCCTCCATGTCGGCGGCACCAAGGGTTTGGTGTACGCGATCGGCTTCGCCACCGACATTACCGCTACCTACACCGGCAAAGATACGGGCTCGATCATCTACAACGATCAAAACACCTGCGACCTGTCGCACAACAGACGCACAGCTATCACCCCGGGCCGGTATACGGTCCGTTTCGCAGCTCCCGGTTTCCGGGAGCTGAATGTGGTCTGGCACGTCGCCCGTGGCTACGTCTACTGCTCCGCCATTCGCCAGGTTCCATAAACGCCCCCTGCGTCGACCATCACCGGTGAGATCAAGATGGGTGACTCCTGGCGCGCCAAAAGCGCGCGCTGGGCGTCACAATCTGGTTTTGGCCCGTCCGGTATCCATCTGGGTCGGGAAGGTGTCACAGTTGGTGAGGCGCCAGAGTTGGTTGTGCCACTTGGGAGTGTCACGATGGAGACGTCGATCAGTCCGCCGGTGTGCGAGAGTGTGCGTTGTGCGAGCCTGAGCGGGTGGGCGGCGAGTTGGCCCGAACAGGACGAACAGGCACCAACGAGGAACAGTGCGAGCGTGAGTGGGCATGGGTGACACCGACCAACAGCTGGAGCAGGGGACGGGCGAGGTTGCGGTTCTGGACCCCCGTAAGGTGGCGATCCTCGATGCCGTGGTCTCGGAGTACATCTCCACAGGCAAGCCTGTTGGTTCTGGCACGATCGCCAAGCTGGCTCATATCGATGTCTCGGCGGCGACGGTCAGAAACGAGATGGCGGCGCTTGAGGCCGACGGCTATCTGATCTCGCCCCATACCTCGGCGGGCCGAATCCCCACCGATCGCGGCTATCGGCGTTTCGTCGACGGCATCACGAATGGTGGCACCGCTACTTTGGGTCGGGCCCAGTCCGAGAAGGTGAGCGACTTCTTTGCCACAACCCATGGCGAGATAGAGCGCATGCTGCGGGACACGTCCAGCCTGTTGTCATCGATCACCAACCATGCCGCCATGGTGATGACCGACAACGACACCGAGGCCAGTTGTTGTTCGGTGCAGTTGGTCGGGTTGTCCGACGACGTGTTGTTGGCCGTGTTTGTGCTCGACGATGGCTCGGTCACGAAGTTCACGGTCGATCGCACGCCGCCGATGACCACCGAGGTACTAGAGGCCGCCGGTCAGTTCCTGCGCCAGGAAATGGATGGACGACTGCTGGGCGAGGCCGCTCACCTGACGATCTCCGCCGAGCAGCTTGGTGAAGCGGTTGGGGCCACGGCAAGTGCCGTGGCGTTGGCGGTTTCGGCGACGCTCCGCACTACCGATCCCGACCAGAACCTCGAACTTTTTGTGGGCGGCACCTCGAAGATGGCGAGTGACTTCGAGGCCATCGACACGGTGCGTGAGGTGCTCTCGATTCTGGAACAACAGCTCGTCGTGGTCACTCTGGTGCAGGACGTGCTGGGTCGCGGCCGTCAGGTGGCGATCGGCACCGAAACCGGCATGGATCCTCTGGCTGAGTGTGCTTTGGTCGTGGCGCCTTATCATGTCGATGGTGAGAAGCTTGGTTCGATTGGGGTCCTCGGCCCCACCCGCATGGACTACAGCCAGGCCCTGGCTGCGGTGGCCATCGTCAGCCGAAACCTTGGTGAGCGCCTCGCCTCAGGCTGAGCTCGACTCGGAGCCCGGGCCCAGCGCGAGTCTGGGTGTGAGTGGGGTCACCGATCGGCGAATTCGACGCTCGGTACACTCAACCAGGATCGATTCTCTCGGGTTGATCTGTTCGGAACGAACCGGTGAGGGCCAAATCGCTGCAATGGAACTATCAACGGATGACAAACGATGAGTGACCTTTATGAGGTGCTCGGCGTTTCTCGTCAGGCGACCGAGGCCGAGATCAAGAGCGCGTACAAGCGCAAGGCGATTGAGTCGCACCCCGACCGCAACCCCGACGATCCGGGCGCCGAGGACCGCTTCAAGGAAGTGGCTCGGGCCTACGAGGTGTTGAGCGACCCCCAACGCCGTCGCATGTACGACATGACCGGCGACGATGGCAGCCGTGGTGGCGCTGGTGCCGCCGGTGGCGATCCCTTCGGGGGTGCGGGCCTGGGTGACATCTTCGAAGCGTTCTTCGGCGGAGGTAATAGTCCCTTTGGTGGAGGCGGCGGCGGCCGGGGCCGCACCGGGCCCCAGCGGGGTCAGGACCTTGAGGCCGTGGCCGACATTGGCTTTGTTGATGCCGTCTTTGGCACCGAAGCCGAGGTGAGTGTGCGCACTGCGGTGCCCTGCGAAACGTGTGAGGCCACCGGGGCCGCCGAGGGGAGCGAGGCGACCACCTGTCAGCAGTGCGGGGGCAGCGGTCAGGTGCAGAAGGTGCGCCAGTCGATTCTGGGTCAGATGGTCACCGCCGCGGTTTGTGATGTGTGCCAGGGCGCCGGTCAGGTTATTGCCAACCCGTGCGCCACCTGCAACGGCGATGGTCGCAACGTGGTGGAGAAGAGCTACACCGTCGACGTGCCGGCCGGGGTCGACACCGGCACCACGATTCGGGTCAGCGGTCGCGGCGCGGTGGGCCAGCGCGGTGGCCCGGCCGGCGATCTGTATGTGCATGTTCGGGTCGCGGCCCACGATCGTTTCGAACGGTCGGGCTCCGATCTCTACGAACGGTTGAAGATTCCGATGACTCAGGCCGCTCTTGGCGCTCAGCTTTCCTACGAAACACTTGATGGTGCCGAGACGCTGGTGGTTGAGCCCGGTACCCAGAGTGGCAAGCAGTATCGGCTGCGCGGTCGAGGTGTGCCAGTGGTGCAGGGTCGGGGTCGAGGCGACCTGATCGTTGAGGTGGCGGTGGAAACACCGAGTGCCGCCAGCGAGGAAGAGGATGAGTTGTTGCGGCGCCTCGCCGAGTTGCGTGAGGAGGAGGTTGCTCCCAAGGAGGAGGGCTTCCTCAGCCGCATCCGTTCCGCGTTTAAGTAGTCGTCGTGGCTTCGACGGGCCCGCACCCGGACGGCACCGGAGGCCCCCATGCCTTTGTCGCCGATATCGAGCGTCCGGTGCTGGATCCCGACGATCATCACCATTTGGGTCGGGCCCTTCGTCTGCGTCCGGGGGACCAGTTCACGGTGAGTGATGGGGCCGGGCGGTGGCGCCGCTGTGTCTTCGGTGAGGCAGTCGGCGCGGCGGTGGAGCCGGATCCCGCAGTTGGCGATGTTGTGGTTGTCGATCGGCCCCGCCCTTTCATGACAGTCGGGTTTGTGGTGGTTAAGGGCGACCGGCCCGAACGTGTGGTCAAGGCGCTGACCGAGTTGGGTATCGACGAGATTGTGCCACTCACGAGCGAGCGGTCGGTGGTGCGGTGGGACGCCAGAAAGATGGCCCAGAATCACGAGCGTCTCGGCCGGATCGCCCGCGAAGCAGCCATGCAATCGAGGCGGGTATGGCTTCCGGCGGTGCCACCGCTGTCGACGTTCACCGAGTTTGTGGCGCCAGCCCATGATCGGCTGGTGATGCTCTCCGACCCGAGTGCGGTGGCCTCATCAGTGGACGCAGTTCTCAACACCGATGGTGGCGAAGACGCAGAGCTGGGGTCGCTGGCGGTGGCCATCGGCCCGGAGGGCGGTTGGACCGATGCCGAGCGGGACCGCGTAAAGCATCAGCTTCGGTTGCCGGGTCGGATCCTGCGGGCCGAGACCGCGGCGGTGGTCGCAGGTGTCGAATTGGCCCGCTTCCGCGACCGTTGATGCATCTGGTTCATCTTTGGCCTGTCACCAACACCTGGCCATGCACCCATAACGGACGCGCGGTGGTCGGAGAACACAGAGGGTGAGAAATACCTCGGTGTTAGACACCTGAAGGCGAATTCAAAAACGTTCTTGTGGCGCGGTTGGGCAAGGCTGGCCTAGATTGCCGAGGTCCCCCGTAAGGCAACAAAAGCACCCTGTTATTCCCGAGGGTGATCCCAGACAAGGTACCGGATGACCAGCGAATCTGAAGACGCAGACGGCGTGTTGACTGCTTCTGACTATGGCAAACGCGTAGGCGAACGCCTTCGGGCTATCCGTCGTCAAAAGCGGTTGTCGCTCCAAGACGTCGAAGCCGGCTCAACTCAGGAGTTCAAAGCGTCTGTTCTTGGCGCTTACGAGCGCGGTGAGCGTTCGATCTCCGTTCCCCGACTGCAGCGATTGGCCCGCTTCTACTCGGTCCCGGTCGACCAGCTTCTCCCTCGCGATGAGGGGCCTGGCTTCGGCGAGGAAGAGCACGCCGTCGACCTGAGCGATCGCAGTCCAGCCTCGACGGTAACGATCGATCTGACCCGCCTCGAAAAGCTTGGCGGCCCCGAGGCCGACATGCTGACCCGGTTCCTCACCATGATCCAGGTGCAGCGCCAAGACTTCAACGGCCGCATGATCACGATCCGCAAGGATGATCTACGGGCCATCGCCGCCATCCTCGGTACGGGTGTGGACGCCACCTCAAACAAGCTCCAGCAGCTCGGTCTCAGCCTGCGCCTCTGACCAGCCATTTGTTGCCGTAGCCGTCACGGGCGCGGCCACGGTCCCTGGTCTCTCGCCCAAAATCGCCCGATCGCCTTACTCGCTCCAAGGCCAATCGCCCCGCCCGTGTTTGCGCGCGCATGGCGACCCAGGCTCAGTCCTGCCCAAGCCTGTCCAACAAACCGGGTCCGTCTGGGGTCTGACCCGAAAGAGACCCGGTTGTCGCTGCGGGGCTAGCCGGTTTTGGGGAGTTGCTTGAGCGGTGGTAGCTCGAGCTGTTGTCCGGGTTGGATCAGGTCGGGGTTGGCTGGGTCGATGAGGTTGTCTCGGTTCTGCTCGATCAGCTGTTGCCAGTAGATGGTGATGGCTTGGTCGTCGGCGTTGGGTTGGGTTGTGCGAATCACCCGCTCGGCGATTGACCAGAGGTGATCACCGGGTGCGACTTCCCATTGCTCGAGCTGGCGGTCTGCGCTTGGGCCGGGGGCCCGATCCTGGGTGGGTGAACCGTTCGAACTTGGCTGGGGCACCAAACCTGGTCGGCTCGGTGTTGGGTCGTCTGCGCCAACCGCAGGCTCGGCATCGGGTTGATGCGGATCGCTTCGACGCATGATCGGTGGATCATCACCGACGGTCGGAGCCCGGTCCGGCACTGGTCCGACGACTGGCCCGGCATCGCCGCGCCCAACGACTGGCGTTCGTCGCATGATCGGGCCGTCGTTTTGTTCGATGGCAGGGTCGTGTCGTAGCACTGGGCTGTCGTCATGCTCCGAAGCTGGTTCTCGTCGCATCACCGGGTCGTTGTCGTGGCGCTCCAAATCTGGCACGCGTCGCATAACGGGGCCGTCGCCCTGTTCCAGATCCGGTGCACGGTGTATCACTGGACCGCTATTGCGCGGCATGACCAGTTCGTTCTGCACCTCGCTCGACGTGGCGGTTCGGGTGAGGTCGGGTCCGCCGAGGTGTGGAGCGATGGCTGCCGCTGGCACTGCGCTCACCAGTCCCATGGTGGCGGTTCCGGTGAGTACCGTCTTGACCAGGGTTGGCGTGACGGCTTCGAGCAGGGTGTTCGACACCCCGCGGCGCCGGGCAATGACCACCGCCACCGAAACCACCCAGAGATAGACGAGGGCCAAGACCAGCCCGACCCACACCAGGGTTATCGCCGCCGTGGCCGGGCCCACAGCTTCGATCCATCGCTCGACTCCGCTCAGAACACCGCCGCTGAGTTCGGGTCGCTCAAGCGTGGTGGCAAAGAGCGCCAGCACAGTACTGGCGAGAGTCAGCAGAAGGAACCAGGCCAACCCTCGGCCCAGCTGCACCCGGTCGCCAACGTGGTTGAGTTGGGCCGGTCGTTTCGGCGTCCGGTGGGGCGAGGCCATCAGTTCCCTTCGCCGACAAGGAGTTGCTGGCTGCTTCCGTCGCTGGTGTCGACGACGAGCTGATGGCAGCCGTTGGCCGCATCGGCCCGAAGCTCTTCGGCGGTGGTGGGTGCGTCGATCGTGGCCGTTGGCGCCAGGTCCTCGTCGTTGTCGGCCCATCGGTCAAAGACATAGACCGTTCCGGTAGTGATCCTCAAGATGGCGGCGGTGGCCTGGCCATCGCAGTTCCAGTCGCCAACCGCTAGTCGGTCGCCGGGTTCACCGATGTTGAATCGTTGGGTGCCGATCTCGACCCAGGGGCGACCGTCGGCGTGATAGCCGATCGTGGCTGCCCCCTCGACGCCATCGACTACACCAACGATGCCATCGCCATCGCCATCGCCATCGCCATCGCCATCGCCGTCGGGGGTTAGCCCGACAGCGGTGGTTGGAGGTTCGGCGTTGGTAGGTGTCGTCGTGTCGTCCGCCGGATAGATCGACTCCGGCGCTGCGGGTTGATCGGCGGTGGCGGCGGGGGGAGGAGCGTTGCGACCGGAGCGCCAACTGTCGACGGCGGCGATGGCGATACCACCGGTCACGATGAGTGCCGTCGCCACCATGGCGATCCTGCTGGTTCGGTTCAGCTCGCGCCGGGGAGGGTCGAGTGGGCCCGCGCCGCCGAGTTGGGTGGGCTGGCTTGCCCCGCTGATACCGAGCGCAGGCGACGCCAGCATTGCCATGGGTGAGTCGTCGGCCTGCGGTGGCTCATGGTGGCTGGTGGTGCCCGATGTCGCCGCCGCCGCTTCGGCTGGCGGGGCTGGCAAGGTCTGTTGGCCCTCAACGGCGATCGGTGCCGCACTTCGCTCGGTGGTCGAGCTATCGGGCGTGTGGGATTCGGGCCGAAGCGAGCGCTGAATCCGGCTGCGAAGTCGCTCGCCCCGTCGCTTTGTTGGGGCGCCGGTGGCTACCACGTTGGCGAGGGCGTGGCGGAGGGCCACGATGCCGTGTTGGTAGAGCACCCCGGATTCGGCATCGGCGGCGATGTCGAGCAGTGCCTTCTGCACCCGTGCCGGCGAGGTGGGTGACGGGTCTCCCTGTACCAATCGGCGAAGCAGCCGGCCGAGGGCGGCGATGTCGCTTTGTTGGTCGGCTGCGGTGGCCTGAAGGGTCGCTTCGCCGAACCCGCACAGTGTCGGCGTGGTGCCATCATCGGTCAACAGCACGTGGCTTGCTTCGATACGTCGGTGGGCGGCTCCTAGCTCGTGGATCCGTTCGACAGCCGCAGCCAACTCACCCATGGTGGTGGCGATGTTGGTGGCGCCGATCAGGCCGGAGTCGGCCAGCGTTGCCGATCCCACTCGAACCGTTTCGAGAACCGCTTCTCCCTTAGTTCCGGCATCGGGGTCGAAGCGCGACAGTTTGACTACGCAGGGACCAGCCAATGCCTGGATCACCTGGGCTTCGTGGGCCAGTCGGTCCTCCTGACCCGGAGCCGCTCGCTTCTCCCACGTTTGGATCACCTGGCTGGTGCCAGCCTGGTGGCGGGTCATTCGAATGTTCATTGGGCCACCGCCTGGGCTCGACCGACGGCGGTGATCTGCACCCCGTCGTTGCCGCCGGGGACTGCGGGGGCAAACACCGGGTCGGTGATGGCGGTGATCGAGACTTCGATCGCGTCTCCGTCGACGACGACGCTGAAGCTGGTGACTTCGGTGCTCTTGCCGGCGTCGGCCTGCCACTGGGCCACCGATGCCTCGACCACCTCAGCGGCTCGGACCGGGTCGATCTCGATGGTCTCGGAGTCGAGGTAGTAGGCATCGAGGTCGAGGGCGATGGTGGCGGCGTCGTTAGCCACCCCGTCGGCGAGGTTACGTACTTCTTGGTGGGCCAGGTAGAGGCCGGCGCTGTCCACTGCGATGGCGGCCAGGATGATCAAGATCATGATGCTGGCCGGCACCATCATCAGCGCGCTCCCTCGGTCTCTCGTTGCCTCAGCCACAGGCTTCCTCCAGCGTTCCGGTCGGGTTGGTTACGCCGCTTCGGAACGGGTCGACCCGTTCCCGGTGGGTGG
>CALAML010000120.1 GCA_937925845.1 uncultured Acidimicrobiales bacterium | reverse complement strand
CGGGTAGAACGGGTCAGTCGAGGTCGGCGGGGGAGGCGAAGGTGCCGGCGATGGCGGTGGCTGCGGCCACCGCCGGCGACACCAGGTGGGTGCGCCCGCCTCGGCCCTGACGGCCTTCGAAGTTGCGGTTGCTGGTGCTGGCGCTGCGTTCGCCTGGGGCCAGCTTGTCGGGGTTCATGGCCAGACACATCGAACAGCCTGGCTCCCGCCAGTCGAACCCGGCGGCGGTGAAGATGTCGTGCAGCCCTTCGGCTTCGGCCTGTTCTTTCACCAGACCGGAACCGGGCACCACCAGGGTGCGCATGCCGTTGGCCACCGTGCGGCCTTCGGCCACCGCGGCTGCGGCTCGGAGGTCTTCGATCCGGCTGTTGGTGCACGAGCCGATAAACACGGTGTCTACCGGCACCTCCCGCAGCGGCGTGCCCGCTGTGAGGCCCATGTACTCGAGGGCTCGGGCGGCGGCGTCGCGGGCGGCCGGGTCGTCGAAGCTGTCGGGGCTGGGCACATTGTCGCTGAGCCTGGCCACCTGGCCCGGGTTGGTGCCCCACGTCATGTGCGGGGTGATGTCGGCGCCGTTGAGCACGATCTCACGGTCGAAGCTGGCGCCTTCGTCGGTGGCCAGGGCCCGCCAGTCGTCGAGGGCCGCATCCCAGTCGGCTCCGGTGGGGGCGTGGGGTCGGCCTTCGAGGTAGGCGAAGGTGGTGTCGTCGGGAGCGATCATGCCGGCCTTGGCGCCGAACTCGATGCTCATGTTGCACACCGTCATTCGGCCTTCCATGGAAAGCGCCTTGATGACTGAGCCGCGGAACTCGGCGATAGCGCCGATGCCTCCACCGGTACCCGCCGCTCCACAGATGGCGATCACTACGTCTTTGGCGGTCGAGCCCTCAGGAAGCTCACCGTTGACGGTGATGGCCATCTTCTCCTGCGGCGGCTGGGGCAGCGTTTGGGTGGCGAGCACGTGCTCCACCTCGCTGGTGCCGATGCCGAAGGCCAGCGCCCCGAAGGCGCCGTGGGTGGAGGTGTGGCTGTCGCCGCACACCACCGTCATGCCGGGTTGGGTCAGGCCCAGTTCGGGGCCGATCACATGCACAATGCCCTGGTTGCGATGGCCCATCGAATAGAGCTGGATGCCGAACTCTTCGCAGTTGGCCCGCAGCGTGTCGACCTGCTTGGCGCTGATCGGATCGGCGATCGGCTGGTCGATGTTGGCGGTGGGCACGTTGTGGTCTTCGGTGGCCACGGTGAGGTCGGGGCGGCGCACCGTTCGGTTGGCCAACCGCAGGCCGTCGAACGCCTGGGGCGAGGTGACTTCGTGCACCAGGTGGAGGTCGATATAAAGAAGGTCGGGCTGGCCATCGCTTGAATGGACCACATGGCGGTCCCAGACCTTCTCGCTCAGTGTTTTCGGAGTGCTCATCGCCAACAAGCGTAGTGTCCGGCGCCGCTAAACCGGGCCGTGTTTAGCTGCTGGGCCCGGCCGGTCAGTCGATGGCGTTGACCGGCGAGGTCACGTGTTTGCAGGCCGCCATCAGGCTTGGCACGAATCGTTCGGGGTCGCGGGCCACCACCCCGTGATCTCCGGCCACTCGAAGGGTAAGGCCGTGCTCGATGGCCTCGGCCAGCTTCTCCTGCCGGGACGGCGGCACCACGGTGTCGCGGGTGGTGATGAGCACTGCGGCCGGAACGTTGAGTTCGCCGATCCACTCGATGGAGCTGAAGCGACCAAGCGCCGCACCGGCCTCAAGCACCATGCGCGGATCGTTCTTGCCGATCTCGTCGAACACTTCATCGGGCAGGCCGGTGGCCCGCTGGCGGACCCGAAGCGCCCGTTGGTAGAGCTGATCCTTGGCCCGGTCGGTGGCGCTGCGGGCGATGAAGGCGGCGCCGGGGAACAGGGCGTAGCCCACCCGTTCGAGTTGGGTGTCGGCAAACGAGCGGGAGGTGGCGCACAACACCAGGCCGGTCACCCGCTCGGGGTGGCGGTGCCAGAAGCTCTGGGCCACGGTGCCGCCCATCGAGTACCCCACACAGTTGACCGTCTCCAGGCCCAGCGCGTCGATCAGCGCCGCCGAGTCGTCGGCGCAGTCCTCGATGGTGAACAGATCGGAGGAGCGGATGCCGCCGCCGTGGCCCCGCAGCGGCATGGAGATCACCCGGTAGCGGCTGCTGAGCGTGTCGTAGCAGGCGAACCAATTGAGATCGGCGGTGGCCGACCAGCCATGTTGCAACAACAGCACCGGTGAGTCGGGGCGCGGCCCGGGGATGTCGCGAACCAGGAGATCCCCCCGGCCGGGGAGCTCAACAATGGTTCCGGGCGGGAGGTTTATCTCGGGAACGTCGATCGCCGACATCGAGCGGGGTTCTACGCTTCGATGGCGGCCACGCGTACCTTGAGCACCCCGCCGGGTGACTCGTAGGTGACCACTTCGTCGACGCTGGCGCCGATGAGCGCTTCGCCGAGTGGGGAGGTGGGCGACATGATGTCGAGGCCGTCACGCTTCTCTTCGATCGAGCCCAGGAGGTACTTCTCCGGTTCGTCGTCGCCTTCGTACACCACGCTCACCACGCAGCCGGCCTGAACCGTTTCGAGGTCGCCAGCTTCTACGATCTCCGCGTTCTTCAGCAGATGGGCCACCTGGGCGATGCGCCCCTCCATCTTCCCCTGTTCCTCTTTGGCCGCGTGGTAGTCGCCGTTTTCTTTGAGGTCGCCCAACGCTCGGGCTGCCTCGATCTTGGCGGCGATATTCACTCGACCATGGCTGGTGAGCTCAAGGTGTTCGGCTTCGAGGCGCTTGTAGGCCTCGGGGGAAAGTTTGGGGGTTTCAGCACTCACGGGCACCAGACTAGCCCCCAATTTCCATGCTGCCGATTGACTCTCCTTACCGTTTTCCCGACCACTGGTTGGGTAGTCCGTTGGTGAGGCCTTTGACCAGCCGGTGGTGGGCCGGTTGGTGACTGGCTGGCGCCCTGGCTGGCCAGATTGACGAATGTTATGGATGTTGGTACTCCTAGGTAGATCTCCTGATGTATCAGGAAACGTGCACTGATTAGAGTAACCCCCAGTTGGTGTGCGTTTGTGGAGAGTTTCCCAAGCGTCCAGGAAGCCCCTGTGGTCAGATCGACCGCGGGTTGTGGGCTGTAAGCACCGTGGGAAGCGATGCTTTGGTGGGCAAAGTGAAGGCGGAAAATTACATGGCAAGCGACGCAGCGGAGCGATCGCGGGCGGAGTCCGGGCTGCCGGGTGCTCTTCCAGCGGTTGATCCGGTCGGAATTCGAGAATCGGCGAAAGCTCCAGTGGCCTCCGGCGCAGTGGTGGATCTGGCCGACGGTCAGGTTTTGGACGGTCCCGTCTTGGATCTGCGCGGTGACGCCCAGATCATCGACCTGGTCCCGGAGGCTGAGCGCGGTCCTGTCGTCCGCCACGACCTGCCTGATGCCGAGGTGAAGCTGAAGCGCGCCTTTGATGTGGTCTTTGCTGCCGGAGCCCTCGGCGTGGCCGCCATCCCAATGGCGGTGCTGGCGGTGGCCATTCGGGTGGCTTCGCCCGGACCGTCGTTGTTCCGTCAGGTTCGGGTGGGTAAGGACGGCCGTCACTTCACCTGTTTGAAGTTCCGGACCATGCGTGGCGACGCCGATGAGATTCTTCGGGCCATGCTTGAGGCCGATCCGGAGTTGGCCGCCGAATTTGAGGCCGGCTACAAGCTTCGCAACGATCCCCGCATCACCAGTTTCGGTGGGGTGCTTCGGCGCACCTCGGTCGACGAACTGCCGCAGCTGATCAACGTGCTGCGGGGCGAGATGAGTGTGATTGGCCCTCGGCCACTCCAGCCCGACGAGACGGTGCGCTACGGCACCGCCATCGACAACGTGCTTTCTGTCCGTCCCGGCCTTACCGGCCTGTGGCAGGTGTCGGGGCGCAACGACCTCGGTTACGAGGAGCGGGTCGAGATCGACAACCGGTATGCCACTACCTGGCGGCTGATCGACGATCTCAAGATTCTGCTTCGGACCATTCCTACTCTGGCCTTCCCGGCCCGCAACGGCGCCTACTAGCGCTTCAGATGACAGCCGACGGTGGGCCTGGCCTGGCGACGGCAACCACCAACGGCCTGTGTCGACAACGGTGAACGGCACTAAGAGTGTTGATCGCGAACCACCCGGTCGGCCGTTGGGTCTGCATCACATGAAAGGCTGGAACCTGTGATCACATCTTCGGATTCTCCCTGCACCTGGCTGGTGGACTGGACCGACGAGGAAGACGACGGCTTTCTAGCCGCCTGCGCTGAGCTGGGGGTGACCCCGGATCGGGTGCGCTCCGCTCCTACGGGCGCCACGGTTGGCAGCAAGGGCCACTGGAAAACCAGTTATCCGCAGTACGGGCGCCTGGCCGCCCATGCGCTGAAGAACCGCGACAATGTGGCCATGTTTTGGCAGCCCTTGGCCGCCACCCCGGCTCTGTTGGGGCGGTTTGGTCCTCGCCCGCCGATCATCGTGTTGGCGCCGATCCTCTTTAACGAAGGCGGCGGTAAGAAGCAGGCGGTGATCCTCAAGGCCCTCCAGCGGGCCGATCGCATCATCTTCCTTTCGTCGGTGCAGGCCGATGAGGCGGTGGCGCTGGGCGTGAAGCGAGAGTTGATCGAAGTGATGCCTCTCGGTATTCAGGCTGCGGTCGACGAACCGGTTGGGCCCGGCGAGTTTCTTCTTGCCGGCGGGCGCGAGCATCGGGATTGGCCGCTGATGGCCAAGGCTTCGGTGGATACGCCCAAGCCGATTCGCATCGGTGCTCCGAACCTGCCCGACGACACCGGTGGCCTTGATGTGGTTCCGCCGTTGAGCCGTGAGGATTACAACAAAACGCTGGTGAAGGCTTCGGCGTTGGTGGTGCCGTTGATCGATGCCCGCCGCCCGGCCGGACTGTTGGCCATCCTCCAGGCGCTGAGCTTCGGCATCCCGGTGATCGCCACCCGTGGCCCGCTCACGGAGACCTACCTCACCCCGGAGTCGGGAATTTTGGTGGAGACCGGTGATGTGGATGGCATGCATCGGGCCCTGGTGCAGTTGTGCGACGACGATGAGGTGCGGCGTCTTGGTGCCGGTGCCCTCGCTGAAGCCAAGGGTCGACTGTCGCTGGCCACCTTTGTGAACAACGTGCACGACCTGGCCCGATCGATCGCATAGAGCTGCTGAGTGGGTGCCTCCTGTCTCGCCGTTTTGGCCGGTTCGTGGGACACTGGGGGAGCACGGCTGAGCACTACCAGGCACCAAACGCTCGCACTACGGCTACCGGCGATCACCGGCTCCGTGATGCGGTCGACCTTGGGCGCCAGCTGCGGCTATCCAGATGGGGCACGACGCTGAGATGGGGACAGGAGACAGAGACCGGATGAGTCGGGGCGAGGTGAATCAATGAGTCGCAAGGTGCTCCATGTGGTGGAGTCGCTGAGTTCGGGTGTAGCCACCGCTATCGAGGCCTATGTCGAGAATCGGCCGCTGGCCACCAACCATGTGGTCTATGGCTATCGCCGTCCCGGAGTGCAGGTGGGCGACGGTTTGGCCGACAACGCCAAGGTGGTGGAGCTGCCGGGTGATCGCCAGGGCCAGTTGGCCATGGTGCGGGCCGGCCTGAAGGCCGAACGCCCCGACGTGGTGCACGTCCATTCCTCGTGGGCCGGCTTGGCGGTGCGGGCGCTGCCCCGACCGAAGCAGAGCCGGCTGGTGTACACCCCGCATTGTTTTGCCTTTGAGCGTATGGATCTGAGCGGACGGGCTCGCCAGGCGATTCGGCTGGTGGAGCAGGGCTTGCTGCGCCGCACCGACGCCGTGGCTGCGGTGGGTCGTTACGAGGCCACCCTCGCTCGTCAGCTCAACGCCAACGTTGAGGTGATCGAGGTGCCCCACGCCCTTCCCGCCCGCATGCGTAAGGAGTTGGTGGCCATGCGCCCCGACGCTCTGACCGGCGACGCCGGGTCGCGGCAGGTGTGTGCGTTGGGCCGGCTCTCGCCCCAAAAGGGGATCGACTTCTTCCTGGATGTGGTGCGCGAAACCAACCGGTTGACCGAGCGCGACGGGTCGGAACCGTTTGAGTGGACTTGGATCGGTGGCGAGGACTCAAACGTGGCCGGCGGCACCGATGGCCTCACTGCTCGCCTCGTGGCTGCTGGGGTAAGGGTGACCGGTTGGGTGGAGCGCCGCGAGGCGTTGGCCGAGCTGGCCGGTTCGGCCGCTTACCTGCACACCGCGTCGTGGGAGGGTTTCCCGCTGACCGTGCTCGAAGCAGCCGAGTTGGATCTACCGGTGGTGGCCCGAACCATCCCGTCGCT